>REDP01000230.1 GCA_007693455.1 Planctomycetota bacterium | reverse complement strand
GCAGCCATGGCGGAGACGAGGGATCAAACTGATGCGAACGAGCTTGGCGCATGATAAGGAGTGTGTGCCCAATGATCGGGCAGTCAATGGTCAATTAGCCTGTCCCCATTGTTGGGCTTGCTATGGGGGGTGGGGGAGGTCTACTGTGGTATGTCTCGTGTGTATCAGGTGAAAGAGTGCTTTGGCCCTACTATTCAGGGGGAAGGTCCGCATCAGGGTCAGCCGTGTGTGTTTTTGCGCTTTGCTGGTTGTAATGCCTGGGATGGGCGGCCGGAGACGCGAGCCAATTCGGCTTGTCCATATTGCGACACTGATTTCCGTGGCGGTGAAGCCTATACCATTGATGATATCTGCCAAAGACTTCTGCAGTTACGTGGAGAGGTTCGGCGACTGGGCTTGGTTATTAGCGGCGGCGAGCCGCTCTTGCAAGTGGATAGCCCTTTATTGTTTCGCCTGGACAAGCTTTTTCACTGGATTGACATTGAGACCAATGGCACGCGTCCAACACCATGGCCCATGCCTGCGAAGGTGAGCGTTATTTGCTCTCCCAAGGCTATTGTCGCCCAGCCCATCGTAGTAGAGCCCGATGCCTGGAAAATCCTGATTCCTGCCCAAGAAGCCTTTCTGGAACAGGCCATTGGCGGTTCTGCTCCTGTATTCGTGCAGCCAGTATGTCCAGACAATGGCCCTTCTGGCGCATCGTATGATGCAAATCTGCAACGCTGTCTCGATTTATGTTATCGCCATGGCTGCCGCCTCAGTTTGCAATTGCATAAATACTTAGGCGTACCCTGACCGCCCTTGAGCCCACGATACGCGCCTACGCCATGGTGCGCTGGTACACACTAAAGCTTCCCCTGACAACAGCGTCACCATACTATCGCTTTCCTGTACATTACACTGGAAGCACATCCCTGTGAGGAGTTCCCATGGTCGGCATTAACACCCTTTCCGATGAGCAATGGCAAGCAGCCCTGCCCAGTCTGCGCACCACCTTCCACCGCCTTACTGAGGCTGATTTACGAGATTGCGGGCAACGCCTCGACCTCCTCACCGGCAAGGTGCAAAACCGTCATTGGCTTGATCGTATTACCGCCCAACGCCAAGTCTTGCAAGTAGTACGTGCTGCCCTTGAAGGAAGCCCACAAACATGACCCATTCTGTTGACGCTCACAACCCACTCCTCAATGATGACACACTCATGGACTACGCCGCAGTGCGGCCTGAGCATGTGGAACCAGCCATAAGCGCGCGTCTCGCCGCTGCCGAGCAACAGCTCACCCAACTGGAGGAAGATGCACCTGAGCAGCCTGGAGCCATCTTGGCGGCCCTAGAGCGCCTCGGCGATGGTTTGGGGCGCAGCTGGGGCACGGTCACCCATCTCTTATCGGTTCAGAATACCCCAGAACTGCGTGCGGCTCATGCTCAGATGCAGTCCCAGGTGGTGGCATTCCACAGCCGCATGTCGCAATCACGGCCCCTCTACGAGGCCCTGCGCCGGGCTCAGCAGCACATTCCTAGCGATAACCGCATACTGCAGCGCCTTTTCGAGAGCGAACTGCGTGGGTTTATTCACGGTGGCGTTGCCCTTCCCGATGAACAGCGTGAACGTGCACGCAGTCTGCGCCAAGAACTAGCCCAGCTGAGCACAGATTTCTCCAACCATCTCCTCGACAGTACTAAGGCCTGGCGCCATACCATTCACCAACGTGAGGAGCTCGATGGCTTACCGCCTCGGGTTTTGGCTATGCTGGCTCGTAATGCCGTTGAAGATGGTGAAAATGAAGCCACTGCAGAAGATGGGCCATGGACGCTTACCGTGGATGCCCCCTGTCTGCAACCAGTACTGCAACACTGCCGCAATCGTAGTCTCCGTGCGCGTATCCACCAGGCCGCCACCACCCGCGCCTGCAGTGACGAACATGATAACCGACCACTTATTCGGCGCATCCTCCACCTGCGTCAAGAACTTGCCCAACTCTTAGGCTTCCCCTCCTATGCTGCTTTGAGCCTGGATGGAAAAATGGCTCCTGATGTTGCCGCCATTGACACGCTCTTGGATCAATTGGAGGCTGCCGCTCGCCCCATTGCCGACCGTGATATGGCGGCCATGCGAACCCTTGCCGCCAATGACGGCATTGATGAGGGGCTCCACGCCTGGGACCTTGCCTATTACAGTGAGCGCCTGCGCGAGCAGCGCTTGCAGCTGGACGAGGAAGCCCTGCGGGCGTGGTTTCCTGCCCAGCGCGTCTTGGACGGACTTTTTGCCTTTCTTGAGGATATCTTTGCCGTACGCATTGTCGCCGCCGATGGCCAAGCGCCTGTATGGCATGATCAGGTGCGCTTTTTCCATGTGCTTGATGATCAGGGAGCGGTCCGTGCCGCGTTTTATCTTGATAGCTTCGCTCGTCCTGGATCAAAGCGCTCAGGGGCCTGGATGAATGGTCTCATCAGCCGCTCTAACCACCTTCCTGGGGGCATGCGCACCCAAGGCGTACGCATACCCGTTGCAGTTCTTGCCACCAACGTTGCGGCTCCCGATGATCAGGGTGTCAGCTTGCTCTCCTTCCGCGAGGTGGAGACCCTCTTTCACGAATGCGGACATGGCCTGCAGCACATGCTTACCACCGTCGATTGCAGTCTTTCTTCAGGAATCAATAATGTGGAATGGGATGCGGTTGAATTACCTAGTCAATTCCTCGAACAATGGTGTTACCACCCTCCCACCCTGCGGCGCATTAGCGGACATTATGTCGATGGCAGTCCCTTGCCCAAAGCAATGATGGAGCGGGTTCTGGAGGCGCGCTGTTTTAATCAGGGAATAATGACCCTACGCCAGCTCACCTTTGCCCGCATCGATTTACGCTTACATGAGGGGTTTCTTCCCGACAATGACGATGATGCCATTGCTGTGCAGCATCGTATTATGCAAGCAACACTCCCCCTGCCGCCAGAGCCCTACGATCGTTTCCTTTGTGGATTTGCCCATATTTTTGCTGGGGGCTACGCCGCGGGCTACTATTCGTACAAATGGGCAGAGGTGTTGGCTGCTGATGCCTGGGGAGCCTTTGTGGAGGCCGATCTTGATGATCCCCAGGCCCTACGCACAACCGCCAAACGCTTTCGCGATACCATTCTCGCACTTGGTGGCAGCGTTCATCCCATGCAGGTATTCACCAGCTTCCGCGGCCGCGAACCGCAAGCCCAGGCGCTCATTGAGTTACTGGGTTTAGATGCTGCATAATGTGGCATCGTCGTAGGAGAGTTGATATGCGGGCTATGACTTTCATCGGTGTTTTAGGTATGGTATTCAGCCTTTATGCTGATGAACAGGTCTACCAAGCACCGCACCCCGAACCTACTGCCGAAGAAGTGCTCATCGTTGAATTAATGAATCGCTATCGTGCCAACCCCGTGCGGGAAGGGACCATTATCCTCAACCGCGCCGATGGCTTACCTGGTTTTTTCTGGTCGCAGCGCAATTTTACCGTGGACCGCGAGATGTTTCGCGAAGAGATGGATGAGCTCACCCCTGCCCCGCCATTAGTCATTGATCTCGTCGCCCTCAAAGCCGCACGGCAGCATTCTCACTATATGATTGTCAATAATATGGTCGGGCATAATCAAAAAGAGGGCAACCCTGGCTTTACTGGCCGCAGTTTTTCCGACCGCCTCCGTCATGTGGGCTTTTCTGGGAACCCTGGCGCGGAAAATGCGTTTCGTGAAGCTGGTAATGCATGGGAGTCCCATGCTGGCTTTATTATTGATTTTGGCCCTGGCGGACCCGGCGGCATGCAAAATGGCCGCGGCCATCGCATGAACATGGTGAATAGCCGCTTTAATGTGGTTGGCGCATCGGCAGTACCCCATGGTAATCGCTTTTCGGTTACCCATAAACTTGGCACTATGGATGGGCGCTTCGTGGGTGGCGTTGTCTATCATGATCGCAACCGCAACGGATTCTTTGATGTTGGGGAAGAAATAGCTGAGGCTGTTGTCGCTACCGATGACGGTGCGGTCAGCGTGACCACCTGGCGCAGTGGGGGCTATACCCTCAAACTCCCCCATACCAACGCCGCCACGGTCACCATTACGGTTGGTGATCTTACTGCCGCCAAAGAAATTCCCGCAGGTTCTGAGAATGTGCATTTCTCTTGGGCGGTACCACCAGCAGAGGATTTGGCTGCTGCTGATCGCCTGCTCGCTCAAGTTGATGCCATCCCCGACGATGAACGCAGTGCCCAACGCCGTCGTCGCCCCCTCCTCGCTTTATGGGCGGCCAGCCAGCAGCTTACACTCGACCGCCCACGACAAGAACGAATTGAAGCCCTCACCGCCGATATTGCCAATGAAGTGGCGGCGAGCAAAGCCGAGGTTTTAGCTGCTATCGACGATGGTGACCGCCGCACTATCGCCAGCGTCATGCGCGAGGCCCAGCGAGAGTGGCGCGGCACCGTGGTGGGCGAATGGCTTGAACAGGCCAATGCCCTCGCCCAAGCCAGTGATGGGGTACGCAGCCTTGAGGCCGCACGGGAAGCTGGGAGAACCATTGACTCCTCCGCGGTTAAGCAATTGCGCGACAATCTTCAGGCTGCTCGCCGGGAAATGCAGGACCCTGAGTTGCGCCAGCGCTTCCAAGCTCTTATTGATCAAGTGGGGAAGTAAGCACGGGCATCCGCATAAGAATTTTTATCCATGCTCGCGAGCATGATTATGACCCAGGGCGACTGAAAGCTCACCTTGGGTAAGGAATTTCCGCTTCGCGGTGCATGCTTTTAACGCAAAAAGCGCCCTATTCAGATCGTTTTTGCAGGCCGATCAGGAGATCGGCGGTCCCGGGGGTAAGCTTTGAGCCGCCCTGGATTATGGCCAGTTGGCGCTAGAATTTTTTTGCTGAGCATTCTAATGTCTCCCTATGCGATGGCGTTTCATGCAGCAATATTTGGCGGTGGCGTGTATCCTTGCACTCCTAACCCCTGTGTTTCCTTGCGCCGATCTCTGTCGCTCGGCCTGGAATGCTTGGCAGAGCCAGGGCAGCCCTGCGATGCACGATGCCGATACCTGCCAGACCTGCTGCACGCGCAGCTGTCCTCCACCGGCCCCAAGTCCTGAAGGCTGTGGGACATCCTGCGTCAGCAGTGACATTCAGCATCCTACCATTACCCCTAGCAGTACTTCGGGCGATGTGGCTCTGGCTTCTGGGGCATGGCAGTCGGTGAAGCGCCTGGGAATACCTCGCCAAGGCCCCCAGCCAGCATGGTCTTCGTGGCAGAAAACACCCCATCAGTTGCGGCCTCACTGCCTCCTGATTTAAGCTCGGCGCATGTTGTCTCTCATTTCCCGCACATGGTAAAAGACCTGCAGCCTGGCCGAACAGCTACGTCAACATAGCATTACGACTATTTGACTAGTAACCCCAGGAAAATCTCCAGCGATCTGCGATACAACCCCTGCGTACCTGCGCTTGTGGCAGCTGCGTTATGGGTGATGTGCGTACTCCTTCTTCGTGGAACATGCGTCATATGACGAATTCTTCTCCTGTGTCCGGCGGCGAACTCTTTGCTGCGGCATCGCCGTCCAGCGCCGTACCGCGGCAGCGTTCGCTTCTGCCGCTTACCCTACTTATTCTGGTGACCATAGCCCTCCTGGTGGCATGGCTCAGCCGCGAGCGCTGGTGGCCAGTGCCTGAGGTATCGGTAGTGCGAGCCCTGCCGCTTGCAGGGGCCAGTACTGGACCACGTTCATCCTCTACAGAACCGCAGCAGTGGCTCCCCGCCAGTGGCTGGATGGTGGCGTGGCCTCATATGGTGAGCGCCAGCGCACAGGTGTCTGGCACGGTACAGGAACTCCTTATTCAGCCTGGGCAGCAGGTGCGCAAGGGCGAGGTCCTTGCCCGTCTTGACCCACGCGCGGCGCAACTGCGATTGGATCAGGCCCTAGCAGAGGAGGCTGCGGCCTTGGCGGTGGTGGCAAGCAGCCGCCATACGATTGCCCTTGAGGAGGCAGCCCTACGCCAGCTTCGTGCCGAATATAGCCAAGCCCAGTATCGCCACGATGCCGTGGAGCTTCAGCTACAACGAGTTGAGGCCGGTGGTACATCGGTTTCGGATGCGCGGCGTCAAGATCTCAGCCTAGAAATGGCGGCAGCTCAGGCGGCAGTGGAGGCGGCTGGCGCCGCCCTGGCGCAGGCTGAGGCGCGCAGGAGTATCGCCCAGGCTGGCCATAGCCGTGCCCTGGCTGAGCACGAGGCGCGCCATAGTCATATGCGTCAGCGATCCTGGGAAGTGGAAGAGCATAGTGTCCGTAGCCCCATTGATGGCGTGGTGGCCGACGTCCTGGTCCAGCCTGGGCAATGGCTACACAGTGATGAGGAGCATGACGGAGCCAGTGTGGCTCTTGTCTATGAGCCCCAGCAATTAGCCGCAGTCGTTGATGTACCACTTTCCTCGGTGGCAGATATCCGTGATGGTGCAGCAGCTCGCATTCGCTGCGATGTCCTCCCCGATACCGAACTGGTGGCTCAGGTGCACTCCCGCCATGGTCAGGCCGATCGCAGCCGCGGCACTCTGCGCCTCTACCTCACCTTGGAACAACCTGCCCCCAGCGCCCTTACCCCTGAAATGCTCATTCGTGCGCGCATTGCCGTGGGAAACGCGCAGGCCATAGATTCCAGCCAGGATGAAGCAACAACCAGCAATGATGATCTCACCACCATTCCCCCGCTCGAAGCCGCTGATCACCCAGACTTCATGTGGTGGAAGGTGGATACCGAACATCGTCTGCGCCAAGTCGCAGTGGAGATTATCGAACGGCACGAACAGCATTGGCTGGTACGCGGACTCAAGGCAGGGGATCTCATTGTTCATGACCACTGGCCCCAGGCCCGCAGTGGCTTGCGGGTCAACCCCCACCCCATGCAACAGCCATGAGCATGATCCATATAGCCACTTCTGCCCCCTTATACGCAAGGCACAATACTATGGAAAAACAGATGATTATTAGCGGTCAACAACTGCGTAAATCCTTTCGCCGGGGACCCGAAACCATTACCCCATTTGCGGACTTGCAGATAAGCATTCCTGAACGCTCCTTTACCGCTTTGATGGGGCCATCGGGGAGTGGTAAAACAACCCTGCTCCACTGCCTGTGCGGCATTGATCGACCTGATCAGGGGCAACTGCGAGTGTGCGGGGAGGATATTATGGCCCTACCGCGTCGGCGCCTCCCCGCCTGGCGAGCCAAGCATATTGGCTGCGTCTTTCAGCAGCATCATCTCCTGCCAGTGCTCACTGCGGTGGAGAATGTGGAAGTGCCCTTGCTCCTCCAGGCAATGAACCGCCGAGAACGCCGTCGTCGTGCCCATGCTGCGCTGGATATTGTTGGTCTTGCCGACCGCGCCGAGCACCTGCCTCGACAGCTCTCTGGAGGGCAGGAACAACGCGTGGCTATTGCCCGCGCCTTAGTCGCCGAAGCACCATTGATTATCGGCGATGAACCCACGGGGGATTTGGATAGTGACACTGGTGCCCATATTCTGGCACTGTTGCGTGATCTGGTTGACCAGTGGGGCCGCAGTGTGCTTATGGTAACCCATGATGAAGGTGCCGCACGAAGCGCCGACCAATGTTACCATTTAGTGCAAGGACAGCTGCAGGAGCGGGTGCTTTCATGATACGAACATCGATAGCACTCGTGTGGCTGGCCTGGCGGCAGGTGTGGGGAACGCCCGTGCGCAGTTGTCTGACCGTTCTCGCGGTGGCTGCGGGTATGGCTGTGGTTACTGCCGTGGTGAGTTTGGATCAGGCCATGCGGCGCGCCCTGGATGATGGCCAGCAGCGACTGGTTGTCATGCAAGCCCATCGCCACTGCCCTCTCACCAGTTGGATCCCGTTACACCTAGCCAGCGAAACCACCACCATTGCCGGTGTTGCTGGGGTACGACCCGTGCGCGTTATCCCCAGTCACTGTGGCACGGCTCTTGATGTGATGGTACTACGGGGGGTGCCCGCCGATAATCCTGGTGATGATTTAGAACTGGTCGCCGGCTCCTGGTACGACTGGCGCGAACGCACCGATGCAGCGGCTGTGGGTGTGGCAGCGGCGCGGCGGCGCGGCCTTGGCCTTGGCGACACCTTGAGCGTTGGCGGTCTGACCCTGGTAGTCACCACCATCATTCAGGGACCGTCAGCCATCGACCACGAACACATTCGCGTTCCCCTCGAGCATCTGCAACGCGCTCTTCCTGGTCGTGGTGAGGGCTTGGTAACCGCCTTTGAAGTACAGCTCGAAGCCCACGCGCAGGCTGCCGATGTGGCCCAGGCCATTGATCAACACCATGCCAGCCTGGGCATCGCGACTAGCTCCCGGAGCAACCGTGCCGCCATGGCGGCAGCCGCTCGCGATCTGCTCACGCTTACCCAAGCAACTCGCTACCTGGCCCTTGCGGCAGCTCTGGCGGTAGCCTTGTTGGTAGCCAATGCACTGATTTTGGGCTTACGGGCACGACGACGCTCTATGGCCGTATTAGCTGCGGTGGGGTTTTCAGGATCTCAGCGGGCTCTTCTCGTGATCAGTGAAAGCTGCCTCCTGGCAGCAACAGGGGCAGCCTTGGGCGTGGGTGGCATGGCCTTCCTTATGTGGTGGCATCCACCAGGCATTGCCAGCGAAGGATGGAGTCTACACCTACGCGGCGACCGTGGCATGGTCTTCACCTTTATTGCGGGCATTGGCCTGGGCCTTGCCGCGGCAGCTCTGCCAGCCTATCAGGCAGCACGCATGCAGCTGGCACACCTTCTGCGCAATGCTGGAGCAGCAGTATGACGGCATGGATGGAATTGGCCGTGCGCAATACCCTGCGCAGTCCCCTACGGAGTCTGCAGTTGATACTGGTGGTTCTGCTGATTACAGGCCTGGTCTGCGCCGCGGCGGGCATTCACCATGCTTTAGGGCGTGGCCTCCAGCAGGCTGGTAGCGAGCAGGTTGCACTGGTAATGAGCCTCAGTTCGGAGGGAAGTCCTGAACGTTCACTCCTTAGTCCACAAGCGCTGAGTGCGGTTGCGGCCCTGCCCGGGCTTTCCCAGCAACGGGATGGCAGCCCACTGATTGCTGCCGAGGTCGTCCATCACGCAGGCTTCGCCACCGCCACGAGCAGTCCACGGCAAGTGGTGGTTCGCGGAATCGATCCCGCAACTTGGGCATTACTTCCTGGGGCACGCCTGATTACTGGCCGCATGCCCCAGCATGGCGAAGTGCTGGTTGGGTCGCACGCCGCCGCAGCCATCGGGGTTTCCCCTGCCACCATGGCTGTTGGTGCTGAGATTACCCTTGATGGGGAAGTATTTCTCGTGAGTGGGCACTTTCGTGCACAGGGCCACTTGGAGGGCAGTGAAGTGTGGATGCCGCGTGATGCAGCCCTTGCCCTCACCCGCCGCGATGGACCCAGTATCCTGCGCGTGGACAGTGGAGAGGCTGCCGGGGCCGTGGACCTCCTGAGTCTGCGCCGAGCTGATCTTGAACTTATGGTGCTCAGTGAAGCCGATTATCTTCGTGACCTTTCTGCGGTGCATCGCCCCTTGCGCAGCATTGCCGTAGCTGCGGCAGTCCTGGCCCTGGTCGCTGCTTTGGTGGGGGCCACCACGACAGTTGCGGCAGCGCTGGCTGGACGGAGTTGCGAGTTTGCTTGCCTACGCGCCATCGGGGTGAGTAGCCGCACCCTGCTCGGGCTGGTTTTTGCTGAGCACTTTCTCCTCGCCACTTTTGGCGGCGCCCTGGGAATCGTTTTGGCCTTGCTGCTCCTTGATCAATGGCAACTCCCCTTGGCCAGTGGCACGCTGCCTCTGGCTGTTGATGGCTGGGCACTGGCTTGGGGGGCAATCTGTGGCCTTGCGCTCATTCCGTTTATTGCAACAGCCCTCAGCCTACCCCTCCTTGCACGTCCTTTGCCAGAAAGCCTACGGAGTTCCTAATCAGCAGC
>REDP01000287.1 GCA_007693455.1 Planctomycetota bacterium | reverse complement strand
ACATCCCTGCCTGGGGTAACCCATTGAATGCGCTCGGTGGGGCTAAATCGCACCGGTAGGCCGCCAAGTACCTGGCTTTGGAATATTACCTGAACCCGGCGTGTTTCATCAATCTGATCCTCAGGCAGCAGGCCGTGATTAGCGAGCAAGCGCCATCCAAGAACACCTGCACCGCCTAAAATAACGGTGGCGAGGAGAATAAAGGCAATGAGGGAGCGCGTGCTAAGCATTATGGACGCCCCATCTCCACCGGCGGTTCGACAATTTGCATACGAATTTCCGTGCGGGGCTGGCTATTGGGGTTGAGTCCAATCCCCGCCCAGTCACAAAGAATGCCTGCCGTCCACCAGAGAACGGTGGTAAAACAGACCATGAAAACCGCTAGGGCACCCAGTTTTAATCCCAGGCGAAGATTACGGCGGCCAGTTTGGCTGCGGTCATTGCTGGCAGGCACAGGTTGGGGCATCTTGGTACTCATAGGACAGGCACCTTTACAAAAATAAGAGCATCTGCCACTAGGCCGGCAAAGAGGGCCGAGATGTAGAGTAGGGTGTAGGTAAATAGAGGCATGGTCGGAATTACCGGTCGGTGCTTCCATAAACGCCAAGTCCAGGCTAAAAAGATGAGGCCCCCTGCCACCGCCAAGCTAATATATATGGGGCCCGCCCGCAGCGAATCGCTAAGCAAGGGACCGGCCAAACTCGCTGCAACCAAGACAATGGTATAGAAAAAGATTTGGCGCGTCGTTTCATCGACTCCTTTGACCACCGGCAGCATGGGGATATTGGCCCGGGCATAATCTTCGCGCAGTTTAATCGCCAAGGCCCAGGCATGGGGTGGCGTCCAGAGAAAGACTAGGGCAAACATAAACCACGGTTCCCAAGCGGCAAGGTTGCCGGTGATCATCGACCAGGCAATAATCGGCCCCATGGCCCCGGGAACGCCACCGATAACGATGTTCAGGTGATGGCGAGGTTTCAAAAAGAGGGTGTAGAAAAAACTGTAATACAGAATGGTGAAAACGGTGCCGGCCACCGCTAACCAACTGTTAAACATGAATAATTGAATGGCAACCGCCGCCAGGAGTTGACTCATGGCGATAAACCATGCGACGCGAATGCTGATCCGCCCATCGGGCAGAGGACGACGTTTGCGGGTGCGATACATAAGGGCGTCTTTGCGCACCTCAAAGACTTGATTCAGGGTATTGGCGCAGCCACCGGTAAACAAGAGGGCAAGCATAACCGGCAAAAGGATAGACCAGTCAGTGGCATGGGCACCGTGGACCACCACCGCCGCATAGCCGGTAAATACCGCGAGGGCATTGATGCGGAATTTGGTGAGCACCATAAGGTCATTGATGAGACTCATGCCCGCTCCGCCGCACGCAGGCGATTCACCGCCGGAGTTGTCTCGCCTAATGGCGCTGGCTGCTCATGGCGAGCATCGTGATAGACCGCAACCAAGGACACCAGGAGAAGCATGCCGGTTACCAGATGAGCTAGGGCGATAAAGGTATTTACGCCGCCGGCAAAGACATTCATCACCCCTAGAATCATCTGTGTCGCCAATAGGCCCATTACCAAATGGGCAGCCATGCGCTGACGTATGCCCGCCGGAGAGCGCACCACGGCAATGAAGGCGATGGCGATTACGGCAACCACCACCCAAGCAAACCAGCGATGGACCCATTGCAGGAGAATGGCATTGTCGAGAAGGTTCCACCACAAGCCAAAGCGGTCATTCCAAAGATTGGGGACAAGGACGCCATTCATCAGTGGCCAATCAGAAACCACCGCCGCTCCGGCCCGGCTGCCCGCGACCAAAGCGCCAAAGACCAGCTGTATCCAGGTGATGCCCATGGCCAATACCAGCCAGCGGCGAGAACCACGTCGAGCATAGGCGGTAGCCGTCTCAACCTTCGGTTCTTGCGCCGGTTGGAGGAGACGCAGTAATGTCCATACAACCAGGGAAAGAATAATCGCGGCGGTTCCTAAATGCAAAAATAGGAATTGCGTACTCGTCCCGCTTTTCACAAGTAGGCCACCGAGAATCGCCTGTCCTATGATTAAAATGACAATGGTGGATAGCAGCTGCCCACCCCGAGCCCAAAGTACCTTGTGCCGCATCGCAACGATAAGACAGGCAATGGCAATGAGGCCAATGATCGATGCCAATGCCCGATGCGACCATTCGATATAAAACATGACTTTGAAATCTGCCATGTCTTCGGGAATACGACCAAGGCTGCCCATACCAACAGCGCCGGCCGCAATGGCTGCCTGAAGCCGTTCTTGGTCCCGCTCAAACTCCTCCTTCAGTACCACCCAACCCTCGGCACTCATGGGCGGCAGCAAGCTGCCATTGATAAATGGCCATTCAGGAATGCTGAGCCCAGATCCGGTGAGGCGGACAAAACCGCCAACCGCGATCAGGAGAACGATCATACCAAAGAGCACCCCCATCCACGAGACCAGAGAGCGGTGGAGAGGGCTGAGGTCTTCGGTTGCGGATGGTGTTGGATGGGGCTGGGTCATGGGTGTGCTCAGTGGTGACTGGACGGCTTCTCTCCGCGAGCGATGGCATCTTCATCAATCGGATGAAGCTTGGGATCGGTGACGGGAATTGGCGGGACAGTCTCGTAGTTGTATACCGGGGGTGGGCTGGTGGTGGCCCATTCGAAGGAGCGCTGAATATCGTTGACATCCCAGGCATCACCGCTGGCGGTGGGCCGACGGAAATAGCTGGCGCAGATTCCGAGGAAGATAATGAGCGCGGCAATGGCGGTTAGCAGATAGCCGAAGGTGGTAATCTGATTGAGCTCCAGGAATTCCTCACGGTAGATGGGAATGCGACGGGCCATGCCAAGGGCGCCTGAAATGTGCATGGTTCCGAAGGCGATAAAAATACCCAGGAACATCAAGACGAAACCAATCTTCCCCCAGAGCTCATTGAGATACCGTCCCGTCATCTTGGGCCACCAATAGTAGGTCATGGCAAAAATCAGCATGAGACTTCCACCAACCAGGGTGTAGTGGAAGTGGCCAACCACGAAATAGGTGTCGTGGAGTTGGATATCGATGGGCACAAGGGCGAGGATCAGGCCACCAAAGCCACCAAGGACAAAGAGGCTAATAAACCCAAGGGAGTACAGCATCGCGGTGGTAAAGCGAATTTTGCCCCCCCAGAGAGTGGCCAACCAGCTGAAGATCTTAATGCCCGTGGGCAGGGCAATGGCCATCGATGCGTACATGAAGAAGGCCTGGGCCCAGGTCGGCATGCCAACGGAAAACATGTGGTGGGCCCATACTAAAAAGCCAAGGACGGCGATCGAAGCAATGGAGGCCACCATGGCGACATAGCCAAAGACTCGTTTCTGGGAAAAGGCGCCTAAAATATGGCTTACCGCGCCAAAGCCGGGAAGAATCATAATGTAGACAGCCGGGTGGGAGTAGAACCAGAAGATATGCTGGTAGAGTACCGGATCTCCACCGCGAGTGGTGTCAAGGAAACCGGTGCCAAAGTTGCGATCCAAAAGAATCATCGTCACCGCGGCACCCAGCACCGGGGTGGCGATCAGCTGAATAATCGAGGTAATGTAGGTGGCCCAAGCAAAGAGCGGAAGCTTCATCCAGCCCATACCCGGGGCACGCATATTACTAATCGTAACAATGAAGTTGATCGCACCGAGGATGGATGAGAGCCCTGCCATATGGATAGCGAGAACCCACATGTCCTGACCAGGGTTACCGGCGTCCTGGAGACTCAGTGGCGGATAGGCCGTCCATCCGGTAGCGGCAGCACCTCCCTCGACGAAAAAGCTTGCCATCATTAAAAGACCGGCAGGAATCAATAACCAGAAGGCAAAGGCATTCATCTTGGGGAAGGCCATATCGCGGGCGCCCAACATCAGTGGCACAATAAAATTAGCGAAGGCGGCGAAGGCCGGGATAATGACGGTAAAAATCATAACCGAGGCGTGCATGGTGGTCATGCGATTGAAGGCCAGGCGATTATCGGCAAACCAGGCCGAGTTCGCCTCTAGGCTGCCGGCCACGCGGGCGGCATTAAAATTTTCCCACACTGCCTCGGGGGCCATCAACTGAAGGCGAATAGCCCCGGCAAAGCCACCGCCAACCAAACCCATGATGAGGGCGAACCAAAAATACATGAGGCCGATCTTTTTGTGATCGACGGTGGTAATCCAGTCCATAATGCCACGGTACTGGCGGACCTCCAAGCTAGGGGCATTGGCATGGCTCATGCATCGGTTCCTTCGGTCTGAGGAGCTCTTTGGGTTTCGATTTGACGACGTATGTGATTATCGATGAGACTGCGCAGGGTCAGCTCACGCTGGGATATACGGGCGAGGAATTGCTGGTGCTCTTCAGCGTCGATGCCGCCAGCAAAGGGACGTGTCGCCGCTTCATGCCATAGCGTGGTATGAATTGCCACATCGTAGGCCTGCCAAAAGCGCAGGGCGTTTATGCGGTCGGCGCTATCGCCAGCAGCGACGAAGGCGGCGAAGGCTTCGTCCCCCTCCCCTTCGCGCAGGGCCTCTACCACCCTTCGCGCATCGCGCTCATGCCGTTTAAAGCTTACCCAGCGCTGAAAATCTTCCGGCTCAAGCACGGTGGCAGTGATCTTCATAATGCCGTGGTCGGCGCCGCACAGTTCGGCGCAGGTGCCTTTGTAAAAGCCCACTCGGGTGGGGGTAAACCAGGTGTGGGTATAACGATCGGCAAAGGTGTCTTTCTTGACCGCGAAGGCGGGAACCCACCAGGCATGATTGACGTCTTGAGAGGTCAAAAATAGGGTGACTGGGCTGTACTTGGGAAAAACCACCGATTCCTGCACCGCGCTATAGCGCTCACGCGGGGGGGCACCTTCTGGTCGCTCGGTGATGGGGGTTGGCAGCTCGCGAACCGTGTACATGGCCACCCGCAAATCAAGATCTGGATAGTTATAAACCCAGGAATACTGTCGCCCGATCACCTCAACCGTAAACGGGGATACCCCACGGGCGATGGCGGGGGGAGGGCTTTCTTGGTAGTCAAGTAAGCGGGTAATCGGCACCGCAACAACCAATAAGGCCACAACCGGGATGGCAGTCCAAAGAATTTCCAAACGTGTATTGTGGGTAAAGGTAGCTGCCGGGCCGGGCCGCTTACTGGCACGGAATTTAAAGATGACGACCACCAAAAGAATTTGCGGCAGAATCAAAAAAGGAGCAAAAACCAGCACGCTAAACCACGTCCCCTGCTTGATCGCCGCGGCGATATCGCTGGCAGGTTCGCCGACAAAGGGGCTGGTGGTGGCAATGTGCTCATCGCCGACCTGGGCCGGATTGAGCAGATGCACCAAGCGCGCTATATCAGAATCCTCCATGGCACCGGCTGGCATTTGCAGGCCCAAGAAGAGGCCCAGCACCAGGGTGATGGGGATGAGAAATGAGTGGCGGCTGAGCATAGCGATTACCTGTGAATGATACGGCGGTGCACTAGACATTGTGGGGCCAAAGAAAGCCAGGGGAACCAGGGGCCGGGAAAACCCCATTGCAAAGGTTTAGAGATCTAAACTGCTGGGTGCCTGGTCGAGTAGTTGCTCGCGGATGGCGCGCACCCGAGAGGCGGGCAGGAGGCTTATCGGTGGCAAATGATCTCCGGCGGTCTGAACAAAGACATCCGGGTCTTCATCGGCGAGGGCCGTGAGGAGTTGACGGGCGGCCCAGGGGCTGAGGTGGTGCCCCATCCACTGTTGGCGTTCGGCCTCGGATAAGGGAATGCCTGCCACTAATTGACGCCATTGATCCTGCGGGCCCAGGCTAACCGCAACCGTAAATTGAGCGCTTACGGCCTTGACGGGAATCGTCAGGGCCTTGCGCGCATTGCGGCCATGGGGGTGGGGAGCCTCGGCATCGGCACCGCCAGGGGCCGGCCAGGGGCCATTGGCGAGATACTCTTCGGTAATCTCTGTATACTGCGAGGGATTCTGTTCGCGGAGAAACTGCTCGCGCACAAAGTGCGTAACCGCATGTTTTTCCTCGGTGGATAACATGGGCTGGGCGGGCATCAGATTGTATCCGCGGCTTAAGGTGAGGTACTGGCTCCAGGGATCAGCCCCATTACGGAATTCCTCGGTTGGAAACAGACGGGCTCCATTCACCCCGCCCATGCCATCAAGGCCATGACAAACCACACAATTGGCTTCATAGACTTGGCGACCCAGTTCCAAAACATCTTCATCAAGGCGGGCGATAAAGGCCGCGTGGTCTGGAACTTCTACGCCTGCTCCACCGGTTGGCCGGGGATGCGTGACGCCCACAGCTTCACCGCGCTGAAACCAAAAACGGAAATAAAAGGCAATGATCACCACAAAGGCAATCAGCACTAGGCTCCAGAGGAGGGGATGAGAGGTTGCGCGTGAGGCGTTCATCAGTGGAGGTGCTCCGCGTTGATGGCAGGCAGCAGGCGGGGGTCTTACTTGGCCACCAAGCCGTGCTTACGCCAGAAGTTAAGAGCCAGCAGGATGGTGGCTCCGACGAAGCCAGCGCCAACCATCAGCTCAGGACCCCAGAAGGCAGTTTGATAAACATTGGGGCTAAAGGCAGGGATGATGATCCAGCTGAAGGTAAGCCAGTTGCCGGCTAAAACCAATACGCTCACCAGGGTAATGGTGATGGGACAGGTCCGGCGGCTTTGACTCATCAGCAATAGAAAGGGCACCGGCCAGCGGAGAATGGCTTCCACCCACAGTTGCAGGCCATAGCCATTTTGCGTGCGGCTGACGAAATAGAAGGTGCCTTCATCCATATTGGCGTAATAAATCAGCATGTACTGGCTGAAGAGGATGTAGATACAAAAGCAACTCCAGCCCACCATCCAGGTGCTGATATCATGCAAAATATGCTTGGGCACCAAGTCTTTCATTGGCCCGCGGCGTAGCCAAACGATGAGCAGCAACATGACGGCGAGGAAAATTTGCACCATCGAGGTGAAGACGTACACACCCCACATGGTTGAAAACCAGTTTACGTGCAGAGACAGCAATAAGTCCCAAACGAAAAAGGTCATGCTGAGACCAAAAAAGATGAGCCATGCAATCGACCAGGGAGTTTGCTCTTTAATCAGCACGCCCCCCTCTCGATCTTGACGCAAACTGCCGCCAACGAGGCGATCACGCAGGAGGAACCACACCCCGATAAAGACGCCATTCATAATCGCAAAGCGCGTCCAGTTCATGTACTGTTCTTTGGTACCACCCTTAATGTGGAACAGGGAAGAGTGCTCTGGAGTTCCTGCCTGCAGGGCAATCCAGGGATAAAGTTCACGTCCACCAGCAATCACAATCAGCAGGAAGGCCACAGCGATCAACGGCAGCCCGGTGGTGAGACCCTCCATCAAACGGCGCAAGGGCACGATCCATACAGCCCCGACAATCCAATGCACGGCAATGAAAAAGAGGGCGCCAAAGGTTATGGAGGCAGGAATCATCATGCCTTGCAGGAGACTCGACCAAGCACGGTAGGTACCGCCATGGAAGACACCCGTCAAGGCCGCAAAGAAACCAGCCAGGCCAATGGCCACCAAAAGCCAGCAAGCCATGCGCAGCCGAGGGGCCTGAAGCAATCCAGGGTTAGGAACAGTGGTCAATTGAGCGTCATGGCTACTCACGGTTGAACTCCGGCCAACGGCCCCGTTCGTGTTCGGGTACCGGGGTTGGGGGCAGGGTAAATGCGTCAAAGACGCCGGCGCGCTCATCGTTTAAAAGGCGTTGGCGAGTGTCGTCGTCGAGTTTCGTCGCGGCCTGCAAAACCCGCATGTAATGGATAACCGCCCAGCGCTCATCTGGCATCAGTTGCGCCTTATATCCAGGCATGCGGCGCACCCCATGGGTAATGACATCAAAAATATGGCCATCGGTCATCTCTTCGACGGCATCAATATTGAGGCTGATAATGCCAGCAAATTTGTCGCCGAGATAATTATTGGCAACATTGCCATCGCGACCGTGACAGACGGCACAGTAAGCATCGTACTTAATGCGGCCGAGAACCAGGGTGTCAGTGGTGCGCGGTAGCGGATTTGCATAACGTGCATGTTCTTCGTCGATCCATGAACCACTGGTGGGAGAATAATGGAGATTGCGCGACACCGATCCCGGTGGCGGCGGCAAGGCTCCGCTAACCTCGCGGATGCGGATCAGATTGCCCTGTTCATCGCGTTCTTCGATACGCATGGCCTGCTGTGCTTGGGGCGCAGGGCTATCATACATATCAGGCATATAATTGAAGCCGCGCTTGGTTTTTTCCCCGCCAAAGCAGCCAGCAAGGCTTAATAAGGCGAGAAACAGAAGGAGTGCGGCAAGGAAACCGGGCATCCGATCAGGCATGCTGTTCTCCTCGCTGAATGCCGCGTTGACGCGCCGCGCGAGCCAAGTCGGCGACGGTATCAGCTTGCGTATCATGGATCTCAATTTCCTCGGCTCCGTGCCGGGCAAACAGTTGTCGCAGTTCCTGTTCCCCAGGATTTGCTGCGTGGAGGGGAATGGCGATGGCAAAGGCGTCGTCACCGAGGTCGTCACGCCAGAGCTGATTGTGCAGGCGAGGGCTGAGTTGGCTGGTAGCCAAGGCAAGCATGAAGTTGGTCAAGGCACCACAGAGAATGCCCATCTCAAAGGTAATCACGACGTACTGCGGCCAACTATTGTAGGGCTTACCGCCGAGATTCATCGGCCAGTCCACCTTCATCATCCAGTACTGCATAAAAAACCCGAGGAACGCGCCGATAATCAGCATGGCTAAAACCGGCCGGCCAATGAGCGAACGTTTAAGCCCAAGGGCCTTTTCCATGCCGTGCACCGGGAATGGAGCCCAGCCCTCGAGGCCCTTGACCCCGGTTGCGCGCAAAGAGGAGGCCGCCTCCATCCAACTATCGGGATGGCGGAAGATGCCGACCACCGAGCGGCGATCTTGAATCGTCATCGTGCGTCCTCCTGATCCGGGGTGGCGTTCTCTGCGCTTGGCTTTTGCTCTGAGTGTTTGGCCGCTGCATGGCCATCCTTGGCATGGGGACCACTGTGGTGGCGCCATGGTAGCACGCTCTTCACCTCAGCGATGGCGATGGTGGGTGCCCACTTACAGAAGACTAAGAAGAGCATGAAGAAGATGCCAAAGGTGCCTGCGGTCACCAACCAGTCAAAGGCGGTGCCGGTGAAGTAACTCCAGCGAGCGGGAATAAATTCGTTTTCTAAACTCAGCACGAAGATATTGAAGCGCTCAAACCACATCCCGATATTGACGAATACGGATATAATCCACATCGCCAGCAAACTTCGTCGTACGCGTTTTGACCAGAAGAAGAGCGGTGCGACACAGTTACATAAGGTCATCGTCCAGAAGACCCAGGAATGCACGCCGCCGAGGCGATAAAGGAACTGATGCCGTTCGGGCAGATCTTCAGAGAACCAGGCGGCAAAGAACTCCATCGCGTAGGCGTAGCCGACAATCATCGAAGTGGCGAGAATAATCTTATTACACAATTCAAGGTGATTGATGGTAATGTATTTTTCGAGGTGCAGCATTTTACGCATGGGCACCAAGAGGGTAACCACCATACCAAAGCCACCGAAAATGGCACCAGCTACGAAATAGGGCGGGAAAATGGTGGTGTGCCAACCCGGCACCTTGGAAGTTGCGAAGTCGAAGGACACCGTGGAGTGCACCGAGAGCACCAGCGGGGTGGCAATCCAGGCAAATTGGGCGTAAGCTCGCTCGTAGTGGACCCAGTTTGTCGCTTTGCCCTTCCAGCCCATGGCCAGCACCGAATAGACCATGCGCTGCAGCTTATTCTTTGAACGATCGCGAATGGTCGCCAAGTCGGGGATCATGCCAAGGTACCAGAACAATGCCGAGGTGGTGGCATAGGTCGAAATGGCAAAAACGTCCCACATCAAGGGCGAACGGAATTGCGGCCAGAGTTCACGGCTATTGGGATAGGGGAAAAGCCAGAAGTCAACCCAGGG
>REDP01000285.1 GCA_007693455.1 Planctomycetota bacterium | reverse complement strand
GGCGCGTACAAGTGCGCGGCGACAAAAATCGCGCTCTGCGGCCATTCCCAGCAACGGCCACGACCAATCAAAACCCCAGGCTTTAAAGCCGGACTCGCGGAGATACTGCAAATGGCGGCCTGCTCCACAACAGGCATCAATGATAGGCCCTGATGGGGGGCGCAGGCGGGAGATAATACCAGCGATTTCTGCCGCCGCGGCATCATCATTGCGATGGGCATAACGCTGGGCGTAACTGGCATCAAAGGCCTTCGTCCACCAAGCGTCTGATACGTCCTTGCTCATTCTTCTATGGTGAAGCCAGCTGCGGCAGGTACAAGAAGCACCAATCCCAATCGATAGCGCCCCTGACGGCAAGAGCTCATGCTTTTCCAGTCATGCTATGACTGTCCGATTGAGTGCTGTCTCCGGTGCACTCAAGGCGTAGCCGCCTTGCGGCAATGCTCTTTATTGCACGGCATTGGTGGATGTTGCATCGTGACGACGCTCATCCCACCAGGCCTGCAAGGCTTGGTGGATATGCGGGTAGCGATGGACAAAACCCCAAGCCTTGGGCCGCATGGGGTACACCCAACTATCGGCCAACACCAAGGCGCTTTGCTGACCTAAGGCGGCCTTCAAAGCCAAACGCGGCACACCAATACCGATGTAGGGATGCCCGCTGACGCCGGCTGCAACCTGCGTAAAGTGACCATTATCCACTGGTTCAGGAGCTACTGCGTTTACGGCACCGCGCCAACGCTCATTGGCTATGGCAGCAAGGATCATCGCCACCGCATCATCAATATGAATCCAAGAAACCCCTTGGCGACCATGTCCCAAGGGCACCAAGGGTGTAAGGCGGGGAAGCCAGCGCGGCACGATCTTTTCCATGGCGCCACCACTGGGAGCCACCACCAAGCCCAGGCGCAGCAGTACAACCCGCTGGGGAGCTGCCTGCGCTTCGGCTTCCCAATCGCCGGCTAATTCGGCAAGGAAATGATCGCGTTGCGGCGGAGACTCCTCATCTGCACCAGATGCATGCAGACCATAAATAGCTACCCCTGAAGCATTAATTAGGGTTCGTAGATGAGACTGCCGTGCCATACCCTGAACTATACTGCGAGTTGTCGCCAATCGCGAGTCACGCAAAACCTGCTTACGTCCCGAAGTCCAACGCCCATCAGCAATACTTGCGCCCGCTAGGTTTACCACACTCTCCACACCGTCCCACACATCTGACGGCAGAGGATTGTCTCCCCCCTTCCAGGCCATGGTATCAAGCTGTTCGCCTTCACAGGCGCGCAACCATGCCGGCGCTTCACCTCGAAGTGTGCAGCGGATGGTATAGCCCGCAGCAAGAGCCGCGGTAATAAAACGACGCCCCAATAGACCAGTGCCTCCAACGACAAGTACAGTACCTGCATGGGCTGGGTTGGTTAAAGGAGGCGTCATTGCATATGCTCACGCACAGAGGCTACGGCAACCAGATAAACACAGAATAGCGGTGACATTGGCCATCGCCTATCGCGCAAACATTTCGGCTAACTCATCGTCACTCAAAATGTCCACCCCAGAATCATCGCCAATAAGCTCTATATAATTCACCTGCAGTCCGCCACGTTGTGAATGCTTTTTCTTGCCCACTTTAAGGGTGGTAAATTCACGTAGAGCGTATTCCAATGGAATGGCATCATGTTCGATCATTGATTGGAGGCGCTGCAGAACTTGCGGGTTGATATCGCCACGGCCACCAAAAACGTAGGCCACACCTTGCACATGCTCAAGGGCGTCCTCACCAATCTGATCATGGAGTGAGGGTACCACGACATTATCAATGATGTGGTCCAACATCTCTTCGTCATTGGAGAAGTTGTCGGGATTAATGAATTCATGCATAGCGCTGCTCCTTTTGCTGGCTTTTCTGCTGCAAGCTCCCCGTGTGGGATGACAACAGATTAGCTCGCCGTGGTAGCTGAAATTGATTATGTAATTGCGGGAAGGTTCCGCAAGTCTCGGATTATGGTTGCCGCATCAGCGAGCGTACTGCAGCCACAAAACCTGCTACGCTAGGACTGCAAGCCTGTATACGCGGGGCAAGATCATACTGCTCAAGGGCCCGGTAAGTATGAGGTCCAATGGCGATAAAGACCGACCCCTCAGCTCGAATACGCGGCAGATCTGACGCATAGAGGCGACAAAAACGCGCCACCGTCGCTGAACTGGCCATGGTCAACGCACGAATCTCTTGGGGCAATGGTTGCTCGGGCCGAATGAGATCAATAGCCCGGTAGGCCACCGGAGCTGTCACCAAAACCCCGCAGCGCTCAAGCCCCTGGCGAAGCAGCGGACGTGCATTGTTGGCTTGCGGAAGAAGGCAGCGCTGCCCCGACCCAAGTAATGGCGCCAGGGCAGCAAGCAGTCCTTCGGCGTCTTGTTGGGGAGGGATGCAATCCACCGACAGCCCATAGGACTGCACAATCTGTGCCGTAACTTCACCAACCACGGCAATGCGCCGCGCACGTAAGGGGAGTTGGCGCTGCATCACCTGACGCACCGCATTTCCCGAACTAAAAATGCACCAATCCCAATCAGAACCCAGGGCATGGTCTATGGCTGAACCGTTGTCTGACGGGGGGCCAATACGAAAGACTGGAATATGCACTGGGACACAGCCAATTGCCTCAAGAGCCTGCGATAAGTCCTCGGCCTGATCCGCTGCTCGTGTGATAACAATGCGAGGAGGATGCGGCATAAGCGTATTGACTTGAGGTGGCAGACGACCCCCCCCCTTAAAACACTCCGTGGCAATGCTTGTAGGGACGTCCTGAGCCACAGGGGCAAGGGTCATCTGGACCTGGCTCGGATGCCTGACTTGGTTGAGCAAGCCCTGGCGCAGCAGTGGCAGCGGCTGCAGATGCGGTTGCCGATCGCGGCTGGAAGCCACCAGCACGCAGTTGGTTGACTGGCCCTGGAGCAGCTGGTGGTGCGGGTGGTTCTCCTGGGGGCGCATTGACTTGTATTTGCACACGGAAAAAGAGGCGCGTTAGATCACGACGTATGAGGTCCTGCATCTGTACAAAGAGCTTGAAACCCTCTTCCTTGTAACGCATTTTAGGGTCCTTCTGCCCATATCCCTCGAGACCAATGGCGGCTCGTAAATGGTCCATGGCATAGAGATGATCCTTCCACCGACGATCGATAGTATCCAAGACCAAGAACCGACACAGCACAGGGAAAGACTCATCAAGTTCCTTTTTGCGTTCTTCAAAGGAATCACGCACCACCTGCAGTAGCGCCTCACGTACAGCATCACCCCCCTGACGAACTGGTATCTCGGTAGGAGCTTCCAGACCGCAGAAGGGCACAAAGCCTTCACGCAGGCGATCCTCCAAGGCCTGTCCACGCGTGCCGTCTGCGGCTTGTTCCTGCACAAAATCATCAAGGGCTTGCTTGAACTGAGCCAAGAGAAACTGTTCTTGGTCGCCCCCCTGCAAAATTTCTTGTCGCTGGGAATAGATTTTGGTTCGCTGCAGGTTCATCACCTGATCATATTCCAAGAGATTCTTACGTATGCCGTAATGGTATTCTTCCACACGTTTCTGAGCTTTTTCAACCGAACGCGAGACCCAGCGGTTTTCAATCGGCACACCATGCTTTAAGCCAAGGCTGCGCATCATATTGGACATGGTTGGTCCAGCAAAACGGCGCATTAAATCGTCATCAAGGGAAAGGTAGAATCGCGAAGATCCGGGATCCCCTTGGCGGCCAGAGCGCCCGCGCAACTGATTGTCAATACGGCGCGACTCATGGCGCTCGGTGCCGATAATTCGGAGGCCACCCAGGGTTCGCACATGAATCCCTTCACGATACGCGGAAGGTAACTGTAAGGGGTACCAGCCATTTTCATGACGTGTCTTATTGATGACGGCCAGGATTTCTGCGGCATCCTGTTCACGCAGCTTTTCCGCTTGCTCTTCACCCAGGAAATGCTTGGCCCAGAGATCGACTATAGCCTCATCAAGTTCAGGGCTATCTTCTTTTATCCGCTTGGGCGCCAATTTGTGGTTACGCCAATGCTTGAGTATCTTTTTAAAATCAATATTGCCTAAAACAATATCAGTGCCACGTCCCGCCATATTGGTAGCAATGGTCACCGCCCCAAATTGTCCTGCTTTGGCAATAATCTCGGCCTCACGGGCATTTTGGCGAGCATTAAGCACTTCATGGGGAACCCCCAGACGCTTGAGCTGCGCCGAAAGTCTTTCCGATGTCTCCACCGATACAGTACCCACAAGAATGGGCTGCCCGACGGCGTGCAAATCTTGCACCTCATTGGCGATGGCTTCGAATTTCTCGGTTTCACTGCCGTAAATCAAATCAACCAGATCGCGCCGTGCGATAGGACGATTAGTCGGCACCGCCACAACTTCCAAACCATATATAGCATGAAACTCATCGGCTTCGGTGAGGGCCGTACCAGTCATACCCGCAAGCTTACCATAGAGACGGAAGAAGTTCTGGAGAGTAATCGTGGCGTAGGTTTGGGTTTCCTCCTGAATGCGGACCCCTTCCTTGGCCTCTACGGCTTGGTGCAATCCATCCGACCAGCGACGACCAGCCAGTACGCGACCAGTAAATTCATCAACAATACGCACCTCACCACCTTGCACCAGGTACTCTTTATCGCGATGGAATAGATGATGCGCCTTAAGTGCATTGTCTATGAAATGCGGCAGATGCATGTGATCAGGATCGTACAAATTGGTGATACCTAGAATTTCACATACCTTATCAACACCACTTTCGGTAAGGGAGACCGTGCGATCTTTGATGTCCACCTCAAAGTGCTCATCGAGCACCAATTGTTTGGCGACTTCATTGGATTGAATAAAGTTTTCCGTGTGCGATTGGGCTGGACCTGAGATGATCAGTGGCGTACGCGCCTCGTCGATAAGGACCGAGTCAACTTCATCAACAATCGCGAAGGTGTGGCGCGTTTGTACCTGATCTTCAAGTCGTTGCTTGAGGTTGTCACGCAGATAATCGAAACCAAATTCGTTATTGGTGCCGTAGGTAACGTCTGCTTCGTACGCCAGTTTCTTCTCTGCTGGTGACATATCGTTGCGCAGGGCAGCAACAGTAAGACCGAGGAAACGAAAAGTGGGCTCGTTGCCACGAGCATCGCGACCAGCTAAGTATTCATTGACTGTGACCACATGAACCCCAGATCCAGTAAGACCATTGAGGTAACAGGCAAGACTGGCTACCAGGGTTTTACCCTCACCTGTTTTCATCTCGGCGATACGTCCATCGTGCAAGACACCTGCGCCAAGAACCTGGACATCATGGGAGCGCATGCGAAACGGCGGCGCTGAAACGGGATATTGATCGCGAATGCGGGCGTAAACAGCCGCCGACACATCAATATCCCAGGAGGCTTCCCCTGCAGCAAGGCGATCACGAATGGCTTGCACTTCTTGGAGACAGTCCCCCCAGTCGTCAAAGGTCGGACCTTCACCACTGATGGCCTTCCACATACCCAGACGACGGTCAGCAGCCTCACGAGCAATGGCAAAGGCCTCAATTTTAACGCTATCCATGGCAGCACCACCGTGCAATCGTTCCCGTAAATCATGGGAACGTCGCCGCAGTTCGGCATCATCAAGGGTTATCATCTCTGGCTCGAGTGCAGTGACCTTCTCGACCATTGGCCAATAGCTACGTAAGACAGCCTCATTACTGGTGCCTAGCATAGCCTTAACGATTTTGGTAACCCGTTCCAGAACGCTCATTGCGACCTCTTCTTGTAACCTCATGGGATGCTTGTGTCACAGCCGGCAGCACACCAGCCCACCTATTTGAGCGAGCACCATATGCTATGATCGGATTCTATCCAGTGCCTACCCTGATCCAGGGTAGACCCCTCACCACCCTCTCCTTGGACCACATGGATGCTGGTAAAAAGGCCCTATTCGCCTATAAGGAAGTCATGCTTACCATCTCTGTTACGGTCCATGGCGACAATCAGGAATTCCCGGTCATTGATGAGGCGATTATTGGCCGCCACAGTAGCTGCGCTATTCGTGTGAAGGACCCAATGGCTTCGCGTAAACACGCGCAATTCCGCATCTCTGGTTCGATTGTCACGCTGCATAGCCTTGGCGCGTCTAACCCATTGCGTGTCAACGGGGTAGCCCTCCAAGAACAATGTTCCCTTCACGATGGCGATGAGTTGACGATTGGCAATACCACCTTGAGCGTGCGCATTCACCAGCACCCAGATACGATTACTGAAACGACCCCTGCCGTAGGCGCAGGCTCACAAGGAGAAGATGCTCATGACAGCGCCAGTGACAGCCAGTCCGACACCCAGCACCAGCTTAGCTTTACTGAACAAGAGGCCTTAAGCCAAGAACACCCCTGCTTGATTTATGCAAGCAACATGATCCCCATTCAGGGAACAATGGTTCTGGGTCGGCTCCGCAGCTGTGATCTACAAATCAAGGATCCGCGTGCCAGCCGTCAGCACATTGAAGTAGGCATTGATGGTGCTGGCAATCCTTGGGTGCGCGATCTGGGTGCGGCCAACGGCACTCGCCTCAACGGCGAACAATTAGCAAACGAACAGCGCCCACTGCAGCATGGCGACCGTATAAGTATTGGTCGTAGCCATCTCATGGTGCATATTCCCAATCAACGCGCTGCCGAGCAGACGCAAGCTGCTCCACAGGAGGCGACTGCCAATATTGAGTCGAGTGCTAGCACCAGTATGGGCGACCTTGTCGGGCGCACCCTTGCGGGCTATGAGCTGCAAGCGATGGCGGGCGAGGGTTCGCTAGCCGCAGTCTATCGGGCACAGCAAATCAGCCTCGGACGCCAAGTAGCGGTAAAGGTCTTTCGACCAACAGTTCGGAGTGCTGATCACGAGTTTGCCGAACGCTTGATTGCCGCTGCACGCATCGCTGGTCGCGTGCAACATGATCATGTGGCCCGTGTCCATGAATGTGGTGATGATGACGGCTTTCTTTGGTATAGCATGGAATGGGTGGATGGTGAATCACTGGGGTCACTCATTGATCGCGATGGGCCATTAGGCCTTGAGCCCAGCCTAATTATTCTGGAGCGTATTTGCCGCGGCCTGCAGGCAGCCCATGCAGAAAATATTTGCCACTTTGATATTCAGCCCAACACCGTCCTCATCAATGACAACGGTATTGTCAAGTTGCTTGACTTAGGCCTTGGCCAAGTGCTCCAGGAAGGACGCCAACGTTTCAGCCATAGCATGGTAGTGGGCAACCCCGCTTTTATGAGCCCAGAGCGCTGTCGCGATGACTCTGGAGATCATCGTTCCGATCTCTATGCTTTGGGATGTCTTTTCCACTTCATGCTTACTGGATCCCCGCCCTATCAGCAGCGTAATCCCGTTGCACTGCAAAAAGCTCAGCAAGAAGACCCGCTTCCCGCTCTTAGTGGTGATGGACTACCTGCCACCGTGGATAGCCTCCTTGCGGGAATGATGGCTAAAAATCCCGAATGGCGCTACGCAAGCTGCCAGGAACTCCTTGATGAAATTACCGCATTCAAAGCCCAGCTTCCCACCCTCACGGTTAGTGAACCCCCTCCAAGCCCCGCAGCTCGGTCGAGTCAAAGTAGGGAATCTCCGCGTCCCAGTGCACGGTCTCGTCGTACGACCATAGTCAATCTGAGCATCGCTGCCTTAGTGATCATTGGCATCATCGTTTTTGTTCCTGGGATCATTTCCCAGCAGCGTGCTGATATTCTTGAGGACGTTCACACCGAGGCATCAGCGACAAGACAGTCTGATAACGAGACGAGCAGCACCCGCCAGCAACGTCGCCCCCAAGCACCGTCAACGCAAGACCATAACCCCTGGACCGAACGTTGGCATGAGCAGCGCGCCCGCATCGCCACCGCCAGTGACAATTCACATTGGGCCCGAGCATTATTCTTACTCCAAGAGTTCATTGATGACCTGGCCGCCGATGGATCTGGTGATGAAGATCTGCGACAAGCCGCATTGGCGCGCAGGACCGTGATCATCAGTGAAGCGGAGGCCTGGTACAATGAGGCGATGCAGTCACTCCCCAGTGACGAACGCGATCGCATCTATGCCCTGGGGCGCCTACGTAATTTGGTTATTGATCGCCACCGTCCTGATATTGAAGCACGTTATGAGGGTGCCGTTACGGCGGCCAGCAACCGCCTAGCCGATGCGAGACGTCGAGCCAGTCAACTCCTTGAGCGTGGTGAGCTTGATGCACTTCCTCAACTTGGCCAAGATACTTTTGAGGCCCTCACAGGGACCCCCGTCGAAGATCTCGCACAGCAATTGCAGCATCTCTCTCAAGAGGCAAGTTCCATCAACTGGCAACAGTCGTGGGCTTATACTCGCGAACAGCTCCTGCACATTGTCGAGCACGCTGAAGGCGATCCTGAACAAATGATCGCCGCTGCCGCCGCCCTCATTATTGAAGGAAGTGGTGATGTGGCACGGCGAGCCATGCGCGAACACCGTGCAGGCGAGTCAAGTGCGCAGCGCGCGCGGCGCGAACAGCTCTTCAACGTTGATGCGGTGGTTTTGCAGTTTCAATCAGCCGTTGATTTAACCTTTATTGAGGTGGAATTTGGCGAGATTGTCCTCTCTCAGGGCCTGCGCTCTCTCCCCGATTCTGATGAGCCTGTAGCACTCCTATGCACCACTCCCATTGCGGGTCGTAATTGGGAAGTGGCACTTACCATTGAACTACCAGAACTAAGTGCACGTCATGGCGCCACAATCAGCATTGGTGAGAATGGTGGCAACCAACTTATGCTGCAGTTTGAACCGGATAGGATGACTTTTGTGGGACGCAATTCTGATGGTGAAGTTCGCCAGCAAACATCCCTGGATGGTGATGAAATTCGCTTACGTCTCGTGGTCATCGATGGAGTGCTCGATTTATACCTTGATGACCAAAGTGCTTTGCTCGGCTGGCAAACACCTATTTTTGAGGAAGCGAGTCTTCGCCTCGACTGCAACGTGCCCAACTGGGCACTGCGCCACCTACATATCCTTGGTCGTTAATACGACACCTCATATTGAGTCGCTCTTGGACGAGGGAGGATGATAGCACATGCCCTCGACTATGCATATTTCCATATTGTTCACCTTTTTACCCATGAAACACGACCATGTCTGATATTGCTCCCCACCAGATTCAAGAAGCAGTGCGTAAACGTCGCACCTTTGCCATTATTTCCCATCCTGACGCAGGTAAAACCACGCTCACTGAAAAGCTTCTTCTCTATTCGGGCATGCTGCGTAGCGCTGGCATGGTTAAAAAGGCCAAGGGCGGCGGATTGGCCGCATCCGACTGGATGGCCATGGAACAGGAACGCGGCATCTCGGTAACCGCCTCGGCCATGCAGTTCCCCTACAAAGAATGTATTATTAACGTTCTTGATACTCCAGGGCACCAAGATTTTGCCGATGACACCTTTCGCACCCTCACTGCTGCTGACTGTGCAATTATGGTCCTGGATGCTGCTAAAGGCGTTGAAACCCAGACGCGTAAACTCTTTGAAGCCTGTCGCATACGAGGCACTCCCGTTATTACCTTTATTAATAAAATGGACACGGAGGGACGCCCTCCCCTTGAACTTATGTCCGAAGTGGAAGAGATCTTGGGTATTGGAACCTATGCCTGGAATTGGCCTATAGGAATGGGAAAAGGATTTTGTGGCGTTGTTGATCGACAGCAGCATTCGCTCTCGCTCTTTGAGCGGACAGGATCCGCTGGGAGCAAGAAGGCTGCCATGACTCATTACCCACTTGATGATGCCAACATCCCCATTGATCCCCAGCAGCTTGCGGAATTGCGCGATGAACTTGATCTTCTTGAGGTTGCTGGGGATACCTTCTCCCGCCAGGCATTTTTAGATGCCCAGGTTTCTCCCGTATTTTTCGGTTCAGCCCTGACTAACTTCGGTGTCGAACCGCTTTTTGATGCCTTTGTTAATCTGGCCCCGCCTCCAGGAGCGCGCCAAGTATATCGTCTGGATAC
>REDP01000171.1 GCA_007693455.1 Planctomycetota bacterium | reverse complement strand
ACGTACGGTTCGGAGGGAGGGGTGGCCCCGAGAGGGGCCATCCCTACCCCTATCGAGGGCGAGCTTTGAGCCGCCCTTGGTCTCGTTCATGGGAATGACAGATTAGGCGCTTAGCATGAGGGCATAGTTACACCACCCCCTCTATGGAAGGAGACTCCCATGACTACTGTACCATCACTGCTTGCTCTGGCTATGAGCGCATCGCTGCTATGTGTCCCCGTTGCGTTCAGTGCTGAAGAAGCCCCCCCAACATCATCAGCTGAGGCCCGCACGGATACAGCTAAGGATCGCCTCGCCATAGCCGAGCAACAGCGGCAGCAATGGCGCAAGCGTCTCGCTCGCTCCCAAGATGATCAGCAAGACGCCGAAGAGTCAGATGGACGGCGCGGCGGCGAGGGGCGCCAGCGAGCTGATCGTCCAGCCGCTGCAGATGGTGAGTCAGATGGACGTCGCGGTGGCGAGAGAGGCGGCGAAGGTCGCCAGCGAGCTGACCGCCAAGGAGGTGAAGCAGGAGTCGGTAGGCGTGGCGCGGGACAGGATCGCCAACGCTTGAGCGATGAAGAACGCGCCGAACGCTTGGCCAATCACCTTGCCGCCCGCTTTGCCCTTCTGGATACAGACGAGAGCGGCACGATCAGTCTGCAAGAAAAACTGGCTGCACCTCATCCCCGTGCAGACAGCGATAATCCACCCACCGACGAGCAGCTGGAACGCTGGAAGCAAGCGCGTGCGGAATTGGTTCCCATCGTCTTCGCCCTTGTGGACAGTGATGGCGATGGAGAGATCAGTCTCGAGGAATACCTCGCTCACCCTCAGGCACCCATGCAGGCGAGAGCACTGCAGCGTTTTCACGGTGCTGATGCCGATGGGGACGGTGTGCTCAATCCCGAAGAATGGCAGGCGGCCTTGAGCAATCGCCGGGCTCGGCAAGGACAGGAGAGCGAAGCCGAACCCGCGCAACGGCGTCGTGGCCCTGATCCAGCCGTTATGTTTGACCGCTTCGATACAAATAATGATGGCGTTATAGATCAGCAGGAATTTATTGAGGCCATGGAAGCCATGCGCCGCCACCGTGGGCAGCGCCGCCGTGGCCGCCAGCCTGCACAAGAAGCCGAAGGGTAGCCACTCGGCACTCCGAAAGCACGATGCAATCCCAACTGTTTTTTTTACTGGAAAGCCTATGCAGGCTGTTGATAAGTACCAAGCGCTGCCTGTCAGGCGCTGCTAACGAGGAAACGATGGGCGCGCTCACCCAACAATGCCCAGGCTGATGGGTCGTGGGCAAGCTCATCGGCATTCCAGCCTTGTGTTGCCGCCGTCAGGGCAAGGCTGGATCGTTCAAGGGGGCATATGCGCGTTCTCATTGTCGAAGATTATCTGCCCTTACGGCAGTCACTAGTTCAAGGCTTACGCGATCAAGGGTATGCAGTGGATGCAACTGGTGATGGCGAAGAGGCTTGGTGGTACCTGCGTGATGGCCATTATGATGTGGTGATTCTCGATCGCATGCTTCCTGGATATGATGGTCTTACCATTATCAAGCGAGCGCGCGAGGCAGATCTCACAACGCCTATCTTGATGCTTACGGCCTGCGACACGGTGGAAGATCGTGTTGCTGGATTGGATGCAGGGGCTGATGACTATTTGGTGAAGCCCTTTGCGGTTCCTGAATTATTGGCGCGACTGCGGCGTTTATTGCGCCGCCATTTGGGGTCTGCAGACAGTCGTATCCAGCATGGTCGTTTACTCGTTGATGTGGCTGCCAAGCGAGTGACCTGGGATGGTCAGGAAGTGGTCCTTACCGCCCGTGAGTTCCAGCTCCTCGAGATTCTTATCGGCCGTCGCGGCCAGGTAGTCTCGCGGGAACAGTTATGGGAGCATTGTTATGACTTTGCCAGTGAGACCGTTTCCAACGTTCTTGAAGTGCTGATTGGTCGGCTGCGCCGCAAATTATCCGCAGTAGGTTGTACCGATCTCATTACTACCCGTCGCGGCATGGGCTACGAGATAGCTGAGATATTATAGCATGACTCTCGGGGGCGACATTATATTTTCTCGCGTATATGCGGTCCATAATCGCACGTGCGATATCCCTTCACAGCAATCTGCAATGGGGCACTAGGCCATGGCACCCATTACCCTAGCCCGGCGCATCTGGTTGTTAGTGGTAGGAGTGGTGGTGACCGCTGCCTGCTTGACTGCTGGCGTGGCTTGGTGGTCGGCGCGTACCATCGTACTAGGCGAAGTCGACGGTGATCTACGTTATGAGGCCGAACGTTTTGCCCACGGCCGGAGTGATCGTGGAGCGCCACGGTCCATGCCAGGACGCTTGCGAGAGGGCCTTGAATGGCGTATTCTTTTTGCCCAGGGGGATGAGCCAGAACGCAGCTCATCACAATGGCCCGCCTTAGCCAACGAGCTGCCTGCCTTTGCTGTCATTGTAGCTTTGGATGATGGGCAGCGGCGTTGGCGCGCCATGCAGCTTCACGTGGATCGCGCCGCCTTAGATGATCAGCAATCGCGCCCCCCTGACCAGCATTCCAGTGATCGTGAACAGCGACGCTGGGAACGGCGACGACAACTGCTGCAGCGCCGTGAGGCTGCCTTGCAAGGTGCAGTCATTCAGGTTGCGGTAGAGGTGACCGAACTGCATGCCGAATTACGCCGCCTTGCCTGGCTCTTATTCGCAGTGGTGGCTGGGATTAGCGCCCTGGCCATGGTGGTCGCGGGGACGGTGCGCGATGCGGTACTCGCTCCCCTGGCCCGACTGTCAGGGGAGTTGACACGACTTGATGATGCCTCACTCACGGCACGCAGTTGTGCCGAACCTTTGCCACCAGAATTGCAGCGCTTGCAAGACCGCATTAATGCCTTGCTCGACCGCCTGGCCCTCGTGCGTGAGGCCGAGCGCCGTACCCTGGCCAATATGGCCCATGAATTACGCACGCCTTTGGCTGCCATGGCCACTGCCCTGAGTTTTGCCCGAGACGATCAGGATCGGCAACGACTGATTCCCGATATGCAAGAACAGGTGGCACTGTTGGCGCGGCGCTGTGAAGCCTTATTGATGCTCAGTCGCGCTGATGCAGGAGCCTTAACGCCGCAGCTGCAAGCATTGAGTGTCAGTGAGCTTTTGGCCGATGCCTGGGCCAGTCTCGGGTCATTACAGCAGCAGCCCGATGTGGCCCTTGATGTTGATGATCCCCACGGGGCAGAGATCGCGGCAGATCCTCATTTGGCCGCCATGGTCATGGAAAATATGCTGCGTAATGCGCTGAGCCATGGTAGTAGTCCCAATCATATTGTCGTTCGCGTGCAACCCAGCGATCGCCAAGGGTATTGGCAAATATACTGTGAGAACCCCTTGCGCGATGGCGATCCCGAAGCCCTGGAAGCCTGTTTCCAGCCCTTTTGGCGGGCCGATCGCAGCCGTCACGATAGTCAGCATCATGCTGGTTTGGGTTTGCCCTTGGTGGCGCGTTTATTAGCACTTCATGGCGGCCACTGCCACGCCAGCCTTCAGGGCCAATCCAGTCGTTTTCGCTTGACCCTGGAATGGCCCCAGGGCTGAGCCCGTTGTGTCTGCGGTCGAGGGTACTAGCCTACCGCCATGACAGCATTGCGTATTGATGGAAAGGCGGTGAGCGATCAGCGTCGGCACAGCCTGAGTGACGATGTGGCTGAACTACGCACTCAGGGTATTATGCCCTGTTTAGTGGCAGTGGGCTTGGGGAGTGATCACGGGTGGGAAGTGTATACGCGCAATCAGGAACGCGCCTGTGCCACTGTGGGGATTCGCTATTGGCGGGAAAACATTGCTGCTGACGCGGGTCAGGATGACCTTGCGGCCTTACTTGAGGGTCTCAATACCGATCCTCAGGTGCATGGTATTATTGTGCAAAGCCCTTTGCCTGAAGGCTTGGATGAACGGGCGGCGCAAGCGCTGCTTGCCCCAGATAAGGATGTGGAGGCGGTCAATCCAGCCAATCTTGGCCTAGTGTTACAGGGGCGGGCAGTGGTGGCCCCATGTACCGCCCGCTCTGCGGTCGCACTTGCCGAGCATCATCTGGGTGACCTGCGCGGGGTAGATGCGGTGGTGGTAGGGGCCTCGGTCATTGTCGGCCGCCCCTTGGCCGAACTCTTGTTGAGCGCTGGGGCGACTGTTTCCGTATGTCATATTGATACCCAAGATCTTGCGTCCTATACCCGCAATGCCGATCTCTTGATCGTGGCTGTGGGCAAGGCGGGGCTTATTACGCCGGACCTGGTCAAGCCTGGGGCCACGGTCATTGATGTGGGGATTAACCGCATAAACGATAGCCAGGGCCGAAGCAAAACCGTGGGCGATGTGGATCCCGCGGTGGCGGAGGTGGCCGGAGCCCTGTCGCCGGTTCCTGGTGGTGTGGGTGCCATGACCACCACCATTCTCCTCGAGGCAACCGTGGCGGCTGCTCGTCGTGCGCGGCATCAACCCCAGGCGGTGGGTGCCGCGGGGATGGCGCGGATGCTGGGTGAAGCTGGAGCGCAGTTGCCCCCAGAACTGCTTGAACGCCTCTCTCGCATGCTCTCCGCCCACGTTGTTGGTGGCGCCCATGCCTGGAGTGCGGGAAGTCCTTTGGCACGCCGCCTGGGCCATCGTTTAGTAGTGCTGGATGGGGCTGTGGGTACCGAACTGCAGGCTGCCGGAATCACCACTGTGCCCCTGGCCAAGGCGAATGTGGAGCATCCCGATAGCGTTCTTGCGGTGCATCGCGCCTATGTCGAGGCTGGGGCTGGGGCCATTACCACCAATACCTTTTGTTGTAACCGCTTTACCTTTGCAGGCGATCGTGAAGCGGCGATTCGTTGCGCTCAGGTGGGCGTGCGCCTGGCCCGCCAGGCGGCAGCAGGCCGCGTACCAGTCCTCGCCTCACTGGGCCCCCTTGGTCCCAGTGTGCTGGCATCCCATAGCCTGCGCCATAGCACCACAGACACCATCGATGAAGCCACTGCCCGTGCCGCAGTGTCCGAAGTGGCCCACGCCATGGCTGATGCTGGCGCCGATGGTTTTATCATTGAAACCATGCCCTCTACCCGCGAAGCGGTAGTGCAGGTGGAGGCCTGTCGTCAGGTGGGCGATTTGCCCATTCTGGTGAGTCGTGCCATGCAGCGGGTCGACGAAGACGAGTTGCGCGATTTTGCCCACGCCATGCAAGAAGCTGGGGTGGCAGCCATTGGCGTCAACTGCGCTGGTGGGCCGCGCCGATTACTGCCAGTGGTGCAGGCTCTCGCTACCATGACTTCCTTGCCAGTATTCGCCCTGCCCAATGCCGGCTTTCCCACTCGTGATGGCCACGGGCATCTCCACTATCATCTGCACAGTGATTACCTGCTGCGCTATACTCAGGCCTATATTGATGCCGGCGCAGCCCTGGTAGGGGGCTGCTGTGGTGTGGGGCCTGAGCACATTCGGGCCATGGCGCAGCGTTTTGCCCAGAGTCCCCTCAAGCGCCCGACAACGGCTCGCCCCAAGCGCTCCGCAAGCACCAGTGTCTTACGCCCCGATCCCTTCCTGCAGCACCTCCGCAGCGACCAAACCACTATCTGTGCCATGGTCCCAGGACGCCTGCCTGTCAGCGTGATTGAAGACAGTGCATCGCGCCTGGCTGAGCACGGCTGTGATGCCATCGGTATCCTTGCTGGCTGGCCTGGTAGTGGCGGCAATGGTGGACACTTGGCGGCACGTCTGCGCCGTGTGGCGGATACCTGTCAGCGCCCCGCAATTTTGGAAATCCCTGCCGCGGCCATTGATGTGGCTGCAGCCGAAACCGCCTTGCATGCGGCGCACGATCTTGGGGTGCGCCATCTCCTTATTGATGGCGGGGTGTTCTCATCCTTGGTGGAGAGCCCTGGTCGTGGTGTCGATCCCATACACCTCTTGGCGCTCATCGCCGATGGCAACCGCGGCTACGATTTACGTGGGGTGCGTCTGGATGAGCCCTGGTCGTTTACGGTTGGCGTGCGCCTACCCGCCGACGCCCTGACCAGCGCCGATGCCATGGAGCAGGCAGGAGCCGATTACATCAGCATTCAGCCCATCTATGATCGCCAAGCCTATCGCCAGGCCATGCATGATGTGGCGGAGAGTGCTTGTACCATTCCCATTATGGCAGAAATTCTGGTCTTACCCGATGCCGAAACCGCCGATGAACTCAATTACGAACTGCCCGTGCTCTCGGTTCCCCAGCGCTTGCGCGATCGCCTCGCCGAGAACCCCGATGAAGATGTGGCTGGCGTCTTGCGTTTCCTCCAGCATTGGCGACAGCGCCTCTCAGGGGTGATACTCCTGCTACCAGACGAACGCACCGCCCAGGCCGAAGCGGTTCTTCGCGGCATTCGGAAAGAAGAAGCGCGGCCATGACCCAGATTGCCCCCAAACACCTCTTGGTTACCGGTGCTTCTTCAGGTATTGGTGCCGCCTTGGTGCATGAGGCGCTTGCCCAGGGTTGGATGGTGAGTGGCTGTGCTCGGCGCAGCGAACGTTTACATCAACTCCACGACAGTCTCGGCAGTCACCGTGAGCGCTTTTTGCCATTGCGAGCCGATGTCAGTGATGCCGCCAGTCTGGATGCGGCCGTGGCTCAGGCGGTGGCCCAATATGGCCCCTTGTCGGCAGTCGTTGCCAATGCTGGACGTGGCGTAGATGGTGAAATAACCCAACTTACTGCCGAAGATCTTGCCACCGTCTATGATGTGAACGTCTGTGGCGTTCACCGCACCCTCCATGCCTGCCTCCCCCATCTTGGCAGTGGGGCCCGATTTGTCGCCGTATCGTCGGTGGCAGCCTTTCTGCCGATACCACGTATGGGCGCCTACTGCGCCACCAAAGCCGCCCTGCAATCGTGGGTGGCTGCCGCGCGCATGGAACTGCAGCATCGCGATATTCGGGTGATGGCCTGCTGTCCGGGGACCGTATCCACCGAATTTTTCGCATCCGCACCCAAGTCAGGAGCCGTATGGGATTGGCGTCCCGGCACCCCGTTGCAGCCGCAGCAGGTGGCTCGCTGCATACTGGGGCAGATCCGCAAAGGTCGCCCCCGCACGACCCTTATCCCATGGTTTGCCGGCATTGCGGCCTGCTCCTATCGTCACCTCCCACGCCTCACCGAATGGGTTCTGCGGCGCGCCCTCACCCGCATGCGGCAGCGAGATTAATGACGTAGCAAGCCCATCTACTCGCTAAGTTCCAGGGCAGATAAAAAGGCTTTGGTGCGAGGGTGCTGGGGATTATCCAGCAGTTCGCGCGGCTTGGAATCCTCAACGATTTTGCCGCCATCAAGCATGATGACTCGACCAGCAATGTGCTCGATCAGGTGCATCTGGTGGGTGACGAAGAGCATGGTCATATCGTCACGCTGGGCCAATTGTTGGATAACCTGGATGACTTCGCCCACCAGTTCAGGGTCCAAGGCGCTGGTGGCCTCGTCAAAGAGCATGATATCAGGCTCCATGGCCAAGGCGCGGGCGATGGCAACGCGCTGTTTTTGGCCGCCAGAGAGTTCGCTGGGATAACTGGCGGCCTTATCGGCCAAACCCACTTGATCTAACAGATCCTCGGCTCGCTCGCGAGCCTGCGCCTCACTCAGGCCCAGGACCAGTTTGGGGGTAAGGGTGATATTGCTACGCACGCTTAAATGGGGAAAAAGGTTAAAATGCTGAAAAACCATGCCAATGCGTAGCCGCAGGTGTTCCTGCTGTTGTCGCTGCTGGCGATTCATGCCCTGTGCGGCTGTGGCAGGCCAGAGTTCGTTATTGTCCACCAGCACCGTACCGCCAGTGGGTGTCTCGAGGGTCATTAAGAGACGCAAGATAGTCGATTTACCAGACCCAGAAGGGCCAATCAAGGCCACGCGTTCTCCCGGTTGAATGGAGAGTTGGAAGTCCTGTAAAACCTCAACTGGGCCAAAGGATTTCTCTACATTGATAAATTGTATCAATGCCGCGGTATCCTGGTCAGAGGAGGTGGATGGAGGGGGGACAGTGTCAGGCATGGCGTACCGGGAGTAAACGTTCAGTGAGGCGGATAAGGGCAGCCGCAAACAGGCTGATAGCGAGAAAGAGGATGCCGACAATAGTATAGGCTTCAGTGTAGCGGAAATGATCAGAGCCAATTTCCCGCGCCATACCCAGTAATTCAATCACGGTAATGGCGGAAAGTAAGGGCGTTTCCTTGAGCATGGCCACCACATAATTTCCTAGGGCGGGAACCACGCGGGGAACAGCCTGGGGGACAATAATCCGGAAAAAGGTATGCATGGGATTGAGACCTAAGGCCCGTGCCGCTTCCCATTGACCCGTGGGTACGGCGGCAATCCCCGATCGGTATACTTCGGCAGTATAGGTGCTGTAATGAATGCCGATGGTGATAATGCCGACAATAATGGGATTGATTTGCACACCGAACACAGGCAAAATACCATAATAGACAACGAAGAGCTGCACCAGTAATGGCGTGGTGCGAATGGCTTCGAGGGCGTAAAAACTCAAAAGCCCAAAGATGGGGATGGTTCGCAATCCAGCCCATATCAAACCAAGGCCAATAGCCAACGCTCCCCCAAGAGCAGTGCAGTATATGGTGGTGCGCAGGGCATGCCCAGTCAGTTCTGGCAATATGCTCATGGCAAAGGCATGATCCCATTGGCGAGCCATGCTGCTGTGAACATGTTGAAGACTGCCGACGAGGGTTCCGCTCAATACTTCCGCCACCAGTACGCCAATGCCAACGACGGCAGCCGCGGTCCAGCGCCAGGAAAGCGGACTGCGTGTCCAGGCCTGCACGGCAGCCCCCAAGGGTCGTCCCAGGTGTAGGAGTATCTGCCCGCAGATGCGTTGAACACTGCCACGTTCGAGAATTTTGACAGGGGTAATAAGCACCAGGCAGAGTAGCCCATAGAGCACCGCCGCCAGGAGATAAATGCCCAGGGCCTTGTCCGGAGCTTCTGAGCGGAGGATACCACCCTGGTACATAATATCTTCCAGGGTGAGAAAGTATACCAGGGCGCTGCCCTTGGTGAGCTCAATGACCAGATTGCCCCAAGGCGGCAGCATACTGGGAATCGCCTGGGGAAGGGTCACCCGCCAGAGACATTGCAGGGGGCTCAAGCCTAAGGCTACTGCTGCTTCTTGCTGTCCGCGCGGTACTGCTTGGAGGGATCCTCTTACAATCTCTGCCAAATAGGCGCTGATATTCAGGCCCAAAACAACAATGCCGGCAATGGTGGGTGAGATGGAAATGCCCAAAAGCATGGGCATGGCATAGAAAAACCAAAACATCTGCACCAAGGCCGAAGTGCCACGGAATATTTCAATGTGGCAGCGGGCCGGATAGCGCAACCAGCGTCGCGGGGAAGAGGCGGATAAACCAACCAAAATCCCAACGATTGCGGCAAATATGAGTCCACCTACCGCAATATATGCGGTAACCCAGAGGCCTTCAAGGAGCAGGGCGAGACTGCGATTCACTGCAGGTCAAGCACCTCTTGGGTGGTTAAGCCGCCAGGAAGCTCTTCCTCGGCAAAGCCAAAGGGCGCCACCATTTCACGATGGGCATCGCTGCCGAGAAAAGCGTATATGGCAGCGTTGAATGCTTCTACGAGATCGTCTTCATCCTGGCGAAAAGCGAAGGCACCATAGCCATAGACTTGATTGCCGTGTTCATCGGTTGGCTGAACAAAGGGATCAGCGCGCTCTACGCCAGCATCCGCAGCAACGCGATCCACCAAGGTTTGCACGGTGAGAGCAGTGCCAGCAAAGGCATCCACTTGTCCCGAGCGAACGCCAGCTAAAGCACTGTCGTTATCATTGAAAATGACCACTCGGTCATCGGGGATGCCCGCATTGCGGGCATAGTCACGTTCCACAGTGCCGCGCACCACGCCAATGGTAGCGTCCTCATTTGCGGCGATGTCCTCATAGCTATGCAGGGCTTTAGGGTTGTCACTACGTACCAAGAAGGCTTCGCCAATACGATAGGTGGGATTGGTAAAGGCAACATTGGCAGCACGATCTGGCGTAATGTACATGCCCGCACCAATCACATCAAAGCGGCCTGAATTGAGGCCCGGGATCAGTGAATCCCATTCTACCTGACGCGGTTCGATGCGACCAATGCCCAAGGCCTTGGCTATAACGCGAGCCATTTCAGGTGCTTCGCCAGTAAC
>REDP01000284.1 GCA_007693455.1 Planctomycetota bacterium | reverse complement strand
TCAAACCGGACAACCTAATTGTCGTCAGCCGGACAAGGTAGTTGTCGTCAGGTACACCCGGTCGCGTCAAACCGGACAAGCTTATTGTCGTCAGGCAGCTACCTGAAAGAGTCGCCCTCTACAAGACCTCAGTCGCCGTGGTGCTGAACTGTTCTTCCGACTCTTCAGGGTGGGGGGCTGGACTGCATTGGGGCATCGGTTGTATCGTGTACTTGATCAAACGCTGTTGGGCTTTTAAGATATCGGAAGAGAGAGGAATGCCCCAACTGTGTAATTGCAGGGTAAAGCGATGGAGGACTTGCTGCGCTGCATGTTCGCTGGGACAATGACTCTCACCAATAGAACGGCAGGTTTCCTCCATCCATTCGCATATTTCGCATTGAAGATAGTGGGGCAGTAAGGCCCGAGCCTCTTTTTCCTTGAATACGGCCCTCATAAAATTCCAGGATAAGAGTGGTGGAGGCATATTCATGACGTCATCATTGCCACACGTGGCGAGGGAGAGAAAGGTATTGTAGGTTACGACCCCCTCAAAAGCACCCTTGGCGAGACGCACAAAGATATTGAGCATCTCAGGGCCTCCGGCTTCTGCGTGCTCAGGGGAATGGAGCCTGATGGCCATATCTTGTGCCCGGGGGAGGTTCTCGTATGTCCATCCGTAGGCCGTCTGATCGGAAAGCTCGATTACGTATGAATAGGGTGTATGGGATGAATGGTGCATGATAAAACGCTCCAAGATTGATGATGATGTGTGGTTTTCGCCAAGAATGTGTTCATAGCTGGTAAACGAGGCCCGTTGGGGCCCCAAGGGCGCTATGAGCTTTCGGGTGAGTCCCGGGATTGAATGTTCGCATTAAGGGCCTTCTTTACGGCTGCGCCCTTCTCGCCCCCGACACACACCCCCAGCCCTATAGGCCTCAGGTGTTAATGGAGTATTACCCATGGCTAGTGATCAGGGTTATCAGCGAGGGCAAAGCGAACCACGCCGTTGCTTTGCTGAACCCATAGCCAGCGGCCATAGCGACTGCGCAGTCCTTCTGCTAATTTCCGGGCGTGGCAGAGATCTTCAGATTGGGTAAAGATCCCAGGCGAGAAACTCTGGATAAAACAGCGCTGTTTTTCACTATAGTGAAACAGTTTGTAGCGTTGTACGCATCTGATAAAGCATTGGGCGCGTAAACGAGTGGGTCCGGTGGATGTGGAGTGGTTGAGAGTTTGAGTGCTCATGGGTGCTCCTAACAGAGGGTTGGGGACACCGTTACCACATTTGCAATAGTTTATCATGTCAAGGATATATTCACTCCATAGATTGGGTATACCCATCATTATTATGGGGAATTGTGAGCAGTAAGCGGGCATCATTGCTCAGGTCGCGGCTATCAACGGTGCCGACACAGCGCAGATCAATCCCATGGCGATGCCAGGCTTGCGGCCGATGAAAGTGCCCGAATGCCCAGAGAGGAGTCTGACTGACTGTTTGCGCGATGAGCCAGCGCCACAGGATGTTGAGTGCTGGCTCGCCTGGGTTGTGGGGATCGGGCCCAGGATGATGGGGGCTGGCACAGGCATCGGGGTGGAAGTGGGCCACATCGCCACCGGCATGGGGGTGAAGGCCTAGGATCGATGGACAAGAATGGGTTAAGATGAGACGTGGGGCGATATTAAGGCGCGCAATGATGGCATGCACTTCGTTCTCGGTGAGCGCGTTATGATGGACCCCCTCTCGCTGCCGTTGATGCACATGTAAGGCCCCTCCCATTAGCAGAATGGGGCGGCCCCCTCCATCATGGAGCGTGCCTCGTGGACATAAATGTAGCTGACAACGGCGCGCAAGATCACGCACGGTGCTGGCATCATCCCAAATGGCTCGGTCATCATGGTTACCGTCAATAACAAAGACGGGACAGGGGAAGCGGATTGGCGTGCCAAGGAGCTCTTCGACACCAGCAGCATCAATGCCAAAATCACCCAACTGATAAATGCGCGATACCCGACCCCGCCGTACCCATTCACGCGCACGACGGAGGAAGATGAGAAATTGGTGATGCACATCCCCAGCAATCCAACAGCGCATATTGCCCTCCTGTCAAATCGGGCGTCTTACTCCCGATAAGTGCGCTCCCACACAGTTCAGCAGGCTATTATACCACAGATTTCCCCATTTCGAGCAGAAATTTATTGGTATTTGACAAATCAATATGAGCCCCATGTGGTGTTGGATTGTAAGCGTCTGCAGACGATGATAGCTCGTCCCGAGCCCCGACTGTGGAGGGAATGGTGGAGATTATTGTCTTGGCTGGGGAGTCACTGCAGTAATGAATGTAGTGCAGGGCCGTTTTTTTTCTTGCAGCACTTGACGTAATCGCATGTGGTTCGTGCTCCATGAGAGTGCATGAAGGGAACCGCAATGCCTGGCGGACACCTTCTTGGGACCAGATGAATCGTCCGCTTGGAGGCGGGTGAAGGAGAGGGCTCTTTCACTATGGTTGGGAAAAACACGCGAGGACGATCTGTTCTTGCAGGACATTATGAAGGAGATGCATGACATGCGATATGCCTATATAATCCGGCTCAGCGATGATTCGATCCATAGGTGGGCCTACGAGAAGCTCACACGGGCACAGGATTTCGCCATGGCGACGCATGCGCGTTGGTGCGAGGATGAGGCGGCCCCCTGCCTCCATCACATCCATGTGCGGCCTGCTAACGGTGGCTTTGAGGGTGTGATGGCGTTTTGCACCTTCATGGGCCTAGCTACTCAAGATGGTGGGGAATTGGTCAACATGGCCCCTCCCTTGGTATCGCTAGACTTTCTGGGAGATGTTCTGCAGGATGAAAGCATAGCAGATCTTGTCCCAGCTCATCTAATCGTAGAAATTGGTAGCTGGTTTGAGCGCTTTCACCGTGCGATTATTGAGGGTCGTGTACCCCAGGAGTATGGCATGCAACGTGTGCTACATCGGTTTATCGTTCGTCTGGAAGCTTGCGGCGTGCGAGCCTCGCCACTGATCGTAAAGGCGCAAACACGCGCCATTCAGTTCTTTCCCTGGCCGATGCCGATAAGCGTTCCCAACAGCGTGTACTGGGACTTGAAGGAACAGTACGGTGATGACGAGGAAGGCCTGCGCGAAGCTTTACGGCGCTACAATGCTGATTAGCCACGGTTAGGGCTGCGGCTGAAGCGGCCTCTAGACATTGAGGTAGGAGTGGAGGAGCGGCCTGGGTGTGCAATGGTGCTCAGGGTCAGGGGAATGAGACATGCTTGATTGGAGCCTCATTTACGTCCCAACGGCCCGTTGGGGATTGGGGTGCTTAGTCCCACTCTCCCCAAGAGGGTTGTCCTAGCCGACGACTTAATCGCGCGCCGGTAGTTTAGCTATTCTGCAACCCAGCCATGGCCTCATCGTGCATATGTTGAGGAATTTCGCCTTCAGCGAGCCAGCGGGCGAGGCGGCTGCGTGCTTTGTCAGCGGCCAGGTCGCCATCGGCTACTAAAGACAAGAGCGCGTGGATCTCGCCTTCGGCTTTCCCTTCGGCGCGGAAGTCTTCTTTGAGTAGGTCGACAACGCTGGTCATTTCAGGATCCTCTCGGAGGCGATGGCGGAAACGCTCCGCCTGTTGATGGTTAAGTCTAGCAAACTGTTCTAGATGTGCAATAAGATGCGCGATTTCATCGCTGGGCCATACTTCTTGGATGGCTTTGAGGTGACGAATGGACTCAATACAGCGTTCCACTGGGTCGCCGATATTAGCCACGACCCATAAGACGGCAGCGACGATATTCTTGCGGGTGGTCAGCTGCTCTCGCCAGTGTCGATTGACTTGGGCTAAACGGAAGCGGACATCAAAGACAGTTTCTCCGCTGATGGTGTAGTTGAATCGGTCTGCTGTACCGCTGAGCGCCGGATCGGTTATTAAGAGAATGGGCAAGACGAGGGCTTGGGGATGGCGACACAAGAGTTCGGTAAGATAGCGACAGGTCCTACGATGATCCACGGCGCGCTGCTTGGACCAATGTTCAATGAGTAATAAAATGCGCTGGCTGTCGTCGGCAAAGGTGCATTTCAAGGCCATGTCGAGAAACCCTGATTTCCCTTCTGGATCAGGGTTGAATATTTCAGTGCTGACGGCCTCAATTGTTTGTGGTTGACCGTGCTCGCTTAGCAAATCCGGAGCGAATAATCTCACCGTGTCAGTTGGGTACCTTGTCAATAACTGCTTGGCATGGGAGTCTTGATTGGTCATGTGAGATATGTTGGAGCTACTATAGTGAATGTCAATATGAATGTAGGTCGTAAACAACCCATTGTATCGTAACTACGCGGCGGAGGGCAAAAGCACAAATGGCAAGAGGAAGCAGGGTGCAAAGCGTTGTTTGGTAGTCCGTGAACACTGGGACCTTACTCTCTTGCGGCACATATCTGCATGCTGATTGCCGAGAACCTAGTTGCCCCCTGCGCCCAATGAGTCAGGTGTATGGGTGATCAGGGCGATATATTGAGTGTCTTGGCTGGAGACAAAGCCGCGTAGGGCACCGTCGCTTTGATTCAGCACCGCCGCCCCATGCCATTGAGTACCCAGGCGTACTTGGCTATCAATATACCAGCGCTGGGTTTCGGGGGCATGGCGGAGGCGCTGCTGCGATAAGTTGAGCGGTGTGGAAGCATTATCTTTCACAACCACCACATCGGTCGTGGTTGAGCCTGTAACAATAGTCACGCGCGGTGCGGATGCCATTTCCGCCGTATCCATGGGATGCTGCACGACATCTGGGCCAAGCTTTGTCACTTCAGCCCGACTGAGCACCTGGGATGTATCTCCAAACGAAATCTGTCGACGGGCATCACTGCGGGACAAAAGGCTTGCCAAACCAATAATTGCATCGCCATATTGTAATACCCAGCCTTGCTCGCTATGGTTGCGCATCATGCCTCCAGAGCGCCAGGAGCGTTCCTGCCAAGAGCTGCGAATGGGGAGCATGAGCGGTAATTGAGTGAGTGTATCATGTGAATATTGGCCCAAAGCGGGCCGCCATTCCAGCCATTCGTCTTGCGCTTTGGCATGCAGCGGAAAGAGTTGGCTCTCGCCAGCCGTATCCCCTGGTTGTGGTGGGGTGGCCAAGGCAATTGCGCCGGTGAGCAGCGTCGCCACCGACTCAACCCCCAAGCGCAAGCCGCGGATTCCAAACTGGAAATCGACCCCCGACACATTCCAAAACACGGTATTTTCGCGCACAAGATTGCGATACTGTGCCTGAACATGGGCATGCACCACAACCGATGCCCCGTCCGAGGCCAAAGCAATATCGGTTACCCTACCAATAGGAACCTGCCGATAGAGTACCGGAGCACCCGGATGCAAGCCGCCGCGTTGCCCGGCTTCTAAACGCACGCGCAAGCCATCAGGATGTTCGTAAGGTGCTACTGGCGCTTCGGCGAGACCAGTGAAATGGTTGACTGCCGGCCCGGAGCCTGGACGAACGGCGACATATCGCGCACCAATAACCGTGTCGAGCCCATCGATTCCAGCTAACTCAAAACGGGGACGAACAATCCAGAAATCACTCCCCTCAGCGGCCAGGTAATGGGCTCGTCCATCAAGACGGACACGCACCTCAATACCTTGCTGATCCTGCGGGAGAATAGCCACCCGTTCGACCGAACCTACTTGAATACCACGATAGGTAAGGGCTGCACCGGCTTCGATGCCATGTCCTTCTGGGAAGTGGATGCTGATCAGCACACCCCGTTGCTGGTACCATAATCCGGCCACCACAAAACATGCTAAGAGAGTGAGAATGGGAAGCACCCACAAAGGATGCACCCTCCGCCGGGGCCGCCAAGTGGCCTGAGGATATTCGCTCATACATGCTCTCCTGACGATGGCGTTACCGCTGGGCGATCGTACCACAGTCGCGTGGTATCAAACATGCAGGCGGCAATAATACTGACAATAACCATAAGAGTGAAAATCAATGCCGCTGGTCCAGGACTCACGGCAATAATGCTTCCCAGCTTCAACGATGCTACCACCACCGCCACCAACAGCACATCAACCATGCCCCAGCGGCCCAATTGGTCGACCACATGAAAACTCTTCGCCTTAAGATGGTCACGCCATGGGGGATTGAGTGCCAGATATGCCAGTAGCAGCAGCTTGCCCAGGGGGATGACGATCGAACACAGGCCCACCACGATAGCAACAATCCACTCCCCATGCAGGGCAAGGCTCCAAGTCCCACTCAAAATACTGGAGTGATGCTCAAAGCCCAGATGCTGTACCCGCATAATCGGCAAAGTAACCGCGGGAATATACAAAATTATCCCCGTCACCGCCCAAGCCGCCGCCACCTGATTATCGCCCCCCGCCTGCGGATACCGCAACTGCGTCCCGCAACGACAACACACAGGCCGCATCATCTGCCGCCCCTCACCAGAAGACGAAACCTCCTGCACCAACCCACAACAGGGGCAGCCTTGCAAACGTTGATGCAGAGATGAAGACGGAGTAACTGGCATTATATTTTACCGTAAAAATACAACCTAAAAAGGAAAGCGCCTATTCTTTCCATTATCCCACCCTCCACTTCCGGTAGGTCCATCGCCGGGCGATCCTTTGGAATTTTGCATGGCTGCTAGTACACAAATCCAAGGGAGAGAAAGGGGCCATGGAGGACGTCGTAGCGGTTCATTTCTAAATAGATGGCATCGTCTTCGGCATCCCATGGTTGGGTATCGTCAATGACTCCCATTGCCCTGACCTTGTATCCTAATTCGACAAATGCTGTGGATCCTGTCTGTTCATTTTGGTAGGCATGGTAGCGCCACCCAAGGTTGAGATCAGCAGCAAGAAAAAGTCCTAGTTCCTTGCTTTGACGAAAGTCGTACTCGCTGTTGCGCAGTAGTGAGGTTGCTTCACCGCCATAGCTGAGGCGAGACCCTCCAATAGCTGCACTCAGGTCAATAAAAACAACGGGGTTCCTACCAGGGACTCTGACATTCAATCCTACTCCAATAACTCCAGCAAAGTTTTGGGTGCGGAAGTCTTCGTCATAGACTGCCTCCCTAACGACCTTGCTCGGCCCAGTGGGGTCAATGATGCGCAATACTGTTGGCACACTGTAGTCACTATAGTGGACCCCAAAAAACCAATACCCCATATCATCGCTCTCAAAATCACGCACGGCGTGTAATTCAAAGGAACGGTAAGAGTGAGAAAATGTTGTTGTTCGCGGCTCGCCACCTTCGCTAACAAAGGTGGCTTCACCATGGTATCGGGCCATTTCTGCGATGCTTCGCAGGTGCCACTGGGAGGATAATCGGCGGGTTAGGGTCCCCATAATCTGGTTACTGTTTCTATCATCGCTTGCGGGGGTTGTGCCTAAGGAGCGCATGTAGGACCCATTGAACGACCAACCGTATATATCCCCGCTCAAGGTAATGCGGTGCATGATAAAGGGATCAATATCTGTTTCTAGGGAGGCAAAATCGAGGTTGGTAAACTCCTCTTTTTCATGGCCTGTACCAGATGTCCATAGTACGAGCTGTGCACTATAGACCGCTGCCCATGAGGAGGGCCTGAGAGGGTTAGAGAGATGAAAACCTTCGGCGATAAATTGTGGCTTATCGTCCTCGTCATCAGTCTTTTCTGTGGTGGCAGATGGAGCCGCCTCTTCCGAGCTCCATGCATGACTCACGGCAAGGAAGGCCATAGGTACAAGGAGACACTGTTTGAACATGGTATTCCTGATCACTGGTGGTATCGAATGCAAATACCTTAAGCTGAGGACATTATAGTGGGCGCGACTTCTTGAAGAAGTCAGTTTTTTCCTGGGGCTCAGTGTCGTCTTTCGCTGATGGTTGCTGATGGTGGGTGCTGCGTAAACCATTGTTCGCGCCATTGCTGAAAACTGCGACCAGGGCTTACCTCATATCCAGAGAGATCATGGCGATCTTTGGCCGCCGAGCGCATCCGCAGGCGCAGGGCCCCTGCCTCACGCGCTTGCTGGAGAATACGAAAAAGTTGTTGGTACGAACAATCCAGGCGTACCAGTAAACTGCCAATGGTCACGGTTTCGCCACTTTCGAAGCGATCGGCAAGAATCTCTGGTAAACTCAAGCATGCACGCAAATGGATCACGGCCTCGCGAATGCCACGGGTGGTGCTACCGAAATGCTGTTGTAGCCAAGCAATGTCCTGCTCTGGCAGGCGGACGCTGATCCGGGGGAGAGGTTCGTCGATAGGCATATGCCCATATTGTCCGACAATGTCTGACAGACAAGGCGCAAAACCAGGAAGCCGTGAGCAGCAATAGTTATTGCCCTGATGCATGCCTGGTTGGCTCTGCCAGTATTCCTGATCTCCGGTTTCGGCGACGGCGCGACGCCACCCATCGGGGTTGGGACAGGGAGCGGTCCAGGCAAAGGCATGAATATCCATATTACCGACTCTCGCAAAGGGGGCAGCGCCACCTTTGCAGAAGAAAATGAGTAAACAAACAGCGTCAAGGACCATCGTCTGCTCTTCGAGCCCCCTGTCAGAAACGGGTCACGCGGCGCTTATTACCTGCCGAGAGAGGGTCCGCCGCCACACCCCCTGTCACCATCCGCCAGCCGCACCAACCACCTGCTCACAAGGACGCCACCTATGCCCACCCCACCCACCTGGATCCATCTGCTGGCCCACCCCGCCGACGCCGCCCTGGAAATCCTCGGCGCCCGCGTCGCCCTCCCCCTCAACGAACAGGAATACACCAGCTGCGGCCGCCGTCTACGCCGCCTACTGGACCAACGCCTCCCCAGCCTTCGCCAGCAGGACCGTTGGCTCGAACGCGCCCTACGCCGCCTGCGCGGCGCCATCAGCACCAACCCCCGCGACTACCCCGCCACCACCCTCGCCGATCAGCTCTACCAACTCGGCCTCCGCTAAACCACCACCCCAGGGGCTATTCGCCCCTGGGGCTTTCAACCCCCCACAAGCTCTGGAGATGCCCGTGAAAACTATCCTCATTCTACTCATCGCTGTGACCATTCTCATCGTCGGCAGCTGCACCTTCAGCGGCAAGGCCGCCGTGGGCATGGCCACCGACCAGATCAACGCCGCCACCAGCGCAAGCTTTGATGCCCGCGTTGCCGCCGAAGCCGTGGCGGAGCTGGAAAAGGAAGTGCGCCGCGATGAACAACGCCTGGTGTCGCTGCGCCGTGAACAACAGCGCAGCGATACCCGTCTGCAACAACTAGAAGCGGAGATTGCCACCCTGGCCAAGCAAATCGAAGCCGGCGGCAAACTCCTGGAAGGTGAGCCCCCCTACCACGTAGGGAATCGCAGCTACAGCCGCAGCGAGATCGAAAGCCAGTTGGAACGCTACCTCGCCCGCCGCGCCCACCTTCGGCAACAGGTGCAGCAACGCAGTCAGCACCAGGTGCACCTGCGGCAGAAACTTGCCGAAGTGGAATCCGTGGTCGCCGATAAACGCCGCCGGGTCGAAGCGTACCAGGCCCAGGTGGAACTTCTGGCCATCGACGCCCGCTTTGCCGACAGCCTTGATCGCTTCCGAGTCAGCGACGACAACCGGCGCGTGCAGGCAATCATTGACCGTCTGCAAGATAAAGTGGCGCTCAACCAAGACGACCACCGGGCGCAGGCGGAACTGGATTTCGTCAACCCCGAACCCGCCGATCTCTCGGCACGGATTCAAGCGGAGCTGCAGGAATGAGCCCCCGCAGCCCCAGCGCCCATGGCAGCCACGGCGCCAGCAACCTGGTCGTGTTGCTGGCGATGATGGGCCTTGCCTGCACCACCTATGCCCTCGGCCTCAGCCGTAGCGACCACAGCCCCGCCCGCCAGGGCACTGCGATCGAAGATGCCCAGCAAGTGGTCCTTGCCAATGCCGGCGGCTACGGCGCGGCGGTGCGCGAGCACCGCCAGGGCATCGATGTGCGGCTCTTCGGCAGCACCTGGCATCCGGTCTTCACCGGCGAGAGCGCTCCGCAGCACCACCGTCAGCCCCACGGCGACCTCGCCCCCATTGCCGCCCTCGTTGGCCCCCAATTTCATGCCCGCATGATCGAAGAAAGAAAATCCCCCCAACGCCGCTGCTACCTGGTCCTCGATCGCGATCTGGTGCTTTGGAGTTTTGCCTTTATTGAGGGCAACCTGGACAGCTATACCCCCCTCATGGAAACCCGCTTTATGGGGGACCTTGGAATCGACTTCACCCGGCACAGCCAGCACCGCAGTCCACCCACGGAGTAAACCCGCTATGCCCCAGCGTTACCAACTCAGTGGCTCCGCCGCCACCTTCAACCGCAACCTGGGCGGCGACGGCACCATCCCCATCGCCGACCCCCAACACACCGCCACCCTAGAACAACGCATCCGAGGGCGCTGCGACCCCCTCATCCCACGCATTCACCGCATGCACCAGTGGATGCTCGACGCCTTCATCTGGAAAGGCCTATTC
>REDP01000273.1 GCA_007693455.1 Planctomycetota bacterium | reverse complement strand
TGCTGACGCAGGTGGATGATGGCGTAGCCACTGTCCGCCTGTCCATCGTTAGCAATAAAATGAATCTGCTCATTGTCCTCGCCAATGGCTGCGGTGTATCGAACCTGGCTGCCATAGATCACCGGACCAGGGCCTTGATTGGCTGAGCGGGCTGCAACCTCTACCCACGGACCGCCTGCTGTGAGGCGTGCCTCAAGCTTTCCCGTGGCGGGGAATTGATGCTGGCCAGGACCTGATCGTTCAATGCGAAAACTCAGCGTATCCCCATCGGGATCGGCGGCAGGCAACTGTAAATAGACCGGAACACCAGCCACCACATGCGCCGTATAGCCGGTAGCAATGGGAGGATGGTTGGCCCCGGTGTGGGGGGCCACGATATACTCAAACGCCGCAGTAACCTCAGGGAATATCCCATCAGAGACCCCAATCAGCAGTCGCTCGACCCCTGCCGAGTGAGCCGTATAGATCACATAGCCGTGATCGTCTACGCTCGCTTCTCCAATAATACCATTTGAAACCACCCGCAAAATTAATGCATCGCCATCCACATCATGGGCTGCGGCGCGCACCCGCAGCGGAGTGCCGACCACCGCGTGAAAGCGGCCACCTGCAAGGGTCGGGGCATTAATGCTGGGTATTGCCTTGGAAACTACGCCACCGCCATCACCGCCGTTACCACCAGCATTTCCACCACTGCCACCGCCGCCACAGGCAATCAACGACAGCATGAGAACGGCGTGAACAGGACCGAGAAGCCATCGTGGTAGCATATCAATTCTCCTCTTGGATGGTCATGCGATGGGCAACAAATTCAGCCCAAGAGCCATTGCGCATACTTAGGCCGTGGGTAAGTTCACCGTTGAGCGCATCGAAATCAGCCTGCAGGACATCTTTCACCTCACGCACGACATCGTTACCAACGCGCAGCCTTCCATCACCAAGATACGGGCGATCATCGTCACCATGGCGCAAGCCAATGCTGACATGCCGTCGTGGTGATCCCTCTTGGTGGGACATGGGATTCATGAATACATCTCTATGAATCGAAGCCGGCCAGCGATTACGATAGGCGACTACATTGCGGCGCGTCAGTATATAGGGCGAAAATATGGTAGGCACCCCTAATCCAGATAGCGATCCATCGGCATCAAAAACTTGGCCGTCATTTTCGCGCTCCCAGGTGACGGTGGCATTCGCGTCCATATTAATGCGCGTAATGTTGCGCACATACCCCTGAACAACGGGCGCCATCACCTGAATCACCGAATCAGTGCCCACAAAGGTTACCCCATCAAGAATCCAATGGGGTTTTTCCGATTGATTAATGACCGAGGTTACGCCAAAGCGCTTATCAGTACCAAAATTACCAACATTCATCGCCAAGAAAAAGGGTGCCCTCGGCGGCGCGGGTGAATGCCCCTTCGCGGGCGCGCTCAGCCCCGGTAAAAGCGCCTTTGCTGTGACCAAATAGCTCTGCCTCGGCAAGGCTTGCCGGCAGGGCGCCACAGTTCACTACCACAAAGGGCTGCTTGCTTTGGGGGGAAACCTGATGCAAGAGTTGGGCGACCACTTCCTTGCCGCAGCCAGTTTCTGCGGTCAGCAGTATGGTTTCCCGGCGCTGAGCCAGGGCCGCTACTTCTTGCCGGAGCGTATGCATCGCAGCCGATGAACCGATCACCTGCTGGGCGATAATCTGTGGCTGGCTTGGGGCAATCGTTTTGGCTGGTGTCCGCTTAAGAACGAGGGCGGAAACAGGAGTCTCTGGCGACTGAATCTCTAACCACAGGGCGCTGAGGCGATCGGGAGGCAGCTCCTTGGCAAAGGCCAAGGGGAAGAGCAGGGCGCGGGGCCGGCCGCGGGACAAGGCGCGACGCAGTAAGGAGCCCGCCTTGGGCAGTTGTCCCTCCTGCACCAGCAGACGCATCCACGGCACCAATAAATCCCCCGTTGCCGCCTGTGGATCCAATTGCTCGAGAATGTCACGGGCTTGACTGCGATTTCCCATGCGCAAAGCAATCAATAAGCCGAGTTCGCGCTGCTGCCCAGGAAGCAGCGCATGCTTAGCCTCCAGAAGAGCAAGGTAGCGGTGGGCCAGGGCAAGGTCGTCACTCAGTAGGGCGCAGCGAAAGGCGCTCATCAAGACCTCGCGCTGCATGACCGGCTCCAACCCATCCTTGAGCATCAACTCAATGAGGCCGTGGGCGCGGTCATAGTGCTGCTCATACACCGCCAGGCGCAGACATTGGAGGCGATGGTGGCGGGGATCGGGAAATTGATCCAACAGATCACGCGCCCGATCCGGCTCACCAATGGTGAGATAAAAGCCGAACTCAAGGGCCACCAAGCGCACCCCCAAGCGCCCCTCTGCTGCGCGCAGGCGCGGATCATCAAGGGCCATCTGTTGCTCAAACTCGGCAAAATGCTGAAAGCCGCCGAGATACATTAAACGGCGATAGCGAAACTCTAAATAGGCATCGGCATCGGGCTGATGACCCAGCCGCTGCTCAACCACATCCAGCGCCCGTTCTATGAGCGTCGCATCACGCTGGGCCATGCCCAAATCGAAGCGCTGCCGCGGGGCTATCACCTGAAAACCGGGGCCTAAATCACTGACATCCACCGTTTCCAGGTGATCAAGAAGAGTGATAACCCCTGGCCAGTCCCCCATCCAACGCAGAAAGCGTAGGGTTTCGGCCATCATCCACGCCCACACGGGAGTATCGTTGGGTACCTGATCGAGGGCCGATAAGAGACTGCGATGCACCGCTTCCACGCTGCCATCGCCGCCGGCCATGAGAGCTGCGGCCTGGGCCTCTGCCTGTACACACTGGCGTAACGGCCCTTTGAGCGCGGGGGCCGCCAGCAGGGCCTGCACCTGCTGGCGGCTGGGGTGTGGCAAACTCCGGCGGAATGCCTCCTCCATGCTTCGTCCAGATGGTGTGTGCATTGCCGAGGCTACCATAGCTGCATCACATGGGCTTCATGGCCACTACCAATGCTTCTCGTTCACTTCCTGTCATATCTCCCTCATACACTGGGTGTGGCCATGGTCTAAAATGAGCTTTCGGGAGCCGATGCTTCCACCTGAAAGAGATGCGAGGCGGAGCGATCAAGGTCAAGGAAGCGCTGGGCACCAGTATGTTCATCCTCCTCCTCTGTAAGGCCGGCTGGGGGATCAAGCATCATCCAGCGCTGCTCGGGCAGGGGATGTAATGTGATGATGCGCTCAATTGGGGGCTCGATATCATTGCCGCGTAGGACGATGGCATCGATTTCAACCACGCCATTGCCGGTTTCTGCACCGCTGACACCAAATTGTAAGCCGGTTATCTGGGCATCGCCAGCGCCGTTGAACAGATCATCTAGGGGAATGTCGATGATCCCATAGGTGTCACGCAGGGGTATGGTGAAAAAATCATGATCGCCAGCAGCGCTGCGGACAGCCACCATCAGGGTGTGTCCAGCACCTGGCCCACGGTAGGCAAACTGTAGTGCGGTATGTTCCGCTGCATCGATCTGGGTGATATCCAATCCGAAACCCGCCCACCAGTTGTCAAGTTCGTATGAAAAACGGTAATGTTCATCCCCTTCAAAGGCACCGTCGGCAAGCTCGCTCAAGCCGTCGCCCCAGGCACCGGTGATGCGGCTTTCGCCGGCACGGTAGATAATGATGTCGGGTATGGCGGGGATGGCCTGGTAGGTGGCGCTCATGCTTACCGCCTGATCGGGCATGGTGAGGGTGGTGCTGCTTGCAGCGGCATTGGCAAGATGTTCGGTGGCACCGCTCCAGCCAGCAAAGGTGTATCCACTGGGGGGCTCATTGGCAGTGACGGTAATGATCTGGCCCTGGGAATACTCTCCGCCACCGCTGCCATGCTCAACCGTCAGGGTATGCAGAGGTGCTGCGACAAAATGCGCCGTAATAGTTTGGTCCTCCGTCATGGTAATAATCAGGGGGCTGGTATTTCCGCTGGCATCACCACTCCATTCCTCAAAGATAAATCCATTATTTGGTTGCGGGGTAAGGGTGACCTCAGTGCCTGTTGGATAGGTGGCGAGACTGGGCGTGGGTTGAATACTACCGTTCTCGGCCACTAGGGTGAGGGTGAAGCGCTCCGGTGGCACAACATCACGATCGGCGACATAGAGATAGCCGTACAGGGCCTGTTTACCACGCATGGTTTGCTGCGGGGTGTGCTCAGAATGGGTCCAGGAGAAACGGGTATTGTAAAAGAGTTCACCGCGTGGCCAGGTGTCTTTCCATTCTCCGTGCGAGTCGGAATTGGGATAGCCCATCTCATAATACATGGACGGTGTTCCCATTGCCATGGGCGCTCCCCAGTCATCCATGTTCATATAGGGGGTGTGGCCAGGATGCAGGCCTTCGGTGCCGTCATTGCGGCCACTGGTATACATATGAATAACGCTGCGTCGATCAGCGAGATTGGTAGTGGCTGTGGTCATCTGGATCATATTCAAGGCATTGCGACCAAGACCCCAGTCGGCCTCTAATACCAGGGCATCCATAAGGTTTGCGCGTACTTCTGGATCCTCACTGACCGCGTGCGCAACGATGCTGCGATGCACATTTTGCACGGTAATAAAATAGCCAGACCAACTATCAATGGAACGCCGCGAGGGTCGCTGATCTCGCCAATAAACCTCTTCGCTCAAGGCCTGGGCAATCACTGCCTCACGCATGCGCCCCTGTAATTCCGGATAATTGACCGTGCGCGGGGTAAAAAGATAGGCCACCGTACCATAGAGTTGATTGCGCGCCGTAGCCTCATTTTGATAGGGCATAATCAGCTGCTGCGAACTGTCAGTGCGAACGACGCTTTCGGCCTCTACCATGTCTTCCCAAGCTGTGTCACCGGTGACATTGTAGAGGAAGCCTGCGGCCATGTGTTTGAAATCACGCCCGCGCATTGCCCCTTCGCCAATTCCCTGCACATGATCAAGCATTTGATCTTCGAGAGGCATGTTTGCCGCATGGGTGAAGGCTTCGATGGCAGCATCTGCATAGTAGTCCATCAAGGCTGTTTCGCCAGCAATCCGGAAGGCCTCTGCTAATATCGCCGCATTGGCGGCATTGGCCCAGGCAGCCATGGCGGTGGGGGCAGCCAGATAGGCGCGGCCATTGCTGTAACTCATGGTCTTGTTTCCGGTGGGATCGCTTAAACCGTGCGAATAGCCACCGTCTGAGGTGCGGATGCGTAGGAAGTAATCGACTTCATATTGGGCCTCATCAATGACATCTGGGATACCATTGCCGCTCTCAGCTATGCCGAGGTCGTCATCATGCAGGGCACCATCGCTGAGAATATAGGGAAGGAGAAGATCATAAATAATCGACACATGGGCCAGGTGCCGATCCCAGTCCAGGGCGTCGCTGTGGCCACCCCAGGCATTCGGGTGTTCAATGCCGGTGGAAAACAAGGCGAAGTGTTCTGGCTCATCCCAGGGATCGGCATAGAGACGGTCCTCGTCGTAGGAGGACCCGCCGTCGACTGGGTAACGATAAGACATATCAGGATTGAGCGGCACCTTCCATAGATCATGCCAGGGATGCAGGGTGGTCTCGTAGACTTTAAAGCCGTCCTCGCCAGGCATGAGTAATGGGCGCCGTGGGACCGGGTCCATATCCATACTGTCTTGACCAATGCGCATGTAGAAAAAGCCGAGCGTGCTCACTCGGAAAGGTTCAAAATAAATATCGTTACGAATTTCAAAATCTTGGCTGGCACCGATGCCCTCTATCACCAGGCGATAGGTTCCGGGTGTGTCGAAGCCGGTAAAATCAGCTCGCCAAACTGGAGAGCGGGCAAAATTGTGGCCCTGATCTCCTTCGCCACCGCCAGCATGCCACAGGGAAAGGGTCCCGAGTGGTCCATGCTGGGTTCCATTATCCACATCGTAGAGATAGATGTTGTTTCCGACATGGCCGGCATAATCACGGTGTCCACCATCGCCCATCCAGGAGAAAACATCTGCGGATTTGATGCTGCCATCGGCCCTATAGCCAACCAAATTGACCTTAATCGCTTCCGATCGACTATGAAAGATATCATAGGTGAATGTTGAGGTGGTAGCATTGATATTGGCACTTGCGGGAATATCTAAGGTATAGCTTGCCCCCTGCTGCATAGGTTCTGGCAGGCGCAGGTAGAGGAAATGCTCTAAGGTATAATCGTATTCATAATCGTTGAGTTCCGTTGACCAGCCATACTCAGCCATGCCATTCATTTTACTCTTGCGATGCACCGCCGAAGGTTCGCGACCACCCCCACCGTAAGCACCATCATCAGTAGAGCTGAGACTCCAGTTGCTGGCCTGGGTGGCATTCGCTACCTGTAAAGCGCCATAGTTCACGACCCAGTTCAAATGTGGCTCATGGTAGTGACCGCTGTAGGCGGTATCGCCAGAGGCATCATCGGCAAACTCGACTTCGCCTTCCTGGACATGAATCAGGAGGGTCTGATTGTCCACAGCGCTCACCGACACTAGGCGAGCCCCTGCACCCTCTTCAGCAGCAAGCTGCGCTCCCAGGGCAAGGGTGATGCTGCACATGATGGCAAGACAAAGGCGCATAGTCGATGAGTACATAACAAAACTCCACAGAGAGATCGAGTCTACTGCTCTGGGGAACTAGCCCTAAAAGTGCGATACCTTACATGATTGTTGCATCAGACCCCTGGCGGGCGTCTCATACAGGGCCAAACTAGCGTAGTGGCGCCATTAAGCGTAGCGAACGCAATTCCAATACCGTAGGGCGGGTAGCATCGCTACTAAGCCCTGCCTGGAAGCGTAGTTGGATCAGTTGGCCACCATCACTCAGGCGCCATTGGGGATCGGCTCCTGCGCCCTCAGGCTGCAGGTCAGTCAGGGGAATGCGCAGGGTTTGCCAGCCTGCTTGGAGTTCTTGACTTGCCCAGGCCTGGGCCCAGTGGTTATGGCCTGCACCCTCCGTTTGCACATACACCCCCAGCCAGTCAGGCGCCCCGGAAAGGCGATAGATCGCTTCCAGCCATTCATCACCTTGCAGTGCCAGGGGCTGCTCAAAACGCTCAATATCTAGAGCCATGAGCTCAAACTGAGGATCAAAACGGGCCTGCCAATGCCCTCCGCTACGTTCACCGACAATACGGCCAGGCTGGGCGGCCAAGTCGAGTATGACCTGGCCATCGCCCATCAGCGGTGTCCCAGCAGCGCTGAGGTGTATTCGCTCATTGGCGAAAATGCGTACGCTGCCATGGCCTTCAATATCCAACAAGGCTTCGCCGCTGCTGACCGCCGCGGTCAGCGCCCCATCGGCAGCACTGACTTCCACCACTGAGCCCGGGGCCGCATGCAGCTGATGATTGCCAGAACGCAGGCTTGCCCGCTGGGTGCTCGGGCGCAGGACCGTTTCCCCGTGATCCAGGCGCTGGGGTTGGGTGGTGGCTTCAGTGTCAGTCTGGCTCAGCTCCGTTCTCGAAGGTTCCGCTGGTGGGATTTCTTCAGCCACCGTTGGCTCAGGCGGGCGCTCTTGTCCAGGATCTTTGGAGAGGGTGGGCAGACCCAGAATGAGGAATGCTATCAGCGCTGCTGCCGCTACTACTCCCAGCGGCACCACCCAGCGGAGGGGGGGCGGTGACCTTCGTTTGCGTCGCTGGCGACGAACCGGTTGGGCCATGCGCATGCGCAAAGAAGAACTGTGTCCCCGTTCGTCCCTGGCATGTTGCACGCGCTCACGCAGGCTGGCGGTAAGGGCAGCATCGGATGCGCTCGCCAGCGCCACGCTCAACGCCGCCGACAGGGCTACGGCCTCGGCAAAGGCCGCAGTATCCACCGCTGGCGGCGGCGGAATACCATCCCGGCGCCAGCGCTCCACATGCCGCAACAGTTCCGCATCGGCGCTCATGGCTGGCGGCCTTGCTGCAGCGGGTCTGTAGTGGAGGACGCAGCAAGAGAGCGCTGGACGCAGGTTTTGAGTTTCCCGCGCAGGCGATGCACCCGCACCATGAGCGCATTGGCGGTGCACCCCAGGCGTTGGGCCAGATCGACCAGGGATACGCCCTCAAGGTAATGGGCGCTGATAACATCATGATGGTTGGCACTCAGGCCCTGAAGACAGCGGCGCAGGGCAGCCAGCATGCTTGGTTGGGTCCAGTTATCGCCCTCACCCCCATGGCCACTGGCCTGAGCATCCACCTGCTGCACCAATTCTTCCACCATGGCAGAGTGTCCGCGTCGGGGAGCTTGCTGACGCAGATAGCGAAAGAGACAATTACGGCACACCACCCGCATCCAGGGTAAAAAAGGGCGGGTGGGGTCGTAGCTGTGCAGCCCCTTGAGGAGGTCGATAAAGGCATCCTGAACTATATCGTGCACGGCTTCGCTATCCGCTATATGCCGTGCCACCTGAGCCCGCAAAACTCCCTGATGGCGTAAGTATAACTGCTCAAGAGCCTGCTCATCACCTTGGGCGGCACGATGGGCTAAAGCCTCATCGCTGGGCACAGATGGATTATTGGCTGGACTGGGCACGGATATCTCCACAAGGATATAGGATATAGTATCGCCTTACCATCACTAGTGACCCCGAGATAAATCCTTACAGGCAAATTGCTCGGCAAACAAAAAGGCTAGGTAAAGTGTGCCACCACCTCAGCGCGCGGACGCACGCCAACCTGGTCTGCCCAGTCTTGCCAGGCGCTGGCGAGGGAGTTTACCACCGCGGGATGTTCGGCGGCGAGATCGTGGAGTTCGGTGCGGTCGCGCTGCATATCGTGCAATTGCCAAGCTTCGTCGGCACGGGCGCGCACCAGTTTCCAGCGGCCATGGCGTACGGCGGCGTGATCTTCGTGCTCCCAGAAAACGGGGCTATCATCCCAGATGCTTGCGCGCTGCCCACGCCACAGAGGTAAGAGATCGCGGCCAGGCAAGGGGGGAAGGTCGCCGTGGTCCCCCGGGTGGGCGACGCCGCTGGCGGCATGGATGGTGGCGGCGAGATCATTGATGTGGGCAAAAGCATGGCTGAGCCGATTACCATTGATGCCGCCGTTTTTCCAGCGAGCCACAAAGGGAGTGCTAATACCGCCTTCGTGGGTCCACACCTTAAATTTACGAAAGGGAGTATTGCTGGCATTGGCCCAGGGCAGATCGTAGCTCATAAAGGTTTCGGCAGGGCCGGGCTGGCGATGGGGATTATTGCCCACCGTGCACAGCGTACCGCGATTGGTCGGCAAGTTATAGAACTCCGGCCAGCGACCGGCTTCGCCATCTTCGCGCAAGAATTCGGCGCAGCCGCCATTGTCACTCATAAAAATAATCAGGGTATCATCGTACAGGCCCTGATCCTTGAGACGTTGCATAACCTGGCCAATGCCCCGATCCATGTGGCTGACCATGGCCGCATACACCGCCATGCGCTCGGCCTCCCACTGGGGATGGGCGGTACTGTCCCAGGGGTGGGAATCCTCGTCGCGGGGGCTGAGGTCCCAACTGTGATCCAAAAGCCCGGCAGCGCGCAGGGCGGCAAAGCGACGCTGACGCAGGACATCCCAGCCTTCACGGTAGCACCCGCGATAGGCGGCGATGTCCTCTTCCCAGGCATGGAGCGGCCAGTGGGGGGCGGTGTAGGCCAGGTAGCCGTAGAAGGGCTTTTCCGCCGCTGCCGCTTCGTCGATAAAGTCGCAGGCGCGCTGTGACAGGGCATCGGTGAGATGATAATCTTCAGGAAAATCATCAATAAAGTGCTCTTGGTCCAACAGCGTCGGCGGCTGAAAATAACTGCCCGCACCACCCAGGGTGCCGTAATAACGGGTAAAGCCGCGCTGAGTGGGCAGGGGGTGGGTGGCATCGCCGGCATCCTGCCATTGCTGGCGCTGATGTACGGCATAGTCGCCACCCACATGCCATTTGCCGCTGCACCAGGTGTGGTAGCCCGCTGCCTGCAGTAGCTCGGCGGTGGTAGGCCGGTCGGCACGCAGATAGCCCTGGTAGGCATCCAGGGCACAGGGCCGCGTCATGCCGCCTATGCCCACCTGATGCGGATAATACCCGGTGAGCAGACTGGCGCGACTGGGACAGCAGCGCGCCGCATTGGTAAAGGCGGTCATGCGTAGACCATCAGCGGCCAGAGCATCCAGGTTGGGCGTGTGAATTTCCGAGCCAAAACAACCGATATCGGAAAAGCCCATATCGTCGGCAAGAATAATCAGAATATTGGGGCGCGCGTGCATGGCTCCTATGCAAAGGCCTTCGGTGCCCTAGGCAAGGTGCGAGTCAATCGTCCTTTGACGATTGCTCGGTGGCTTTTTGATCTGCTATGGACTGCAGAGTTGACGGCGATCAGACCATGGCGAGCGTTGAGCCGCCTTGTCTATGCGGGTACTTCCCTGCTCAGCCCTTGCTGGCGCCAACCGCGTTTTCCAACCACGGCAGGGGGGCCAGGCGCAGACCCAAGCTGCGCCGCATGGCCTCCAGTT
>REDP01000279.1 GCA_007693455.1 Planctomycetota bacterium | reverse complement strand
AGCGCATACCGCGTAAAAATATCCGTGCATTCTGCGGTCGCCCAATGTTGGCCTGGAGTATAGCCGTGTTACATGCCAGTAACTTGTTTGATTCTATACTTGTTTCTACAGATGATGAGGAAGTGGGGAAAATAGCGCGAGAATATGGAGCGGAAGTGCCGTTCTTTCGGCCTCATGAGCTTGCTGACGACCACACCCCAACTATCCCTGTAGTTAACCATGCTCTAGCCTGGTATGAGGACCACTTCTCTAAAGTAGATACGGTTGTGTGCTGCTATGCAACGGCTCCCTTTCTTCAGGCTATTGACGTTCAAGCTGCGGTTGACTGCCTTGAAGAGAATTCCCAAGGCTTAGATTATGTGTTTCCTATGGCGGAATATCCGCACCCCATTGAACGAGCCTTACAGCGGCGGGGCAATTTGGTGCGGATGCGCGATCCAGACATGGCGTCACAGCGTTCTCAAGACTTGCAGCCTGCTTATCACGACGCAGGACAGTTCTATGCTGGATGCAGTCTGGCTTGGCGAGAACAGCGTCCCATTTTTGGCGACAAAAGTTCAGGTATTCTTTTGCCGCGTTGTCGCGTTGTCGATATAGATACCATGGATGACTGGCAGTTGGCGGAGCTACTGTTCCGCGCCCAGGGGTTAGGGAATGACCTTTAAGCCCTTGGGTGAGCGTTGTCGGGGATCGTGTATCAATGATTGCTGCAACGTAGTGCCAGGAATGCCAGAGGTCATTGGTATGGGTGGGTTGTCTTATCTCCCACCGAGTAGCTGAAGGATGCTTTGCGGTACTTGATTTGCCTGGGCGAGCATGGCTGTGGCGGCCTCGTACATGATTTGATGGCGGGCAAAGTTTGCGGATTCTTCGGCGAAGTCGATATCGCGGATGCGGCTTTCGCTGGCGGTAAGGTTTTCGATGCCCAGGCGTAGGTTGTTGACGGTGGGCTCGAGGAGACTGGCTTGCTGTGCTCCCAAACGTCCACGCATGGTGGACACCTCGTCGATGGCGGCGTCAATGACGGCCAATGCATCTTGGGCATCCCCTTCGAGTAGGGCTTGCCGCTGGGTGAGGTCTTCAATGGAGAAGAATCCTTTTTCCAAGAGAGTGTTAGGGCTTGAAGTATCGGCTACTTGCTGGCGATAGGCGCTTTGGCCCAGGGCACCAGCACGCATATCGCTTATCTCAATCTGTGATTTATCACCAGCGTTGGCGCCGATTTGGATAAAGGATGCATGTTGGCGTTGGGCGTGGGCCTGGCTACTATCACTGAAAAGGCCAGGGTTGTCATCGCTCATATCACGCATCTGCAGGGACCAGGCCCCTGCATTGGCAATGCGCGATAGGGGTGTGGTCTCCTGGTTGCGCAGGCCGTAGATGGGTTCGCCAATCCCAGTGAGATTGGTAAAGCCAAGGCCATCGCGGCTGCCACTGCGTTGGTACAGGGTGACCTGCTGCTCGTTACCGCTGGCGTCCGTATAGGTAAGTTGGCGACTGGGGTGGGTGTCGATGCGGCTGTCCGCATCCCAGATGCGGGTGGGGTTCTCCACATCGGCGCTGAGGGTGTCGCTGCTAATATCCAATTGACTGCCCAGGGCGCGGATGCGCAATTGACCGTTGTGGAGATCGGCTTGGGCGTTGATATCGGGATTGGTGTTAACAAAGTCGATAAGGTCTTGGATGGACGTCGTGGTGTCAATGATCTCAAAGACGGGAAGAGGATCTGGTGCGACTACGCTTCCATCATCAAAGGTAATGGTTTTGCCGATAGCATCGTCCAGGGCGATGCCGTTGAGACGCAGGGAGCTGATGGGATCGCTAGCAATAGCGGGAGCCTTACTGTCAGCGTGGGTAAGTCCTACTTCATAGAGGAGTGGGGCGACCCGAGCGGCTGCAGCGTCCTCAATCTCGGCTGAGTTGCCGTCAAGAATGCCGTACCCAACGCCAAATTGGGAAAGGTCTTCGCTGTGAAGAATGATGGGATCACCATGAGCGGTGACGGCTAGCCGTCCAGCCCCATCAATACTGGCACTGGCTCCGAGCTTGTCTTGGCGATCATTGACCCAGTCGATGAAATCGCCCACTGTAGTGCTCTCTAGGCTTAGTTCGGCGGTTTCGCCACCGGGATCGGGGTCGGTGATGCTAATGGTTCCGCTGCCAGCATTATATTGTACTTGCGGACTATTGAGGTGAGTGGCAATAAACTCCATGACTTCATGGAGACTGGTAGCATTGTCGACACTCAGCACTTCCACATTGGGGGGAGTGTCGTCATCGCTGACCGTTAATTCTTGGTTGCCTGCATCCCAGACCACGCTGCCTTGGAACCAATCGGCGTGTTCATCGACAAAGCCTAGGATATCGTCAAACGAGGTTCCCTCTAAAAGGAAGCTATCGGCGTAGCCTTCCCCATACAGGGTGATGCGCTTGCCATCTACATCGGCAAAGCTCCCGAAGCCATCGGCAAGAACGTCCACCATGAGGCTGTCACGGTCAGCTGCGCCGCCGCGTCGTAGGTCCTCAAGGGTCATGGCGTGGGCTTCACGCGGCACTGCAAGGGGGTTACTATCGGGGTCAGCCGTATTGCCATCAAGGAGCCCTACGCCAGTGCCACTCATATCACTGCTGGTGATGCTGAGTGATCCATGGCCAAAATGCCCACTCTCAATCACCAGTTGGCCATCACTGGGATTATAGCTGGCACTGGCCCCAAGGAGATCGGAGGATTCGTTGACTTGATCCACAAACGATTGAATGGTGGTATTAGGATTCAGGGTAAAGGTTTTACTGCCACTGGGCCCATTAACGGTGACTTGATGGCCTTGACTGACGTTCAGGGTCTGACCATTTTGCTCAACACCGTTGAGGGTGGCGTTGGCTGCTGCAGGTGCTCCGCCATCATTCAGGCTGACTTGAATGCGTTCCTTGCTGAGAGGTGAGGTAAGGGGATCAAGGGCAATCGGACTGCCTTCTTGGATGCCGGCAGGCATGGCGGTGACATCGTGCTTGAGAGCTTCAATGCTGGTAATAGCCGGGGGCGTGCCATTGCGCGCCACGCGTCCCAGGGTATTTTGACTTTGCGAGCCATCGAGTAACGGAATGCTGCCAAAGGTGGCATTCTTGGCCAGGCGGGTAATGCTGGCAGTGATGGCATCGAAATCATTTTGCAAGGCAGTCAGTCGGGCAGGATCGTTGACTGCTTCGTTAGCCGCGTCCAGAGCCAAAGTGCGCATGGTGTTGAGGGCATTGGCCAACTCATCCATGGCGCCTTCGGCCGTCTGCAGCATATTGATACCATTTTCGCTATTGCTTACCGCTGTATTGAGCGAATTAAGTTGGTAGCGCATGCGATTGGCGATGCTCATGGCAGCCGGATCATCGGCACTGCGGTTGATCCGTACGCCGCTGCTGAGACGCTCGATGCTGCTGCCTAGCAGGCGATTAACCGTAGTCAAATTCAGCTGCGAACGAATCGCGGCGTTATTAAAGTTCATGCGTATGGTCATGGCAGGAATGCTCCCGCCATACTCTACGCAAAGCTTGGGCCAAATACTCTAGGCCGTGTGTCCTGTGCGATATGTCCTGCTTGGTGCTTGCTCGATAGCCTGAAAAGTGGTCTATGCTAGCCCTGTGAGGGTCTTGGCGCAAAAGTTGCGGAGAGTGAAGTGTCACCCCGTGTTAAAATCTGCTTTTCAATGAAGCTTTTAACTTCTGGGTAATCCATAAAGCGTTCCATGCATTGTAGGGCATGGCTCCGTAAGGCTTCCTGCTTGCCTTGTTTTTGGAGGCAGAGGAGATGCTGGATAAAAGCGGCTGGATCTTTGGGGGTAATCTGCATGAGTTTGCTCAGGGCTTGCTCCTCTTGGCTGAGATCATTGCTCTCCTGGGCAATCCGTACTTCCATCATTAGTCGCGTAGCAACCTCCTCTATGCCGGCACTGGCCTTGAGGGCGGGTCCAAAAGCGCGTTTCCCGAGATACGCCAAGGCCCGTATTGTGCAACTGGTAGAGAAAACCTCGGAAAGCAAGCCGATGGGTTTTACGAGCTCCAGCGCGCGATCCCAGCGTTGTTCATCAATGGCGCGGCTGGCCAAAGCTACCCGCGCTTGGTGGCCCATGAGAGTAATGATGGGTTTCATCTTGCTCTCAATATCGGACCCTTGATGGGCGCGAATTAGTGAAGCCAGAAAGGTGTCACTGTCGCGGGTCATCATGATCGCTGGGTCATCATGGATCTGCTGAAAAATGAAGTTGGTAATAGCCGTAGGAGGGCTGTGGGCAAGTGCCCGTTCGGCGATCTGGCGCCATACCAAGGCAAGCCATTGGGTGTGGCTTGTGCGTAAAATGCTTTCGTTAATTGCCTTTGGGCAATGCTTGGTGGCAAGGCATGCCGCCACGCCCCAACTGCGGATATCACGAATAGACGCAAGGAACGCGTTTAGTTTCTCACTGCTCCCCTGAAAGGATCGCGCTTTGTCCCACCACCCTTTCCACGAGGGGATAATCATTTCATACTGCTCCGCAGCCTCAACCAAAGCTTCCTGGTCGTCAATCACTGCGCTGGCAATAAGGCCTTGAACCACCTGCATCTGAGGTGTGATGCTACTCGGGTCTTGTCCGATAAGCATCCACATGAGCTGGGTGGTATTCAGGGAGTTTATTGCCTCATCGCCCTTGGTCAGGCGCATGCGGTTTACCGTGGCTGACATTTCATGGCGCATGACTTCGGAACGCAAATCACCCACCGCTAGTTGCTGCGATACGGCCGCACGGAAAGCATCGGGTTGGGGCTGAGTGGTCATTGGAACACCTCCAGCGTTTCTTCCAGTTCAGGTTGCAGGCGATCGACTAATTGTGGAATAGATTTGGCATAATGATGCATGACTTGAACTTGATTCCAGTTACGCTCAGCCAACGTTCGTACGTAGGTATTTTGTTGCAGTCGCACCATGAGATTGCGCATGGCAGCACGGAAAATATAGCGGAAGAAGATAGCGTTTTCTTTGCTAGGCATTTGGGTGACATCAAGTTTATTGGATAACTCAATCACCCGTTTATTGTCGATATTGAGAGGGGTGCAGTCCGCAAGCTCATCAGCGATACGCAGGCATTGGCTTTTTATGGTATCCATGTCATCAAGTAAGGCACGGGCGCGACTACGCAAGGGCTCCCAGTCGCGCGGCGTAAAACTGGGGTGAGAGATTTTTTCCAATGGCATGCCGGTTGCCGTAGGGAGATCACCTGCCACACAACCATCAATGCGAGCCCCTGTTCCGGCATTGATAGTGGTGTTGATAAATGTTTGTGATGGATTGCGTTGATGTGCACCAGCAATGATACCGATAATATCCTGTCGAAACAGGCTCCACGCACCAGTCGATTCTACCTGATCGGCGTGGTTACCTGGGACATCGATGATTCTCCGATAATAACTGGCGGCATCTCGCGACCCAGCATTTTCCGGTACGGCTGTGGTGTGCGTAGCATCGGAGTGCGTTTTGCCGTTATCAAGGCAGAGATCGTGGCCCACCAGAAATATTTCGGTACACCCCAGGTGTGCAGGCAAGGCTACTGCTAAGGTGCCTGTACTGCGTCCTGCGGCCAATCGCGGTTCATGGGCATCCAGCCAGGGATAGAGATCATCGGGATTCCACCACCATGCCACACGATCGGCAAAAGCTTCCGTACAATGGCGATGTACCCAGGGCTGGCAGACAAAGCGACTTGTGCAGTGCTGGGCATAGTCGGCGACAAAGCGCTTCATGTGTTCGGGACGTTCCACCATGGTGACAAAATCCGGATCAATGCCGCGATCAAGCAGGCCTGCCAGCATCACATCTGCGCAAACGATGACATGCTCATTTTGGATCGCTTTGATCTGATCTAAGAATCGGCTGCCACTGGGACCGGCAGCGATGCTAATCGCAGATTTCCCCTGATACAGATCTTTGAGATCACTGGCGCGCGGCAAATCAACGAGATCGCGGCCGTGCTGCAAGGATTGATTGGCGCCCATGAAGGTGTCATAGACATCGTTGCCAAGCATGTCCAGGCGTTCGCCTAGGAGACGAGATACTTGTGGAACAATGGCCTTACGGCGCTCTTCAAGCTGGGGATTGCTAAGTGGATGCTCGCTTGTAATGCGATCACCAGGCAGTCGCGAGATGCTATTGTGGTCGTTATAAAAGGAGGCCGCAATAGTCGGGCCCGCCGATTCGTAATTGCTGAGAAAACAGAATTGGGTTGTCCCTGGGCTGCATAGCTGTTGGAGATCACAGGCGCCAATACTATGGGCGAAGTTTTCAATCTCATCGGGAAAAATGACGACCTTTAATGTTTTTCCCGCCACACCTGGGTCGCTGCGAATCAGTGTAACCGCTTGCCCATCCCCCCAGCCTATGAGCAAAAGGCCTTCGTTGCGAGTGGCAGTTACTTTACGCAACGCCTGTATAGTGGCGGTGCGGTCGCATGTCGCTGCTGTACTTGGCCATTGCTGGGGAAACAGTGCGCGCAGGGCGGCATTCTGCCGCTGCATCAAGATCCCTATGTTGCGTTCATAGCGTTGTTGCGACATAACGTGTTCTCCTCATCACAGAGACAGCCCGATTCTTCAGCTGGATTCCGCTGTGAGTAGGGCTATCAAGAGTATGGTAACGGCCCTGCCTGGAACAAGACACGAGCCACTCCGATGTGACCGGAGTGGCTCGCGTGGTTTCTCAGGCTCGGTCAAGAAGACGATTACCCCAGTAGCTGCAAGACATTCTGAGGCAGCTGATTGGCCTGGGCCAGCATGGCTGTCGATGACTGCACCATGATTTGATTGCGGGTAAAGGTTGCCGATTCCTGGGCAAAGTCGACATCACGAATCACTGATTCAGCAAAGGTGAGGTTCTCAGCGGCAACGCGAAGGTTGCTCAGGCCACTCTCCAGGGTGTTCGATTGAAAAGCACCCAGGTTACCACGGAGAACGGTGATTTCATCAACTGCCTTATCAATAATAGCCAGTGCTTCATCAGTAAGACCATCGGTAAGCGCACTGCGCCGAGTGGAGTGCATATCAGCCAGGCTGGTGAGAACTCCTCCCCCCGGAGCATTGCGGCCCAATTCTTCGGCATCCACACTTTGGATGGTAATGCCGGTGCGTTGCAGCTGATTGGCGCCAACTTGGAACTGAGCGCCATCGCTGAGGGTGAAGGATTCGGTTCCGCCATTCTGGGCGCGGTCAGCGGATAATTCTAAGCTGACATCCTTGACTCCTTGTGCCGTTCCACCCTCGATTTGTTCGTAGAATGTGACACCACTACTGGTGACATTGCTTTGTTCCAGATGAATGGTTGCTCCATCTTGGTCCTGCATCACGACAGTGCCTTTGATGCCTTCTTGCTGTAGTGACTGGAAAGGAGAGTTGCTGTGGATTTGGAGCTGTTCCGGACTTCCTGCTATTGGATCTTGAGTTGTGGTTACTAAGTTGTATGTACTTTCGCCAATGATACCTTGCGTAGTGATATCGGTGGAGGCGATTGCATCGGTGCCAACCAATTGGTCGAAGTACAGGCCCATGGTAAAGTCGCGACCGTCATCTTTTTCAACTTCGATGGTCCCGCTGCTAAAACTGACGGTGAATCCTGTTCCGGCCTGAGAATTGAGACCGCTGGCTAGGTCTGCCATGCTGGTGTTGCCGTTTGCAACAACACTATAGTTCGTGCCATTAATGGTCAAAACCATCACTACATTTTCGCGTAGTGTTGCATTACCGCCAGTGAGCGATGAGGCGGCGTTTGTTGATCCTGTTGCGTCAACAAATGTTGAGTTTGCTGCGCCAGTATAGAGTCCTGCTAGGGTGTTGTTGAGGGGCTGTGAATTGGCAATGGTATCTTGTGCGCCTACAGAGTTATTAAAATCCATGGTCAGGGAGAAATTAAAGGTTTGGGTTATGGTGTCGTCGCCCAGGGTGACACGTACGTCAAAGCCACCAGTGCCCGCCTCTATAAAGGAAACGGTTGCGCCGCTTAGGCCTCCTGCAAGTGCAGGAATGTTACCAGCGTTGGTGCGGATTTGGTTTTCGATGTTGGTCATCACATCATTGATAGTGGCTCCGGTTGCACTGGCTGGAATTGAGCCAGCGATGGAGCTGCCTCCACTTACGCCGAGAACAAAATTAAAAGATGTTCCAGACGCTAGGACACTTGATGCTTGGATTCCGGAGAGTCCACCTTCTACCCCAGAGCCAGCAAAGAAAACCTCAGCTGCGGTGCCTTCATTTGCCCCCGTGATACCAGGGACAAATCGTAATTCAGAAGTAGTGTTTGAAGCGCCAGCGCCTGAACTAATGGAGCGCTGGAAGGTAATGCTGGCATCTACCGGATCGCTACTGGGGATCTCTTCAATCCGCGTAACCACAAAGCCGTTGGCAGTGGTGTCATATGTGACGGTGTATCCATTGCCTTGGGCGAGGTCATTGAGTTCGCTGGTCAGATTGTCGCGGGTGGTGTTGCTGGTGGTGGTGTAGCTGGCAATGGTTTCTCCATCCACCTCTATGGTGACAGTGGTGTCCGGATTGATATTGGCGCTGCCAATATTCATTCCCGTGACTGAAGCGCTAAAAATACCGGACGAACTGCCAGTTATTTCACCGCCTCCCAGGAGGGTGGTAGCGGCCATTACTGGTGGCTCTACTTCTAAATTCATTGGGCCCGCAGCAATCGCTGGATTGTTGGGTAGATTTCCGATATTGACGCGCAGGAGATCGCTGCTGCGCTCGCTCACCCCATTGAGCGTACCATCAATGATCTTTTTGGTGCCGAACTGGGTGAAGTCTGAGATGCGGGCAATCGCCTCAATGACATTGTCCATTTCTTGCTGGTCGGCGAGTAGTTGGTTGATGTCATTGGCGCCATCATTGGCGGCGTGTAAGGCCAATTCGCGAGCTTTATTCAGCAGCGTATTGATTTCATCAAGTGCGCCTTCCGCCGTTTGTACCATGGCCACACCCGTTTCCGAGTTCTTAATGGCTTGGTTGAGGCCGGTGATTTGCGCACGCATTTGCTCGCTAATCACTAAGCCTGCCGCGTCATCGGCAGCACGGTTGATGCGCAGGCCCGATGACAGCTTCTCCAGTGAACTGGAGACCGCTGCATCGTTCTTTTGCAAATTGCGATGGCCGTTGAGCGCGGCAATATTGTTATTGATGCGTAGAGACATGACAGTGTCCTTTCCCTGGAGAGGGTTCCTTGAGTGAGTCGTCAGTGGGCCGGATGCCTTGGCCGTTTCCTGACGGCGCTGGGCGGTCCTCTACGGCGGTCTCTTACGCGAGAGCTGTGCCAAAACTTCGGGAATGGTCGCAAATGCATCCTAAGTTGTTTTAGGTAAAGGTGATACGATGATTGCTTGGAAGAAGTACGGTTCTTGAAGGATTGCTCGTGAGGCGTTTCTCAACATCTAGATCACGTAACTACTGGGATAATAGATAGCTCTACGCTGTTTCTTGGATCTGCGCGATCGGCGTTTGCATGGCTGCAGAGATTTGACATGCTGCTCAATTGATGCGTTGGGAAGTGTAGCGGCAGCGGCATTCCCAGTGCCCAATGCTGGGCGCGCACACGCTGCTTCATCGCGACTCAAGCCTTGCTGCGGGATCCTTCTTTTTTCACGCGCATGCTTTTCTTCACCGGGATTTTCACCCATAACGACTGAGTTGCTCTGTATCCATACTGTTGGAGTTTGTATGAATATCGCCCCCGATGCCAAAGTGTCCTTTCACTATACCCTGCAGGATGCTGAGGGACAAACCATCGATTCTAGCGAAGGTCGTGATCCTTTGTCCTATATCCATGGTCATGGCCAGATTGTTGGCGGACTGGAATCGGCCCTGGAAGGCCGCGTCAGTGGCGACCATGTGGATGTGGTTGTGGCGGCGTCAGATGGCTATGGTGCCTTTAATAAGGATTTGGTTGTACAGATTGCCTTAGAGGCCTTCCCAGAAGAAGCACGTGGTCAACTGCAGCCTGGCGTGCAGTTTCAAGGCCCCCACCCTCAGGATGAAAACCAAGGTGCCATTTATCGTGTGGTAGAGCTGCAAGATGAGGCCGTTGTTGCCGATGCCAATCATCCCTTAGCAGGTGTAGATTTACACTTTAGTGTGGATGTGGTAACTGTGGATGAAGCCAGCCCCGAAGAGCTGGCGCAGGTGCAGGGCGGCCAGGAAGAATAGCAACCTGACTTTCCGGCCCATATTGCTCGGGCGTCTCAAGGCTTGCTGCACAAGAGGCATGCCCCGCGAAGCGGGCTTTCTTTGCCCAAGGTGAGCCTTGAGTCGCTCTGCGCTCTGAGGCCATGGGCAGCTGCCGGTCGCATCCTGTCAGCCGAGTACGGGCAGGGTGCGAGGTCAGGGCGGCGCAAAGCTTGCCCCCGGGATCGCCGATCTCCTGATCAATGGCATGAAGCATTTGCAATACGCAGGCGCGTGGCCTGATCGAGCCCCAACGGGGCTCCGTAGCCCAGCCCAGGGTTGCGCCACAGGCGCTACCCTGGGAACGAATGGAGAG
>REDP01000276.1 GCA_007693455.1 Planctomycetota bacterium | reverse complement strand
TTGGTCTCCAATGAGGTGTCTTGCGGATATGAATCTGCATGTCCCCCGCTAATCCAATAATTATAATTAATCCTTATTTATTGCGTGTTCTTTGATAAAGGATTCGATTAGGTTGGTCCAGTCGCCGTTGGCGTCGGTCCAGCCGTGGTTGTGGGAGCCGCGTAGTGGGACGAGTCGGGCATCTTTAGTGGTGGTTGCGGCGTGGAGTTGTTCTGCGTGATGGTAGCCAATCATTTCATCTTCTTGTGAGTGCATAATTAATATGGGGGCGTTGACTGTGGCAATCCGTTCACTGTTGGGGAATTGGTGGCGTGCGACCCAGGTGATTGGCAAAAAGGGGAAACTGTCGCGCGCGGCTTGATGTAAATCGGCGAAAGCACTTTCCACGATAAGTCCGGCGGGGGGGTGTTCGGCTTTGGCGGCAATGTGGATGGCGACTGCTCCGCCCAAGCTGCGGCCATGGAGGATGATCGTTTCAGCAGGGATGTGTAAGTGGTCACGGGCAAAGGCCCAGATGGCCTCGCCGTCCTTACGTAAGCCATCGGCGCTAGGGCGACCACTGGAGTCACCGTATCCGCGATAGTCGAAGGTAAGTACGTTGGCTCCAGCAAAGCGCAGGGAGCGATAGGTTTCCATGCGATGTTGCATATTGCCCGCGTTGCCGTGGGCGAAGAGGACGGTGGGTGCTTGTTGATAGGGTTCTTGGGGCATCCACCACACATCCAGTTGTTCCCCATCATCGGTTTCCACTGTAAAGCGTTCAAAGGGAATACCAATGTCGCTGGGAAACATGGTTGGGCTACTGCGATCGGCGGGAAACAGGAGGCGTTCCTGCATGATCCATACTAGTAGGGTCATGCCGAGCCATACTCCGCCGAGGACCAGGATGAGGAAACGAGCGCTGCGATAGAGGATGTAGCGGGTGGTCCATTGATGTTGGGTCATGGGGCGCTCCATAAGTTATCTATTGATAACTTATAATGCGTGTTCAATCACTTGCCAGAACATTTTCTTGGGAGCTGATGTTGGTTGATCTATCGTAATCATCGCTGGATTGCCGTGTGTGGCCAAGAAAACATGGGGAGCCCTGGCGGGCACTTGAATGTATGGGCGGTATGGAAGCATGCGTTCCTGCGTCATTACTGTACGAAGGTATGAAGGGGAAGTCTATGCAGCAGGAAGATCGCATCGAAAGATCGGTTGATCAGAGTGTGGAAGTTCAAGATAGCCGCGATGTGAGTGTGGCTGCGTCCATGCTGGCGCAGATTGAAGGGGAGATCGGCACCGTTTTGGTAGGGCAGTCAGCATTAGTGCGGCGCCTCTTGATTGCGCTTCTTTGCGATGGTCATTGCTTGCTTGAGGGACTGCCTGGCCTGGCCAAAACCACAGTGGTCAAAGCTTTGGCGGCAAGTCTGCATGCCGCGTTTAGTCGTGTGCAGTTTACCCCAGACCTCCTTCCTGCCGATATTATTGGCACTCAGGTGTTTGAGGGGGGGCAGTTTACCACCCATAAAGGGCCAATTTTTGCCAATATGATTCTTGCTGATGAGATCAACCGTGCTCCCGCTAAGGTGCAATCGGCGCTTTTGGAGGCGATGCAGGAATGGCAGGTAACCATTGGCGAGGAAAGCTATCGCCTCCCACGACCATTCATGGTCCTGGCCACTCAAAATCCTCTTGAGCAAGAGGGCACCTATCCTTTGCCGGAGGCTCAAACCGATCGTTTCATTATGAAGCTCTTGGTCGACTACCCCAGTGTAGCCGAAGAGCGTGAAATGTTGGACCGGGCTTTGGTGCAGCATCGCCCGCAGCCACAAGCAGTGGTCAACCTTGAGCAGCTCGCTGCAGCCAAGCAGTCCTTGCAGGCGATTCATTTGGATGATCGTCTGCGCGATTACTGTGTGCGCTTGGCGCGGGCCACCCGCAATCCTGAAGAACATGGCATTCCTATTGCAGGTTTAGTGGCTGTTGGGGCAAGTCCGCGTGCGGTGTTGAGTTTGGCGGCGTGTGCCCGTGCCCATGCTTTGATGGAGGGGCAAACCTTTGTCACTCCGCATGATATCAAGGCCATTGCTCCAGATGTTTTACGGCATCGTATTATTCCATCTTTTGCAGCTGAGGCTGACGGGATGAGCCCCGATCAGATCCTTCAACAGCTCCTTGACCATTGTCCGGTTCCCTAGGAGGTTCATGGCGCTTTCACGCGATGCCTTGCAGGCGGTACTGACAAATGAGGACCTTCGCGGCGTGCTCGAGCGCGTGCGCCCCCTGGATATGCGCCCACGCACCTTACGTGGGTTGTCTGGTCTGGGTGCGTACCGCAGTCGTTTTCGTGGCCAAGGCATGGAATTTGATCGCGTGCGTGAATATAATCATAGCGATGATATTCGTGCCATTGATTGGAATGTTACGGCTCGGGTGGGCCGCCCATTTGTGAAGGTTTTTCGCGAAGAGCGTGAGCTATCAGTCATGTTACTGGTGGATATTTCAGGAAGCATGCGTTGTGGTGGGGTGCATCCTTGGAGTGGTCGCAATAAACTGCTTACCGCCTGTGAAATTGCTGGCGTCTTTGCCATGACGGCACAGCAGCATCACGATCGGGTTGGTTTGCAAACCTGGGATCAGCAGTGTCGGCAACATTTCCCCATTCGTCGTGGTCGTCGCCACGCTATTCGCCTGCTTGGTTCGATTCTTGATGCACCTGAGTCCCATGTTCCAGGGAATATGGTGGCGGCATTGCAGGATTATGTCGCTGCCCAGCGCCGTCACAGTATTGTGGTTGTGATCTCGGACTTCCTTGATCCCCTGGCTGATTTGCAAGCAGCAGTGTCGTTAACCAGTCGTCATCATCAGGTGATCGGGGTTCAGGTGACCGATCCCAGTGAAGAAGATTTGCCCCATGCCGCGGGCCCTTTGTGGCTGGCTGATGGCGAGGGGCGCGGACTGTTTGCCGTACCTGGTGGGGTTCGGGCCGCGCGGCGTTATCGCGCGATCTACCAAGAGCAAATGGATACGGTTCGCGGAGCCTTTCGTAGGGCTGGCTGTGATTTTTGTCAGGTGGGCAGTGATAGTGATGTGAGTGGGGTTCTTGGGCAATTTTTCCAGCAGCAACGTGGGGGACGAGGGCTGTGAAAACTGCTCTTGGGATCCTTCTCGTATTACTGTGTGGGGGTTTGGGGGCTGTTGAGGAGCCCGCTGGGATTACCCTGTCCCCAGCCACTTCCAGTGTCAATGAAGGTGAGCCACTCGAACTTATCGTGGAAACGTGGTGGCCCGCGGAGTGGCATGTGGCCGAGGCTGCAGACCCGCTTTTGGCCTTTGCTGAAGTCTATGTGCGTCATTGGCAGGAAGATCCCGCGTGGCGTGATGGGGATCGGTATCGTCAGCGCTGGAGACTCTCTATTCAAGCCGAAGAAGCCGGCCCTTGGCCACTGCCGCGGGTGGGCATGTATTGGTACGATACTGACGGGGCCCTGCAGCACCAACGCAGCGATCCCGTGGTAATTATGGTAGATGCTCCGGCTCTGGAGGCAGACCTGGGCCCTGGTATGGGCTTGTGGCAGCCAGAGCTTCCCTTGTCTGCCATCTGGTGGTATGTGGGTGCAGGAGTTTTGGTGCTGCTCCTGATTATGGGGATGTGGTGGTATTGGCGCCGCCGGCATTACCAGCCGTCACCCCATGAACGCTTGCAACAGGCCTTGGCGGTGGTTGCAGATGCAGACCAGGTGAACCATGGAATGGCTATTTTGGCTCAGGCCCTGCGCAGTTTTGCCAGTGAACATTGGGGCTTACCCCTGCGCGGAGCAAGCGTAAAGGAGGTGCAGCAGATGTTGGCGGAGCACCCACAACAATCTTTGCGTGATTTATCGCTGATTCTTACCGATATAGATCGCAATCGCTGGGCGCCCCAGGGCCCTAGTGCAGAGCACATGCGTGCCGTGCACCTACGCGCGCAGCAGTGGCTGGAGCAGTTACGTCAATCGGAGCGGAAGCAGTAATGTGGCGATGTGCTGATCCGTGGTGGTTGTTGGCGTTGATTGTGCCGGTGCTGGTGCTGATCTGGCAACCACGGCCGTTGTCGCTGACGTTTGGCGCCTATGCCTTGGCAGTGCGCGCGCTGCGGCCCAGTCTTGGTCCACTGATCTATCGCTTGCTTATGGGCCTTGGTATTGCTTGCGTGGTGCTTGCCCTGGCGCGGCCTCAGGGTGGGCGGATTATCGTCGAAACCCAGCATTCGGGTCGTGATATGATTTTACTCATAGATCTCTCGGCTTCGATGATTGCTGATGATATGTTTGATGATGCGGGACAGCGTGTTGATCGATTAGAAACGGTTTTCCGAGCGGCAGAGCAATTTATTCAGGGTCGGCCTAGCGATCGTTTGGGTGTAGCTGTCTTTGGTTCCACGGCATTACTGGTATGTCCTCCTACCATGGATCATTATTCATTGCGCCGGAGTTTACATGATGTCGAACGGCAAATGCGCGATGATTGGGAGCGCACACGCCATCCCCAGCACGGAGTTCCAACCGGTGGCGTTGTGGGGCCGGGAACCAATACCGGTTTAGGTATTGCCGTGTCCATGGGCTATCTTGAGGAAGAGGCTCCCGAAGGGAAAAGCATTATTATTCTTGCCGATGGTCGTGATAGCCGCAATCTTCCCAATTGGGTTGATCCCGTAGAGGCAGCCGCCCAAGCTGCACGCATGGGTATTCGCATTCATGCCATAGGGGTGGGAGACCGTGAGGGGCAAATGACAGATCCTCGTGTTCAATACCACACTGGTCAACAGCGGCTCATGGATTTGCCTGATCTCTTCCTGCCAGAAATTGAGCGCTTGCAGGTTATCGCCGACCAGGCAGATGGCGAAGTGCTCTATGCCGATACCCGCGAACAATTGTACCGGATTTTTGATCGCATTGATGAATTAGAGCCAACCCATCATATCTATCAAGAAACACGACATTATAGTGATTACTTTCGCTATTTTCTGGTTGTCGCAGCGTCCTTGATTGCCCTCGCTAGCGTCTTAATGCTGCGTTTGCGAGGTGTGCCATGAGCTGGGCGTATCCTTCCCTTCTATGGCTCTTGTTGGCGGTAGCGGCGCTGCCGCTGTGGTGGATATTGCAGCGCAGATTGCTGCTCATGCGCTCTCGGCGCCTGGGAAGCATGGAGGCCCATCGCTATCGCGGCTATTCGCGGTGGCGACAGGTGCTACCCACGGTGGCCTTGCTGGGTGCATGGGTGGCGTTAGTGCTTGCCCTGGCTGGCCCGCGACATGGGGGCGATAGCGATGATCAGACGGCAGAGGGCTACAGTATCGTGGTGGTGGTGGATTGTTCGTATTCCATGTATAGCCAGGACCTCTACCCCAGTCGTATGCGCCATGCCCACTTTAAAGTGCACGACCTCCTGCGTTTGCAGCCCAACGCCGAGGTGGGGCTGCTACCATTTGCCGGCATTGCCGCCTTACGTTCCCCGTTAACCACTGATCATACTGGGGTGCGTTTGCTGCTGGAAGATTGTACCCCAGAATTGTTCCGCAGAGAAGATCAGGGCACAGCTATCGGCAATGCCGTTCAGCGCGCAGTAGTCGCGCTGCAAGGCGATGAAGAGCGTGGGCGGGTGATCCTCGTGCTTTCCGATGGCGATGATCCTGATCATGCCGCGGTACAAGAGGCTGCGGCCCGTGCTCGGGATGAGGGGATTACGGTCTATGGCCTGGTTATTGGTGATCCCGATCAGCATGTCACTCTCACCATCAATGGCCGTGAAGAGCCCATGCCGCCTGCTCGGGCAACTCTTGATACCCTGAGTGAGGCAACGGGCGGACTCACTTTGATTACCACCAGTGATGATAGCGATTTGCGTACTATGGTGGCGCATATGCAGGAGCATGTGCAGGCCCATAGCTGGCGCATTGAACAGCAAGTGGTGGCCAGTGAGCGTTATCAGTGGCCCTTGGCCGCAGCGCTCCTGCTCTTTGCCATTGCCCTGCTTGTACCCTCGGCACGCCGTGCCATGGCAACGCTGGTGATTATGGTGATGGTGGTGAGCACAGGGGCTGCCGATGAATTTGCTGGCCAGGTGGCCCAGGCGGTGGAGCACAGTGAGGAGGATCCTGATCGCGCCCGCGCCCAATTGGATGCCGTGTTATTGCATAGTCCTGACCATCCAGCAGCGCACTATAACCGCGGCCTATTGAGTGAAGACCGTCAGCGCCGTGTCTACCATTTGCGCCGCGCGGCTGCTGGGAGTCATGCGCGCATTGCCGCTGCCGCCCATCATTACCTTGCCCGCATGGCCCTTGATGAGGGGCGCTATAGCGCGGCACACAGGCACCTCCAGCAGGCGGTGGAAGGCCAGCCAGATAATGAAACCTATCGCCAAGCCTTGGCGGCATTAGCGCAGCAGCTCAATGATAGCCAACTGGTAAGCGATCCACCAGCACTCCCCCGTCAGCTCCCGCCAGCACGTATCGGTTCGTCCTATAGTCAGCAACTCTTGCAGGCATTTCCTGCCGCAACGCGCATCCGCCTCTGGGGCGATGGAAGTCTGCCAGAGGGACTGGCCATGACCGCCGAAGGTCATCTCTCAGGAGAGCCCGAATTCAGCGGTATGTATCGTTTTCGCGTCGTGGTCAGTGATCAGGACGGTGAGATTGTGGGGCGCCCCTGGCTTGGTATACAGGTGCTCCCACGGCTTGAAATGCGTGATGCGGCGCTAGCCCCAGCCGTTGTTGGAGAAATGTATCACCATCGTCTGACGCTGCGGGGTGGGGTGCGGCCCCAATGGTCGGCTGGCGATCTTCCCCAGGGTATACAGGGGCACGCCGAGAATGATGGGAGCTTTCTCCTGAGCGGTATCCCTCGGCAACCAGGGGCCTATTCCTTGCGCATTACTGTCCGTGATGCCGATGGAGCCCAGGTGCAGGAGACCCTGCACCTTCAGGTGGAACGAGATCCTGTGCCTGATCGCGTGCTGCTTCCTGCGGCCACGCGTTCGGCCAGATATCAGCATCAATTGCAGGTGCGTGGCTCAGGCACCACTCCCCAGTGGCAGGAAGTGCAAGAAGGAGGATTGAGCCTGCAGCAAGACGGTGTAGTACAGGGTATTCCCGAAGGTGAGCCTATGATTACCTTGGTCAGTACCTTTGCTGACAGGGAATGGCAGCTGCGTGTTCCCGTCAATGCGCGGCCTGCATTGATTCTCCCTGAACGCCTCACTGGCATTGTCGGCCGCCCTGAGCGCTGGGAAATGCCCGTGCGCGATGGTACTCCTCCCTATCGCTTGAGCCTCGAGCAAGGAGACCTGCCGGAAGGAATGCAGCTGCGCGAGGACGGGGTACTATTGGGGGCGCCACAGGAGGAGGGGGACTATCCCCTTACCATACTGGTTGTGGATCGTTGGCAGGCATTGGCGCGCAGCCATGTGCTGCTGCATGTTCGCCAGCGTTCTGCGGCTCATGAAGAAGAGCCGCCGCCGCAAGATGGTGATGAAGACCGCGACGAGGGCGGCGATGATGCCTCCGATGCCATGGCGGACGATGCTGGTGATGGCGAACCGGACCAGGATCAGACCGCACAAGACATGGATGGCCAGCAAGAGGACAGTGATGATAGGTCTGACAACTTTGCCGACGATGGTGGATCAAGCCCAGACGAGCAATCTCCTGACCAGGATGAGCCCGGTACAGACGATCCCCATGCTGATCAGGAGCCCGATCTTGGTGAGCACATGGAGGACGAAGAGGAGGGTGGCGTGTCTGGAGATGATACCGCCACACCAGATCGTTCGCAGCAGGAAGCACGCCGCTGGCTTGATGATATATTGGGTGATCATCAAGAAGATTTAGATGAATCGCTGCGCGATTTTATGCGTCATAGCGGGGAAGGATCAGGAGACAGTAGTCAGCCATGGTAATTTCACCGAGATTCCCATTCAGTATTGCCCTCTTACTGGGTGTTGGCTTATGGCTGCTTGCCACTCCAGGCCGTGCCTTGGAAGTGCGCTACGGTCTTCCCGATCCGATTCCTGTAGCCGAGACGGTGAGTGGGTATCTGGAAGTAGATGGCTCTTTGACATCCATGCCAGAATTCACCGTTGCAACTGACTCCCATATTTCCGTAACCCTGTCCCCCGAGCAGGTGCGGCGTCATCGCAGCAGTACGGGTACGATTCTTTTGCGCTTCCCATTGCGGGTGCGCATTGATCGGGCAGTGGAGGATCGCGACCTCCCCACGATTACCATGCGCACCGAAGATGGGCGTATGGCGCAGACGCCGCGCCGCACCATCACTGCTCTTGATCCTTTGTCTGACCCCCAGTCTGGTGTGCGATCCCGCATTCATCCCAGTACTATTGTCCCCGGGCAGCACACAACTCTGACGGTACGTTTTCTTGCCCCGTATAACCAAGGCTGGGAGCTGGATCCTGACTGGCAAATGGCCCTTCCCGACTGGGCGCTCTCGCAAGGAGGGGTGCGTATTACCAGTGGTGCGGTTCGCGATACCTCTGGTGATCTCTGGTCAGTGCTGGTGGCTCGCCGTGTATTGACGGCGGAGGACAGTGGTGAACACGCCTACAGTGATGTTATGCCCCTGCGTCGACAAACCCGATTTGGTCGTCGTGAGCGTCGGGATGCGGCCATTCCTGCCACTTTTCTTACCGTTCGCGATATGGGCGGTTTGCGGGCTCCCGACGATGATCGTGGCATAGTGGGATCGGTGGAGATAGAGAGTGCATTGACGCCCAAAGATATTCGCGTTGGTGAAGGGGCTGTATTGCGTGTAATCGTGCGTGGCCCACAGGTTGCGCAATTAACCTCCTACCCACCACCGACGATTCCGGGATTGCGTTTTTATGCCGTTGATGGACGCAGTGGTCGCAGTGAAGTGCCCGAAGAACGCATCTTTCGCTGGCAGGTCATACCACAGCACGCTGGGACTTTTACGGTGAGTCCAGTAAGCCTTCCCTGGTTAGATCCGCAGACCATGCGCTACCACCGCGCGCAAACATCCTCGCACACCCTCCAGGTAACCGCAGGGGGGCGGCAAATGGATGTGGATGATAGCCAACAAGCCAGTCTTAGCACAGCGCTTCCCGATCCATTACAGCGCAATCCACTGTTGTCGGCAAGCCTCTTGGGGCATTGGATTATCCTCATGACAGGTATTGGCGCAGGGGTACTTTGGCGGACGTGGGGCGTGCTGTGGGGTATTAATTGGGCTGGGCATCGGGGGCGTCGCCTCGCCCGCGCCTGGCGACGGGGCGACCTTGCCCAGGTGACCACCCTTGCCCACCACTTGCTCCCCTTACTCCCGCAGGGTGAGTCGGCAGATCGCGCTCGTGCCGCGATCCGCAGTATTGAACGCCATCGCTACGGCGGTCTGAATATTGATCTTGACCAAGCGCATCGGCACCTGCACTGTTTGGAGCAGTTTCCATGAGCGCCCGTATACCCCACTGTTCACATCGTGTTTTAGCAAGCAGCCGAACCACTCGCGCAATGTTCTGGTTAGGGCTGTGCGGCATCCTCCTGCTCTCATGGGGAATGCCTCAGAACCTTGCCAGCAGCGAAGGCCCTGATCCCTATCGGAGTTGGCAGCAGGGACGCCCTGGCGAATCACTGCCCTTACTGTGGCAGAAAGCGCAAGCCCACGGGGATTGGGCATTGTGGTATGACACGGGTATCTGCGCCCTTGCCGCCGATGATGCGGTAAGTGCTGGGCGTGCATTGTTGGCTGCTCATCGGGCAGCGCCCTGGCGTAACCAGGCGCGCGAACTTCTTGCCCAGCACGATCTCCCCGAACCTCCGCGACTTCACCAGGATGTCCTCGGTCCATGGCCGTTGCTACTGCAGGGATGGTGGGGCACGCTCTTGGCTTTGGCTTTATCTCTCTCGCTTTGTATGTGTATTGCCACGCCATGGCGCCGCGCAAGCGGAGTAAGCGCCATTCTCTTAGGCATCCTCCTCCTGCCACCGTTGCTCCTTCGCAGTCTTGACCAGCACAATGACTGGTGGATTCTTAAGGAGAAAACCGTATTAATTGATGTCGGCGGAGAGCCCATTGGCGCATTGCAGGCAGGTGACATAGTCCTTCCCATCAGCCATGATATCCCGCGCAGGCGGCTGCGGGTGCGCGATGCTGAAAATCGCGAGGGGTTTGTGGCGCAATCGCTTCTCTTGCCCGTTCCCTAAGTGCCATTCCAGGGCTGGCTCGGCCAGGCTCGGAGTCTTAGCCACAATGGGCGCAGATGCCATTCACCACAACCGTCACCGAGCGTGTATGGTAGCCTTCAGGAAGGATGGCCTGAGGAGCGAGAACGCCTTCCAGGCATTCGGTGTGGCCGCAGTTTTCGCAGTGAAAATGGGCATGTCGATGGTGGCTGTCACGTTGGGCGCGCCACGCGTACCGTCGAATGCCATCTTTACCCACAACCACGTCAATGAGATTCTGTTGGGCCAGCCACTCGCACACTCGGTAGATAGAAACGCGATTAATATGAGGCACCATGTGGTGGATATGCTGATGACAGACGGGCCGCTGTGCCGTGAGGAGTGCCGCACAGACATAAATGCGAGGCTGGGTCATGCGTCCAGGCATATGTGCGACTAGCTCTGTGGCTGTCTGTAGTGCAGTCGAACTCACGGTGTGCTGTTGATCCATGTCAGTCATAAGGTAGGCATTCTTATTGTTGCAAAAGTGTTTCAATAGGGAGTATGCGAGCATGAGCAGAACAATCCCCACCCATATTATCACTGGGTTTCTCGGTGCAGGTAAAACCACCACCATCAATCGCCTCCTTGAACAATCTGATGATGAATCGGTCTTGGTGGTCATTAATGAGATGGGTCAGGTCGGTATTGATGCGG
>REDP01000139.1 GCA_007693455.1 Planctomycetota bacterium | reverse complement strand
CTCTGAGCCTCCGCAACCCTTTCAGGGTTGACCGTTTCTTGGACCTTTACCCAGGGTAGCTAGCGCAACCCTGGGCTAGTATGCGAAGCCCCGTTGGGGCTTTAAACACCGACAACCTACCTCTTTTTTTTGATCTCGCCATTCGTGCGGTGGTGTAAATGCATACACGAACATAAAATGCTTAATGCCATTGATCTCCTGATCGGCCTGCGAAAATGCCTTAAATAGGGCGCTTTTTGCGCTAAAAGCATGCATCGCGAAGCGGGAATTCCTTACCCAAGGTGAGTTTTGCGCCACCCTGGGTGCGAGGCAGGGAGTGCTGGTATGCCAAATCTCGCAGTGAGAACGTTCTTACCGCGAGAAAGGCACAATATTTTTGGCTATGGGCGAGATGCTCTAGGGACTGTGTCTCATGAATCTCTTGCAGAAGGCGCGCCGCGCTGTTGCTATCCGCGCGGCAAAAGCTTCTGATGGGTATCTATGGGATGCGGCACTTAGCCGTGGTGATGTCGTTGTACTGCATCATAAATGGCTTCAATAGTCGCGGCCAAGCGCTGGGGGCGATTGGGCTGCTGTGGCGTAACTCCATCAAGGTTACTGCTGTGGTAGTCGTGTTTGACTTGGGTAAACTTGAGGCCGTGGGCAGTGCTAATGACCACGGCCCGTTGGTTGGCGCCAATGCGGCCGCGGGCGATGTATTTTTCCAGCGCGGCTAAGGTGACTCCGGTATGGGGGCAGGCGAAAAAACCGCAGCGATCAGCCCGCGCGCAGGCTTCGGCGAGTTCGCTCTCGCTGGCGTGCTCTACTTCGCCGTCATGCCGCATGAGCCCTTTGAGGGCCTTGGGAACCGACACCGGGTCGCCAATGCGAATGGCACTGGCTTGGGTTGGCTGGGCGGTAACCGCTTGGAAATCCTTCCAGCCGCGTTGGTAGCATTGAAACAAAGGGTCGGCGGCGGCTGCTTGGCAGCATACAATTTTCGGCATGCGGGTAATGACCCGCAATTCCATGAGCTCTTCCAGGCCCTTATAAAGAGCGGCGGTATTGCCCAGGTTGCCGCCGGAAATAAAGATCCAGTCGGGTATTTCCCAGCCCAGTTGCTGGATAATTTCAATCGCCACTGTCTTTTGGCCTTCGATGCGCAAGCTATTCATGGAGTTGGCTAAGTAGAGCTTACCATCTTCGGTGAGCTGTCGCACCAGGCGCATGCAGCCATCGAAGTCGGTGTCCAGGGCTAGGGTGAGGGCATTATTGGCCAAGGGTTGTACCAGCTGCGCTGGGGAGACTTTGGCATCAGGGAGCAGGACTACGGCGGGAATACCCGCGGCTGCGCAGTAGGCTGCAAGGGCGGCCGAGGTGTCCCCAGATGACGCGCAGGCCACCCCAAGAAACTCCTGTTTGCCACTGCGTATAAGGTGATTGACCTGGCTCACCAGCACCGTCATGCCCAGATCCTTAAACGATCCGCTATGGCTGTTGCCGCATTGCTTGAGGAGGAGTTGCTGCCCATCGCAGCCAAGATCTTCAGCGTAGCGGCCCAGTGGCAGGAGACTGGTGTGGCCTTCATCAAGGGTTACCACGTGTTCATCGGGGATGTCGGGAAGGACAAGCTCCTTCTTACCCCAGATACCACTATGAAAGGGATGCGCGCTGCGTGGGCCCCAGCGTTGATCCCACAGCGCTTTGAGCCCTGCAGGGCCTTGCTCTCGCAGGGGTTCAAGATCATGCACGACTTCCAGTAGGTTGCCAGCCGGCGAACGATAGCGGACTTCATCCAAGGACCATTGACCTTCGCCGGTGACGGCATCGCGGAACCATGATTTCATGCAGAATCTCCTTGCGCAGGGTCGGGGTTGAGTATCTGGACGCCGAGATTATCGCCATGACAGATATGCAGGCTCAGGCTTTCGTCCATGTTGCTGGCGATGGCCTGGCGCAGGGTTTCGGCGCAGTCCTGATCGCAGAGACTGAGGATGGTCGACCCAGATCCGGACAGAAAGGTGCCGATCGCACCGTTATTGTGGGCGATATTGCGTACTTGCTGCAGGTGGGGATTGAGCTCCTGGCGATACTCCTCGTGCCAGGACTGGGAAAAGCAATCACGCAGAGCATCGCAGTTACCACTGGCCAAGGCTGCGGTAATCAGAGCCGTGCGCTGCCAGCCACGTACTGCCTCTTCACGACTGAGTTCTTGGGGGAGGGCGCTGCGGGCATCGGCAGTGCGTACCTGATAGGCGGGAATGGTGAGCACCGCACGCAAGGTTTCTGGTATATCCAGGCGGAGGCAGCGCAGTCCCGTTGGCGTTGATGCGGCAATGGTGCAGCCGCCCAGGGCTGCCGCAGCGACATTATCGGGATGGCCTTCGATCCCATAGCCCAGTTGTACCAAGGCATCGCGGTCGATATTCCCCTGGTGGAGCTGCTGATAAAAGGCAGCCAAGCCGATAATAATGGTGGCGCTGGATCCAAGGCCGCGGGCCATAGGGACATCACCCGTAATCGTGACCGCAGCCGCAGGCAGGGGGCAGCCCATAACCTGCTGGCATAGTTCACGCACTGATCCACACAGGCGATTGAGCCCGGCATCGCCGTGTTGGACGGGGGTATCGCTGGGAGTGATCCACAAATCGTTGTAGATACTTAAGGCCATGCCCAGGCAGTCGAAGCCATGGCCAAGATTACTGGTAGAACCAGGAACACGTACATGCATGACTGGCATGATGACTGAAGAATGGCTGAGGCAATGCTGGTCTAGACCGGGTTGGCAGGGCGACGCAAAACATGCCATGGGGAAGGAGTACCACGCTTCGCGTGGCATGCTTTTAGTGCAGAAAGCGCCCATTGAGGTCGTTTTCTGCAGCTAATCAGGAGATCGGCGGCCTCGGGGGCGAGGGTTAAGCCGCCCTGATCGGGTTGGGGGAGGGTTTCTGGCTTATGGCATGGTAAAGCCATAGCACCAGACACGAGCGTGATGGAGGTCCGGCGGCCTTGAACGTATATGGGGCCTGCGGCGGCTTCTTGGGCTGACTTTTTACAGGTGGCTATAGGCTATGGGAATGCATTACTACGAACGCATTCCCAGTCAGGTCAGCTCTGCGGCTGATCCCCATTCGGGATTACCATGCAGTCGTCTTACTGCGGCGGTGGGGCACAGTCATTGCCTCTATTTCACCAGTGACGGTTGGACCGCAGATCAGCAATACCTCATAATCGCTGGCGAGCGGGCTGCCACCGGGAATCAGCTCTATGCTGTCGAGCTGGCCAGTGGTGATGCCGTGCGGATAACCGACTGCAGGCCTGGAGCAGTACCGGATCATCACTTTAATTACGCGAGCCTCAGTCCTGATGGCAGTCGCATCGCCTATTGGAACGGTAAGGACCTGACCATCCTCACTCTGGAGAGTGGGCGGGAAGAGGTGATTTACCAGGCCCAAGGCGAGGTGCACGGTACCAGCTGGACCGCAGATGGGCGGGCGGTGCTGACCTGTCGTTCGCAGCATTCAAGCGTGGGTAATGGTTCCAGCACTGCCGATCGTCTGCGCTGGCTTGAGCAGCCTCCTTTGTCGCAGGTGATCAGCGTGGCCAGTGATGGTAGTGCAACGCATGTATTGCATGAAGCGCAGTGGCTCATTACCCATGTGAATGCATCGCCGATAGATCCCGATTTGTGTACCTTCTGCCACGAAGGCCCATGGCTGGAGATTGACCAGCGTATCTGGGGTTTGCGCTTATCTGGCGGGAGCCCCTGGCCAGTGGTGCCGCGCGATCCAGACTGGGGTGTGGGGCACGAGTATTGGTGTGCTGATGGGGTAACCGTTGGCTACCATGCGCGCCACCGTGATGGCACGTGGCGTCATGCGGCAGGTTTTTGCCACGTCCTCAGTGGCGATGTGTGGCAGGCAGAGCTTGCCGTGCCTACCCATCATGCAGTAGCCATCAGCCCCAACCGCGTTTTTCTTGATGGCACCCGCAGTAGCGGTGAATGGCTTTTGGCCGTGGACCGCCAGGGAGATGAGTGGGCTCAGCCACGAGTTCTCTGCCGCCATGATAGCTCGCGCCATCATCATCGAGCCCATGTGCATGCACGGCCCCGCGCGGATGGCCGAGTCCTGGCATTTAATTCCGACCGACGTGGGTATACCGATGTCTACCTTATTGATGTGCCGTCCGATATAAGCGCCTTGCCCGAGTGGCCTGGCACGCCCTATCGCTACTACTGGGAATAAGATTATGGCGGTGGAACCAGGTCCCCATCCCATTTCATTGTACGTTTGTTGAGTAATGGGGACAGAGCGGAGCGGTAAACCTCTCCCCAGGCATATGGATAGGTTTGTGCGATAGATGTCTGTGGTATAGCCTGGTGTGGCCTTAGCCGCGGCGATTGATGCGGTATATGTGGGCCAGTACTTCGGCCATGGCATGGTAAAGACGTGGCGGGATTTCCGCATCCACTTCCAACACCGAGAGCAGCGTTACCAAATCGTCATCGCGATGGAGCGGGATCGCGTGCTCTTCGGCCAGGGCCAGAATGCGCTCGGCAATGGTGCCTTTGCCCTTGGCGAGAATGCGGGGCGCGGCGTCCTGATCACTGTTGTAGCGCATGGCTACGGCCTGCTTGCGGGCGGCAGTGGCGGGAGGCTGCGATTTAGGATTCATCGGTCATATCCAGCAAACGAATAAATACCTCAAGGCCTTGTGCCTCTAAATCTGCTTGCAGGTCACCAATCCCACCTTCAAGCATGGAGCGCACCTGCGGGGTGTGGAAAATAGAGAGGCCTATGGGTGATCCAGGGCTTTCGGTAAAGCGTAGGGAGAGGGGACCCAGGCGAGACAGCTCCACATCAATGCGTAAAAAAGTCGCATTCATGCCACCGTGCTGACGCTGACTGATGCCTACTCGTATGGGGATGGCTTGGTCGCGATCAAAAAGGGAAAGGGGAAGTACCAAGTCATAATCAACCATACCACGTGGTGGTAATGCCGCCTCGCCGAGAACCTCACGGGCCATGGTGGACATGGCTGCACGCTGGGCGGCCTGTTCAGGACTGCCATCGGGGGCCAGGGCACGAGCCATGCTGGCGAGGGTTTTCAGTAGCGATCCCACATCGTCCTGTTTGCTGATCCATTCATTTCCTGCTTCAGGGGCCCCCATCATTGCGGGGCTGCTGCCGATGGCGGGGAATCCTGCAGCGAGGTTGGGAGTGATGTTGGCGGAGGTATTTGCGGCCTGGGGTGTTGTTGGCGAAGGTGCCAGTGGCACGCGAATGCCCACGGCGTCCAGGGCATGCCGCAGGGCGGTTTTGGGGTCATGGGCGAGATCGAAGGCTTGCAGGAGTGCTTGTAGGGCTGGTGTTATTGGCGCTGGTGCGGCGCCAGGGCTGGTTGCTCCAGGCGTGCCACCGCGTTCGCCGGCTGAGGGCGGGGCTGTGCTGGGACCCTGTCGCGGGCCCCGTGGAGCAGGTGGGAGATGTTCAGCAGGGGCCCGGGTTGCTGCAGGGTCTGGGTTGACTCCTGCACCCCCACTAGGCGCCCCTAGGCTTGCCATGGCTGCATTCATGGGCGCAGAGGGGTTGGCAGCAGCTTCAGAGGCAAGTGCTGTGGCGGGAGGGGCAGCGCTAGAGCCAGCAGCTATGGCGGGGCCAGGCGGAGGACTGGCGACCGCAGCAGATGTTTGCGCAAGATTGCTGCGGGCCTGGGCTAAGAGTTGCTGCAGTTGCTGGGGTTGCAAATGTTGCAGGCTCTCGCGCAGGCTTTGGGCAAGGTTGGTGGGCTGGGCCGAGAGGACGTGTTCGGCCATGGCTACGGTGACTGGGGTCACTGGCAGGCGAGCGCTGGCCAGCAAGGCGTGGCTGGCGGCCATGCGTTGCAGATCGGCAGCGGGAAGCCCACGTTGCATGGCCTCCGTGAGTGCCCGTTCGGCTTGCTGTAGTCGATGCACTGGGCTGAGCGGGGCGCCATGTTCTTCAAAGGCAGTGAGAGCCAGCAGGGCGCTTGGAGTGACCTGTAACCCAGCCGCCTGAAGGCGCTGGGCTGGGGCGCTGGTTTGGGCATGATCGCTGGGGCTGATCCCCGCCAAGCGGAGACTTATGCCGTTATCTGTCGCCAGCACCGCCAATTGCACGATGCTATCGCGCATGAGCGGGGCGTTACTTTCGGCAATAATATTGCGGCCCCGCAAGGTGACCAGGTAGCTATCGTTAGAGAAATGTTCAACCACCCGACCGCTTACCACGCTGCCAGGTTTCAGTACCTGATTGAGGCTGCGTCGTTGGGTTTCATCCAGCGCCAACTCAATAGGTCGCCCGTCGGCGGTCAGTAAACCACCGCTTGCGGCGCCTGAATGCGGTGGCATGGCAGGTGGCATGGGCGGAAATCCTCAGAGAAGAGGCGGGGAAGCGTGACTGTGGTAAGCCTCGAGCGGCTGCTTGGGATTGGTTATGTTTTCACACCGGTGATAACGCAACGATCGTGCCGCAGCTGAGGTGCATACTGACTGGCTTAGAGTTCGAGGCCCTTACTGCTGCAGCGCATGCGCAGTAACGACATCAGCCGTGCATGAATCTGACAAACACGGCTCTCAGTAACGCTCAGGACTGCGGCGATATCTTTCATCAACAGATTTTCAAAGTAATATAGTTTGATAACCAAGCGTTCCTGCTCTTTCAGGGTGGAAAGAATGGCCCGCAGTGCCTGCCGCTGATCTTCTTCTTCGAGCTTGCTCTCAGGTGTGGTTTTTGCCCCAGCACTACCACGGTGTTCGATAATTTCCCCCAACTGAGTGCCTTCACCAATGGGCGTTTCCAGGCTGATCTGACTGGCTAAGTGGGCCGAGCGCTCAATATCAGGCAATTCGCTCGGGCTTACCCCTAAACGTTCGGCTAGTTCATGATCGTTGGGCAGGCGCCCCAGCTGATGATGGAGATCGTTGACTGCATGCTGATAATCGCGTGCCCGCGAGCGTGTACTGCGCGGCACCCAATCCCGAGCGCGGAGCTCATCAATAATGGCACCACGAATACGCAGCACCGCATAGGTGGAAAAGGCGGTTTCGCGGCTAGGATCGTAGCGATCAATGGCATCAATGAGGCCGATCACGCCAGAATGGTAGAGATCGTCGCGTTCCACACTTGGTGGTAAAAAGGCCGCTAACTTATCGACGACCGAATGTACCAGGGGAAGATGTGAGAGAATGCGTTGATCACGTTGGTCATCGCTATGGGTTTGCTCCGCGGCTCGGTAAGCCTGGATGCGATCAGAGCGTGGACGCGCACTGGTGGTAGCCATTTATACAGCTTCCTGAGCGGGGGCGTGATCGGGAGATGAAATGTCGTCGTTAGCCTCTTGCGATGCGGCTTCGGCGGCTTCCAGCTCTTGCAGGCGGCGATAGATCACTCCCGCCGAATGACGGAGTATCATCCCACAGACCAGGGTGGTGAGTAAACCAGCCGCCACCGCGCGCCAGGCGGCAGTAAGGGGATCATGACCCACATACAAAGCCAAGCCGAGCCAGGCGATACCGACGACGGCAAGAATCCGCGCCTGAATAATGGTGATACGGTATGATATGGTCAGCATGGTGAAAACCTTCGCCATGTTAGCAGGCTTTTTTGCGCTATCAAGGGGTGACGCCCGTGATCATAAAGGCGACTCAAAGCATGCCCTGAGAAGCGGGTATCCCTTCCCCATGGTAAGCTTTGAGTCGCCATGCCGTGATCATACACATGCTTTTTTGCGTTGGTCTGACTCGCCATGGCACGCTCCCGCCTTCCTCACGCAATTCCTGTACCGTTGCTTGCTAGGCAGGCTATGGATCGATTGGGCTTGGAGATTGCTGGCTGCGAGGTGGCTCTTTTTGCCGCTAATAGCGAGGAACCGTGGAATCAATGCGGCAGGACCATGCTTCGATACCACCCTCAAGATTATAGAGGGAGTCCTTATGAACGTCATGCTGGGAGAGGTAGGAGGCGACTTGGGCTGAGCGGATGCCAGCATGGCAGTAGATGATGAGGGGGCCTGTCATGCTGCGAAGGGTTGCCAGGGCATCGGGGATGTGGGACATGGCAATGTGGCGATGTCCAGGAATCGCCGCACAGGCGACCTCCCAGTCCTCGCGCACATCAATAAGGCTGTGGTCACGGCCCTCTTGGCGCCACAGATGGTAGTCCTCAACGCTGATTCGCTGCCAGGTACCCATGTTTGTGCCGGTCAGGTCTCTTCCAGGCCGCGAGCCATGACGATCTTGCCCGAACGCACCAACTCCAGAATTTCCCATTGTTCAAGCAGGGCTACGAAGGCGTTGAGTTTGTCGCTCGTACCACTGATGCGAATAACCATGCTCTCTGGGCCATAGTCCACCACCTTGCCATGGTAGTGCTCAACCATTTGCAGAATGCTGGTACGCTGATCGAGGGGCAGTTTGACTTTTATCAGAGCAATTTCTGTGTCGATTACCGATTGTTCGGTGTGGTCGACGGCGTGCACCACATCCACCAGTTTTTCGAGCTGCTTAATAATTTGCTCGAGCACCTCCTCTTTACCTGAGGAGGTGATGGTCATCCGTGAAAAGCCTTCATTGCGGGCGGGTGAGACCACTAGGCTTTCAATATTATAGCCGCGCCGCGAGAAGACTAAGCTAATGCGGGTCAGCACGCCAGGCTGGTTACGCACAAGACAGGAGATGGTACGAAGGGAGGGTGTGATGGGCATGGGAGTCATAACCATTAAAAATAAGGGAGAGGAAATAGGTGCAGAACAGATCTAACTTAGGTGCTGCCAGTGGGTTTATCCATCTTGTGCTTGGGCGCTTCGATAAGCATGGCTTCATAGCCGGCCCCGGCTGGAATCATGGGAAAGACATTGTCTCCCTTGATGACTTCGGCTTCGACAATGCAGGGGCCGTCATTGTATTCCATGGCCTTGCGAAGGACCTTGTCAATGTCAGCCGCCCGCTTGATGCGCCAGCCAGGAATACCGTAGGCACTGCCCAGACGCAGGAAGTCGGGATTGCCTTCAAGATCTACGCCAGAAAGACGATTGTCGAAGAAGAGTTCCTGCCACTGGCGCACCATCCCCAGGTAATTATTGTTAATAATGAGGATTTTAACGGGTAGTTTGTGGATTTGTGCGGTGGCTAGTTCCGGCATGGTCATCTGGAATCCGCCATCGCCAACCACGCACCATACTGGGGTTTTGGGCTTGCCCAGTTGGGCTCCAATTGCCGATGGAAAGCCAAAGCCCATGGTCCCAGCCCCACCAGAAGAGATCCAGTGGCGATTGTGGATGGTGCGACAAAACTGGGCACACCACATTTGGTGCTGGCCGACGTCGGTAGTGATGATGGCGTCACGGCCCCCAAGTTGATCCAAGCGATCAAGTACAGCCTGAGCTCGCAGACCACCCTGCTTGGGGTAGCGCAAGGGGAACTGTTTGCGCCAGGACTGTACCTGCTCCAGCCACTCAACGGTGTCAAGGGTGCTGACCAATGGTAGTAGGTCCTCGATGACTAGTCGCGCGTCTCCAGCAAGACTTACATCGGGCTGAATGATCTTATTGAATTCAGCGCGATCGATATCGACATGGATTTTTGCCGCGTCGGGGCAAAACGATTCCAGTTTACCAGTAATACGGTCGTCCCAGCGGGCGCCAATGGCCATAATCAAATCGCAGTGTTCAACCGCCCGGTTAGCATAGGCAGTGCCGTGCATGCCGAGCATGCCCAGGTGCAGGGGGTGATCTTCGGGACATGCACCTTTACCGAGGAGGGTGTTGACGATAGGTGCCTGCAGGCTTTCGGCCAAGCGCATGATTGCTGGCCCGGCGCCACTAATCACCGCCCCCTGGCCCACATAAAGCAGGGGCTTGCGTGCCTTTGCTAGAAGTCCGGCTGCCTTGGCAATGTCCTGCTCGTCGGCGCGGCCGGGTACAATGTATCCAGGTAGCGAGATGGAATCGACGGGACGTGCAGTGCAGGGGCCTTGGCTAATATCCTTGGGCATGTCGATCAGCACTGGGCCTGGCCGCCCGCTATTGCAGATATAGAAGGCTTCCTTGGCAACCCGCGGAATGTCATCGGGATCGCGGACCAGGTAGCTGTGTTTGACCACTGGATAGGTGATGCCAGTGACATCGGCCTCCTGGAAAGCGTCTTTGCCGAGCATGCTGGAGATGGTCTGGCCGCAGATGACGATCATCGGACTGGAGTCCATCTGTGCGGTCAAAAGACCGGTGACGCAGTTGGTGGCACCGGGACCTGAGGTTACCAGAACCACACCAGGTTTGCCTGTGGCGCGGGCATAGCCATCGGCCATATGGGTGGCGCCCTGTTCATGGCGCACTAAAATGAGCTTGATGGAAGATTCCACCAAGGCATCAAAGATTGGCATGGCGGCACCGCCGCTATAGCCAAATATATACTCGACACCTTCTCTTTCCAGGTGCTTGATGAGCACTTCGGCCCCTGTTAACACCCTTGAAGGGCTATTTTCAGTGGCCTTAGGGGTGTTTCCGACCGAGTTGTTGGCCATAGTGGCGGATGATGGGCTCATGACGTGCTCCTTGCGCGCTTATTTGGGGGAAAGTTAACGTTTAGGCCGCAAAGTCAAGGTGTCTTATTGTTGCGCTTGACGAAGATGCGTGTTTACGGCATCAAGTGTGTCATTTATTCCGCATGCGTACGATGAAAATGGGTATATTTTATGCAAGTTGCGTGTTTTTCTGCTTGACGCGAAATGAAACATGCGTTTAGGGTGTACACTCTTCTTCGCATATGGATTCAGTCCCTTATATTGCCCTGAGGGGAAGCATGAGCATAAACCTGGAAAAAAGCACTTACCCATTCGCAGGAATGCGTTGGTTGGTTCGATTCAATCGGTTATTCTGGCAGAAGATGGAGTTC
>REDP01000270.1 GCA_007693455.1 Planctomycetota bacterium | reverse complement strand
CAAGCGCTTTGCGGCCATTCGCAACCCTAGTGCTGTGCTGCCTACGCGAGAGAATCTGGTGGTGATTCGCCAGATCAACCAGGCCGTCAGTTCCGCAGATTGGGCGCGGATTCTGGAAGGGCAATGGGCCGAGTTCCAGGGGGTTGATGGTGAAAATGCCATCGACTCGTCTCGGAAGGGCCCGGAGCCTCACCAAGACGATGAGTAATTCATCAGGTCACTGAAGACCAAAAAGGAGAACCACCATGGAAATGCAAATCCGACGTCCAGCCACGCCCGCTTTTCGGGTGAACCCCGCGATTTTCGCCGCACGGGAGCGGCACGGATCGTTGAACAATCTGGAGCTGGCGTAAAAAGTTGTTATCTCTAACGAGTGGTCCGTATTTCTGGACGCCGACCCGTACCTCGCCACGGCACGATTAACCGCTGCCGGGCGCAAGTGGCTGTTGCCGGTCATCCGTCAGGACTACGACGATGAATTGTCGGCTGGAATGGTGGATTGGGCGCGCCTGTATCAGTGCGCTCATAACCGTGCCCTGAATCACTTCCAGTCATGGTCCGAAGTCTCGCCGCAAACCTGCCCCAGGGCTGACAACTGGTCTTGGGGAGGACGAGCCTGAAATGAAAAAGTGCCAGTAGAGCAGAAAAACGAGCAGGAGGATGGTTCATGGGCAAACTGACCGATGACACGCAGGATGAACTGGTTGCGAGGCTTGTCGCTCATCTTTGGTATTACTGCGGCTTGGAGTCAGGCACCGACCGAGTCATTTGTCTGAGTCGGGGGCAGGCCGAGAACAATCGGACTGCCCTTTATGCCTGGGTAAGGTCGGAACTGGTACATCTTCCCGGCTTGACCCTACCTGAGCTGCGCTGCGCTGCAAGCTGGAGTGTCGTCTCCGGCGCAGGCTGGCCCTGTGGGATCAGCACCCGGAGCGTCAAGGCCCAAGGTTCGCCTGATGCGCTACACCTCGCGCCACGATTCTGCCATTTATATGCGCAATCGGGCACTATTGTCCGAGCGATACGAACTGCAATTCGCAAAGGACGGTCTGAGTGATTGCGTTCTGGGCTATCGCCGGATTCCGGTTCGCCCAGATACCTCAAGCGGCAAATGCAACATTCACTTCGCCAAGGAAGCTTTCGAGGCAAATCTGCCCATGCGCGACTGCTGCGCCGTGGTGATGGATATCGCCAGCTTTTTAGATTATATCGACCATGTGCGCCTGAACTCCGCCTGGTGCCGAACTTTGAGTCAGGATCGTCTCCCTGCTGACCATTTCGCGATTTACAAGTCGCTGACCCGTTATGCGTCCGTTGGTCGCCGCGAGGCGCTGGCTCGTCTGGAGCTTGATGATCACTAGGCTGCGGTCAAAGGCCCTATGTTGGTAGCAGTTTCTGCGCGATCATCAGGTTCGTCAGTCCCGCCCTAAGGGTGGTCAAGCTCAAATCAGTGCCATTTACTCATCACTTTCCGATAATTGTCGAGAAATGTATTGACATGGATGCTGTGCCAAGATCGGCGTAATCTATTGCCTAAGATGTTTATGCGCTGCTTTATCCTGCAGAATGTCGATGAAGCCTTAGCCTACCCACATATTTTAACCGCCTATAGGGAGAATGCGTTCAACCCTTAGCCAGGTATGAATGTCCTCGTGATGAAGCATTCGAGCATCCGAATTTCACCCTGATCGCCAATGTCTATTAGCCTTTCTATCTCATCTAGATTCAGGGCGCTTTCTACTTTGACCGACTCAGTCTTTTAGACCCACCAAAGGTACGGCCTGCTGAAGATTAGTCGAAAAAACCGAGACTGTGGATAGAGGCTTAGTCGCCGGATCGCCCCGTGGAGAAATTGGCTGACCGAAAGGGCGCCACCCCAGCCCGGCGGACTCCTTCACTGACGCTTCGGCTCTTGACAACCACCGCGAGTCCAATGCCGATGGCCGCCAGCCAGATTCACCCGGCCAGGACCACTTCCCTCCGAAGGGAGTTTTGGCCGTAGCTTTTTACTTGCGACCTTTTTTGCAAGACTTGTATTTGCATTAAATTATACTTACAGGTATTTGACCAATACGTTTCTTCCACTCGCGCGGCCCGCTCTCATGGACGTTAGTCCCTTTCGAGTCAACGGCGACCGTGACAGGCATATCGCAGACCTCGAATTCGTGGATCGCTTCCATCCCAAGATCTTCGAACGCAATAACCCGTGCGGAGCGAATCGCCTTCGAGACTAAGTAAGCAGCACCACCAACAGCAATCAAATAGGCAGAGCGATTCTTCCGGATCGATTCTATCGTCATCGCACCGCGCTCTGCTTTGCCGACCATCGCTACCAACCCAGTACATTCCAGCATCGTGTGCGTAAATTTATCCATTCGCGTGCCGGTCGTCGGGCCTGCTGGACCCACTACCTCATCACCGACTGGATCGACCGGTCCGACATAGTAAATTACTCGGTTAGTGAAGTCGACTGGAAGCTTTTCTCCTCGCTCTAACATCTGCTCGATCCGCCTATGTGCTGCATCACGCCCAGTGAGAAGCCGACCATTAAGCAATAACACCTGACCAGCCCTCCATGAAGCAACCTCCTCGCGGGTAAGGCTATTTAGATCCACCCGCTTTGCGGCTTCGGTATCGGGAGTCCATGTAACCTGAGGCCAATCGCCAACCCGTGGTGGTTCTAACTGCGCGGGCCCGGTCCCATCTAAATGAAAGTGAATATGTCGCGTTGCTGCGCAATTTGGGATCAATGCTACCGGAAGGCTGGCTGCATGAGTGGGATACTCGGCTACCTTAACGTCGAGCACCGTAGTGACGCCACCAAGGCCCTGAGCCCCAATTCCCAGAGCGTTAACCTTATGGTACAGCTCAAGGCGTAGCTTTTCTAAGTTCGTGAGAGGTAAGCTCTTCGCAGCTTTTGCTTTTAACGATTGTATGTTAACTGGCTTCATGAGCACTTCTTTTGCCATCAACATAGCCTTTTCAGGTGTTCCACCGACCCCGATGCCTAGTATGCCGGGGGGGCACCAGCCAGCCCCAAGTGTAGGCATTGTTCGTAAAACCCAATCCACGATAGAGTCGGAGGGGTTAAGCATTGCCATCCGAGCTTTGTTTTCTGATCCTCCACCTTTTGCGGCACAGATCACCTCTAATTTGTCACCTTTAACCATTTCATAATGTACGATGGCAGGGGTATTGTCGCCACTGTTTTTTCTATTGCCAGTTGGCTCAAGGACTATCGAAGCTCGTAGTTTATTTTCGGGATCAAGGTAGGCTTGACGTACACCGGCGTCAACCATTTCTTGAATTGACAATTCCGTTTCCCAGCGAACATCCATGCCAATCTTTAAAAAGACAACTGCTATACCAGTATCTTGACATATTGGGCGTCGGCCTTCCGCACACATGCGCGAGTTTGTTAGGATCTGGGCAATTGCATCTTTTGCGGCAGATCCATCCTCTCGATGCCATGCTTCCTCTAAGGCTCGAATATAATCGGGAGGATGAAAATAGCTTATGTACTGGAAGGCATCTGCTATTGAATTGACAAAATCCTGTTCCTGAATAACTTTCATGATAATCCTTGCTTGATAGTTAAAAAGGGTCTATCCGAATGTCGCAATGGAATTCAGGGGCAAATTCACCTGGTTTGAGAGATCCTGGGGCCTTCTGTAAAGTTTGTGCAGGAGGGTGCCCCTCCTTACCCATTTTCAAGCTTATCGCAAACTTGGTCAAGTTCAAGGATTTCAGGTGCAATGGACTGGCATGTCGTCGCGGCAACCAGTTTGATGTGCTCGTCAAGCACCGTAAAATTGCTGTCCCTGTCCTCATTGTGGCCGGTGTAGCACAAACGTTCGACAGCGGACTGCGCTGCATATCTGGCGTGACATCCCGGTCGCCCCATGGTCGATCTGGCTGATGTACTGGCCGTGTGAGATCTGTTGTGACACCCACGGACGCGTGACCGAGCAGCTAGCCTGGGCTGAGCCGGGGAGCCGGGTGAGTCACCGTTTTGAATACCTGATGCCGCGCTACTGCCAGATCATGCCGCAGAAGGCTGCCGCCCAGCTCCTGCGGTTGCCGGCCTCGACCCTGTCGGACTTGCTCCATCGCACCATTGGCCGGCTGCGCGAGGGCTATCGCATCCGGGGCCTCAAGACCATCGGCGTTGACGAAATCGCCTATCACAAGGGGCATAAGTACGCGACGCTGGTCTATGATCTGGACCATTCCTGAGTGGTCTGGATCGGCCAGGGCAAGGGCCGAGCGGCGATCGACCGGTTCTTCGCCGAGGCGCTCAGCGACTACAAGAGGGCCAGGATCCAGACCGCCTGCTGCGACATGAGCCAGGCCTACATCGGTGTCATTCAGGCCCACTGCCCGGGCGCCACCCTGGTGATGGACCGCTTCCACATCGTCAAGGCGCTCAATGAGGCTGTCGGCGAGGTCCGCAAAGAGCAGTGGCGGGAGGCCGCACGGGACGCCCGCAAGGCGCTCAAAGGGCGGCGCTGGCTGCTCTACCGTCACTCATCCACCCGGACCCGGCGTGATCTCCGCAATCTCAAGGCGCTCGACAAGCACAACCGGCGAATCTACCGCGCCTGGCGCCTGAAAGAGGAATTCGAGCACTTCTGGACCTATCAGGCAACCTGGGTCGCGGAGCGATTCCTGAAGCAGTGGGCCAAGAGCGCTTTGCTCAGTCGCCTGGAGCCGCTGCGTAAGTTCGTCCATACCCTCCGGCGCCACCAGGATGCCGTGCTGGCCTTCATCGGCACCCGCCTGAACAACGCCATTGCCGAAGGGCTCAATCGCATCGTCAAGATCATCAAGAATCAGGCCAGTGGCTTCCGCCATCTCGATGCGTTCTCCGACATGATCTACCTGACCGTTGGAGACCTCCATCTTTCTGGGCAAATCCCAGCCCGATTGCGCCCATTATGAAAACGCTGGAACACCCAATCAGTTCAGCTGATGCGAGAGATAAGCTTTTTGCGGGATCCGGATATAGACAGAAAATTCACCTGACCCTATTCCAAGCCCAATCCGAGGTATTCGTGAATTTTCTGACTATCTTATTGACCCAGGTCAGCTTTGGAGACTCGCCGCTACTCCGGACACCTCGAGTCGTGATGCTCCAGTGTGAGAGGTGCTGAGCGATCGTGAGGAACAGCTGCGGGCTATCGGAGGGGACTTAAGCATCCCGCGCCAGATGTCCATTGTCCCACAGCCCAATCGAGCGGCTGCGAAATGGCGCCACCAACTTTATACGCGGGGCAGGCCGTCCATCGGCGGTATGGTGCTGTCAAAGGATGTTTGAACAACCAACGAAGTTTAATAATGGCACCGGTGACACTGGAGAACCCTGTGCAAATTGAGTTCACGCCAGGTCGTAGTGCCGCACTCCAAGAGGCATAGGCCTTTGAGCCGGCGAAGCTGGAGATACGCCTTCCGGCAGGCCACTTTTAGTTTGTAGATGTCAAGGAAATCGATCATGCTCAGGCCCTATTGAGGCTGAACAATGTTTCGTGCAATTCCCATACCTTGCCTTTATTAGAGGACTAAGGCGCATGATTCCAAAGTTCTAAGTAGCTATCAAATCGACTCAATCAGAAAGACTTGAGAAAGTGCCTCAACCCTAATGTGTACTCCACAAAACCTTACATCTAGCACCATCCGCTTTCTCAATTTGCGAAGGCCGCTTTCTCTGCTTTTGACTTCCAGCATGGCGAAAAGTGGAGTATTTTGAGCTTGGTGCGCTGTAAGCGGTTGCAAATGAGAGTCCAATGAAAAAGCTATTTATAGGTGGGGAATGGGTTGCAGGTGCAGGGAATGCGGTGCTGCCAGTTATATGCCCATCCACTGGAGAAGTTTATGATGAGGTGACACGCGGCACCCCACAAGACATTGACTGCGCTGTTGATGCAGCTGCACAAGCTTTGCGCGGTCAATGGGGTCGAACCACAGCTTTGCAGAGAGGCCGTTGGCTAACCGAGCTTAGCCAAGAGATTCTTAAGCACCGCGCTGAACTCAGTCAGATTGAGGCAAGAGACACTGGAAAACCGCTGACTACGGCTCATAATGATGTGACCATATTAGCTCGATATTTCGAGTTTTATGGGGCTGCGGCAGACAAAGTATCTGGCGAAGTTATACCATTTGAAAGCGATTATCTCGTCACGCTTCTACGGGAACCTTTAGGCATAACCGCTCATATCATCCCGTGGAATTACCCGGCTCAGATGATCGGCAGGTCAATTGCGCCTGCATTAGCCATGGGTAACGCTACGGTACTTAAGCCTGCCGAAGATACATGTTTATCAGCCCTCTATGTTGCCGACCTAGCAAGAGAAATAGGATTACCCGACGGGGCGTTCAATGTTGTTACCGGATTAGGCGAAGAAGCCGGCGCTGCGCTGGCGCAGAACTCCAATATTGATTTCATCAGCTTTACAGGTTCGAATGAAGTTGGAACTAAGATCCAGGCGGCCTGTGCTAGGAGGCCGGTGAAATGTGTCTTGGAGTTGGGTGGAAAATCTCCACAGATAGTGTTTGCGGACGCGAATATTGAGCGTGCTATACCTATTATCTTGCGTGCAATCGTACAGAATGCTGGCCAAACATGTACAGCAGGCAGTCGGCTTCTAGTGCAACGGAGTATTTATGAGGGTTTCGTTGAACGTATCGCGCAGGACTTCAAAAAACTGCAAACCGGTAGCTATGACATGGACCTTGATTGCGGGCCTTTAATGAACGGTACCCAACAGCTTAGAGTCACAAACTATATTCAGGAGGCGAAGGATAGCGACATTCCGGTACTCGCGGAAGGGAGTATTCATCCCGACGCACCCAAATCCGGCTTCTATGTTGCGCCGATAATGTTTGGGCCCGTTGAAATCACTGCGGCTATTGCTCGAGAGGAGGTTTTCGGTCCTGTCCTTTCGGTGATCCCATTTGAAGATGAGCAAGATGCAATCCGAATCGCTAATTCAACAGATTATGGTCTAGTCGCCGGCATTTGGACGGAGAACGGAGCGCGTCAACATCGGGTTGCAAGAGGCATAAGGGCAGGCCAGGTCTTTATCAATTCCTATGGCGCCGGTGGCGGTGTTGAGTTGCCCTTCGGTGGCACAAAAAGAAGTGGCCATGGCAGGGAAAAGGGGCTCCTGGCGCTAGAAGAAGTGTCTTCCTATAAAACGTTGGTCAATTACTATGGGGAATAAACTATGCGGTTAAAAGGAAAGGTCGCTATTGTGACAGGAGCGGCGTCGGGGTTTGGTGCCGCGATTGCACGGACATTTGTAAAGAACGGCGCCAAGGTAGTTATCGCAGACATTAATGCTGCTGGAGCCAATGATGTCTCGACGGAATTAACGGAAAATGCTGTCGCTTTTGCCTGCGATGTAAGCTCTAAGAGTGATGTCGACGAATTGGTTGCTTACGCTGTTGGTAAATTCAATAGGATAGATGTTGTTGTCAATAACGCGGCAATTACCCATCGAAATCAGCCGATGCTGGACGTGGATGAATCCACCTTTGATAAGATTTTTGCTGTAAATGTTAAATCCATTTACCTTATGACCCAAGCAGTGGTGCCCGTAATGCGAAAGCAGGCGACGGGTGTGATTCTCAATGTTGGTTCGGTTGCTGGAATCCGGCCTCGTCCGGGGCTCACATGGTATAACGCGTCAAAGGGGGCGGTTAATACGCTATCTAAGTCCATGGCAGCTGAGCTTGGTCCCGAAGGTATTCGCGTAAACGCCATTTGCCCAGTTTTGGGGGTTACTGGGTTACTAGAGGCTTTTATGGGGCTCCCCGATACACCGGAGAATAGGGCCAAATTTCTTAGTAGCATACCGTTGGGTAGGCTTGCCGAATCGCAAGACGTTGCGAATACCGCGTTGTTTTTAGCGTCTGACGAAGCTGCCTTTATAACTGGCGTGGAGTTGCCAGTTGATGGCGGTAGGTCCGTTTAGTAGAGCATCCGATGAAGCAGAAGCTATGTAATAGTATTGACGACGTGTTGCGGGCGTGTGAATTTAAAGACGGCATGACCATATCGTTTCACCATCATTTGAGGAATGGTGATGAAGTCCTAAATCTTGTGCTTGAACGTGTTTCGGCATTAGGATTTAAGGATTTGCATATTGCTGCAAGCTCTATATTTCCAGTTCATGAACCTCTGATAGGTCATATCAAAAATGGTGTTGTTTCCCGAATAACGGCACCTTATATTGCCGGTCCCGTTGCCGCCGCTATATCCTCTGGCAAGCTAGACGTAGAAGTGCGGATGCAGACGCATGGTGGCCGAGCTTTCGCGATCAGTCGAGGGAGCCTAAAAATAGATATTGCGTTTGTTGGGGCGCCGGCGAGTGATTGTCGCGGAAACTGTAATGGGACACAGGGGAAATCGGCGTTTGGAGTTATGGGCTATCCTCTGGTTGATGTTAGATGGGCTCATAAAGTCGTTGTTATTACGGATAATCTTGTTCAATTCCCAGCTTATCCAGCTGAGATTACGCAGGAACAGGTGGATTTCGTTGTTATCGTCAAAAGAATCGGAAACCCGAATGGAATCAAATCAGGTTCCACCCGATCTGCAACGGATCCGACGGGGGTTAAAATTGCTGAGGATGCCGTTGAAGTCATTTCCGCATCTGGATTGCTAGTAAATGGGTTCTCATTTCAAACTGGCGCCGGTGGCGCGTCGTTAGCGACAGCACAAATATTGTTTCACCAAATGCAACGTCGCAAAATCAGAGGTAGATTTGCCTCTGGTGGGATAACCGGATTTTTAGTTGATATGCTTCAGGCTGAGTTATTTGAGACATTACTTGATGTTCAATGCTTTGATCTCAAGGCGGTCCAATCTTACGCGCTTGATGCCCGGCATCAGGGCATGTCTGCGGAAAAATACGCATCACCCGGTTCACGTGGTTCGATAGTCGATGATTTGGATGTTGTTGTTCTCGGTGCCGCTGAAGTCGACATCGATTTTAATGTTAATGTAACAACAGGATCTGATGGTGTTATCCTCGGCGGCTCAGGAGGACATGCTGACACTGCAGACGGTGCAAAGCTGACCATTGTAACTACGCGCTTAAATGCAGGTGGATACGCTAAGGTGGTTCAGAATGTGAATACAATAACGACACCTGGTTCTTCAATAGATGTTGTGGTTACGGATCAGGGGATTGCAGTGAATCCTAACCGCAAGGATCTTGCAGGCTTGCTGCAGGGCCACAATATCAATCTAAAGGATATTCAATCTCTAGCGGAGCAATCTTTAGCGGCAAGTAGCCGCAATTCGATTGTCAATGAGGATGAGGAGAGAGTTGTGGCTTGCGTGGAAGATCGGTATGGACAGACAATTGATGTTGTTAGAGCCCGAACTGGTGCTCTCTAACTTCGAGACTTTGTGATTGGCGCCGTGGAAGGAAGTGGTTTTGATAAGGCCAGATTCGTATTGCCAGTCAGATGAGATAGCAGAGTTTTGGTCGGTGTTGCCAGTGTTTCTATGTCACTGACACATAGGAACATATCACGCTTGGTCCATTCTTCTTTAAGGTGCAGCAAAGTGAGGCCCATGCTCGGCGCCACCTCTTCTGCAATCATCGTAGGGAGTATTCCAATACCGAATCCGGCTTGAACAAATTTACAAACGGCCTCGAAGCTGCTGACTTGAACTCGTAGACGTAGCACTTTGTTGGCTTTCGTGGCGGCGCTAGATAGAAGCCGCATTATTGCGGTGTCACTATCTAATCCAACGAAATCATACCGCAGAAGTTCTGGAAAAGACAAATCCTGCAGTTCGCGAGCATGTTCCGATGGTGCCACCGCCACCAATGTGTCCTGGTGATACGGAAAACGAATAATGTCTTGCCAATTCTGGCCATCAAGGACGATGCCGAGATCGGTCTTTCCGTCGCGTATTTCGTGAACAATAGAATGGCTTCGTCTTTCAGATAAAGCAATTTTAACGTCGGGAAAGTTTTGCGAGAATGTTGCCAATTCCTTGGGTAAGAACTGGGTTATAGCTGAAGTGTTAGCTTGTAGCCGAATATACCCCTTAATTCCTTTGAGAAAATCTGACATCTCCGCTTTGAGCACGGATTCGCGGTAAAGGATTCCTCGTGCATGGCCAAGAAAGCTTTTGCCGGCTGCCGTCAGTTGCACGCCCTTCGGTGAACGATGTAGCAATTGCACACCGTAGCAATGCTCTAGCATCTTGATGCGCCGACTGGCGGCTGCCAATGCTATGTGGCATTGGGTGGCGGCTTTCGAGATACTTTGCTGTTCGGCCGTCTGTATGAAGAGCTTTAGCGAAATTAGGTCTGGGAACATGATTAGGGGTTATTAACTTTCAGGGTCTGATTATATTGTGGGAGATAATTCAGAACTGCGATCAGATCTCGTGTATGGGGTGACTTGAAATGCGGCGTCAAACCCTGCTCAAATTGGAAATGACTAAGTCATGGATTTCAGGCAGGGGGAATGCCGTCATGGATAACGATACGATAGTTCCGCTTCTCAATCCAGCCTCCCGTGACGAGATGACCGAACTGATTCGTGCCACGCCCAGATAGCGATCCGCCAAGCCGCCCTGGCCCAGTTCCGAGGGATTCCTGGGCTCGCACGACGCCACCAACGGTCAGCTCCGCCCCGCAACGGCTACCAGCCAGAGCGGGAAGTCCTGACCGGTGTGGGGGGGTAAAGGTCGCCCAAGACCCCGGGACCGGTCGGGCCAAGGGGCTCTGCTTTCGGTCACTGATCCTGTCGTAAAAGACGTCTTGGCGTGTAAAGCCCATTGAGCGTGTTCACGCAATTTGATGGTGGTGTTTCCGGATTATTTGATGGGCGCTGCCGTGCCTGATTGAACCGCCCCGATGGATTCCGGGGCGGTGGGTTGGTTATTGTGTCAGAACGGCAGTGGATCGTTGAACGGC
>REDP01000169.1 GCA_007693455.1 Planctomycetota bacterium | reverse complement strand
GCCCCCCGGAGGGTGGGACTATAGTCCCACCAGAGCCCACCCAAACCAAGCCCCACCCACGACCAACACCCTGCCCAGCCACGCCCCCTGGAAACGCCAAGTTGCACTCGGCCCATAAACCCGCTCCCCCTGGCGTACCCTAAGGCAGCTTCATCTTTCAACCAATGCCGGTGAATCCATCCGTGTTCATCCGTGTTCATCCGTGGCTAACCATCAGGGTAGCTCCCCGTCGCGCTCGGTTCCGCCCCTGGAATCCCTGAATTTTTAGAGGGCAACTGCACTCAAAAAATAATCCCAGCCTGCACATCCTTCACCATATCCAGCATGGACAACGCGCACTCAGCGCCATAGTAACTCCATGTCCCCCGCCAAACGCCGCATAAAATTGATACAGCTTATCGCCGAAACGCCGCTGAATCAGGCCCAACTTGTCACCAAATTGCGCTGCAGCGAACGAACCATCGGCAATGACCTCCGCCTCCTGCGCCAACGCCACGGCCGCCAATTCCAGCGCCACCTCATCCAACGAACTGCCTACTATTCCTGGGAAGGCCCCCTCCCCCACGCCATCGACCCGCCCCTCGACATCCTCGACCACCAGCAACTCATCGCCCTGGTCGCCGCCCGTGGCATCTTCCGTAATCCCACCCATCCCGGCTTTGACGGCCCCCTCGATGGATCCATAAACCACCTCCTGCAAAGCCTCGGCCTGTCCGACCTCGCCAATAATCTGGATCCCCAAGCCATCGAAGTCGACCGCTTCGCCGCCTGCCCAGAACAAGCCGAAGACCTGATTACCTGCCTGGAGGCAGTCATCGCCGGCCTCGCCCTGCGGGGACGCTACCGCAATCTCCGCGATGAAGTCCGCGACCGCCACCTCCTACCCCTGCGCCTCCTCCTTATCGACGGAGAATTTCACCTCCTCGCCTGGGAAAGCCCCCGGCGCCCCTTAAGCGATCTACGCCTTTCCCGCTTTGAAAGCCTCTGCACCAACCCCCGCCTACCCCCCGGCGCCCCAACCCGCAACGACCCCAGCCTCCTCGCCAAAATCCAACGCCACCGCGAGGCCGCCTTCCGCACCCACGGCAACCACCAGCTCAGCGAGCGCAAGCGCCTGCAGCTGGCCATTGGCCCCCAAGCGCTGCCCCACCTCCGCGGCCGCACTTGGGGCCTGGATCAACACTGGTCCCCCAATCCCGAGGACCTCCCCAAGGGCTGGACGCGCCTCGCCTTCACCACCGCCGGCGCCCCCGCCGCCCTCCACTGGATCCTGAGCCTGGGCAGCCAGGTTATCGTCGAAAGCCCCGCCGACCTTCGCCAAGACATCGCCCACCACGCCGCCGCCCTTCTCGCCCACCACCAAGCCCCCAGCCCCAGCGACGGGCACTAGCAGCATGGTATCACACACCCCCCAGACCCCCTCCATCCACCCCCAAGTCGGCAAACCACATTGCCGAGGTGGCACCTAGAATGGCTGGCGGTCGAGACGATCTAGGACATAGGGAAGCCCCATGAGTCCATACCCTGAACCTTCAATGATTGTTTTCTGGGGGAAACTTCGCCACGAAGTCCCCGATGATCGCAAGTCACCGGTGATTGACTGGCTGCCTTTGGTAGATCACTGCGCGGATGTGGCTGCTGTGGCCGTTGCTCTGCTGGGCTGTCGTCGTGATGAGAGCACGGGGAACTGGTCGCTGCAACCATCCCTCTTGCGGCGACGGCTGGCATGCTTGGCTGGCCTTGAGGACTTCACCATAGTGCAATGCCTGCGCCTGGGGGTTTGCGCGGCGCTGCATGATATTGGCAAGGCCAATAACAGTTTCCAAGAGCAGTGGCGGGGAACGCGGGACCGTCCGCAACGCATGGGCCATGTAAATCCTGCCTTGTGGCTCCTGCGACCCATAGCGGCCGCATTTTTCGGGAATCCCTGGAAAACGCACACGGACGCCTTTGGGCTGGATGCCATCAAGGCCTGGTTTGATGGCGATGGGTTGGCCATGATTGAAGCTGCCATTTGTCACCACGGTGGTCCACCTGCTCAGGATGATCAGCGCACTGAAAGTAATACCAAAATCTGCTGGGGGGAATATCAGGGACGCAAGCCTTTGGATGGCTTGGCTAATCTGGGCCGCGCCTGCCACAGATGGTTTGCCGACGCCTATGCGCATAATGGCGATCCCATTCCCGTCACCACAGGCCTGACCCACGCCTTTGCTGGTCTGGTCATGCTGGTTGACTGGATGGGCTCGGACACCGAAGCCTTTCCATGGGATGTACGCGGTGAGCAACGCTTCCCTTTGAGTTGCCAACGAGCCCTGCAACTGCTGCGCGAAACGCGCATGGACACCACTGAATTGCATGCCATGGCAGCAGCACCTGATTGGCAGAAGTTACTGCCAACAGGTGAGTTGCGCGCGGCCCAACATTTGGTGAACGCCTGCCCCCTGCCCGAAGGCGGCAGCGTGGCCGTGCTTGAGGCTGCCACCGGCGATGGGAAAACCGAGGCCGCCCTCTTTCACTTCGCCCGCCTCTTTGCCGCTGGCTTGGTAGATGGCTGCTATTTTGCGGTGCCCACGCGCATTGCCGCCCGCCAGTTGCATCGGCGCATTACCGCGCTGGCGCGCACCATTTTGGGGGATCAGCACTTACCAGTAGTGCTTGCCGTTCCTGGCTATGCCCAGGTGGAAGAAATTTGCCCTGAAGAAACTGGACCGCGAGCACTACCCGAACAGGGCGTGCTTTATGAAGACAACCCGGTCTTGCGAGAACGCCATCGCTGGTGGGCAGCGGAACGGCCCAAACGTTTTCTAGCGGCACCAGTGGCCGTGGGCACTATTGATCAAGCTTTACTGGCAGGTCTGAAAGTGCGTCACGGCCACCTGCGTGGCACCTGCTTGCTGCGGCATTTGTTGATTGTCGATGAAGTACATGCCTCCGATGTCTACATGGGCACCATTCTTCAGGGCCTTCTCCAGCGCCAAGTGGATGCCGGGGGCCACGCGCTGCTTCTTTCGGCAACCTTGGGCCTGGAGGCGCGGGAAGCCTTGCTGCAAAGCGCTGGACATCAAGAAGCCGTGCCCGCACTACAACAGGCCATTAACAACCCATACCCGTCACTGATCCTTGCCGACCAACAGGGCCGACAATCCATACCCCTTGCAGACTCGCCCATCCCCACTCGCACACGCGCCTTTGCCCTGCATTGTCAGCCTTGGATGGATGACTATGATCGCCTTTGCTCGGAAGTCATGAACTTGGCTCAAGCAGGAGCCCGCGTCCTCATTATCCGCAATACCGTAGCCGATACCGTGCACACCATGAAACGCTGCGAAGTAATTCTGCAGACGCGAGGATTGCCGGAACACTTGTTGTTTCGGGTAAAAGGTAAAGCCTGCCCCCATCACGCGCGCTTTGCCGCAGCGGATCGCCTACTCTTGGATAACACCATTGAATCCGTTCTTGGCGGTGATCGCTGTGCCCATGGCATGGTGGTGGTGGCCAGCCAAACCGCCGAACAAAGTTTAGATATCGACGCGGATATTTTATTCACGGATTTAGCGCCAATGGATGTCCTCCTACAGCGTCTTGGGCGCTGCCACCGCCATGATCGCGAGCGCGACGATGTGCCTTCCACAGCCCAGCAGCCCTCGGCCATTATACTGACACCAGAACATGATGATCTCAGCGCTTACCTGGGTCGCATGCCCAATCGCCACGGCCTGGGCCCCATGCGCAGCGATAGCGCCGAAGGGGTCTACCCGTCCCTGCGCATACTCACGGCCACTTGGGAAACCCTGCGCGAGCACCCCCGTGTTGAAATCCCTCGTGATAATCGCCGCTTGGTGGAATACAGCTTACACCAAGAACGCCTCGCTGGCCACGCCGATGACGAGGATGCCTGGCAACGCCACGACGGCACCATGGCCGGTGCAAATATGGCGAAGCGTAGCCACGCCAAGCGTGGACTGGTAGATTGGCAGCACACGCCCTTCATGGACGCGGCAGCCCCGCCAGAAGAACAGGTGGCGACCCGCCTTGGTGATCTGCCACGACTCATCACCTTTGCCGATCCAGTGACGAGCCCCTTTGGCAATCGACTGCACGAACTGGCCATCCCCGCCTGGATGATCCACGGCGACATTGCGGAAACCATCCACGCCACCCAAGAAGAACCCGGTACCTGCCGCTTTCAGGCCGGTGATCAGTCCTACCGCTACAGCCAGTATGGAATTGAGATCGATGACTAAGCCACCTACTTCATACATCCAGATTGTTCTTTGCAAATTTACCCTGCATGGTCAAGGTTTGCCCACCACCCCTGCCGCATTAGTGAGTCGTTATGCATAATCTACTTACCGACAACCTCCTCTCGTGGACCACCACGACTCAACACCAACAAGGCTCCCTGCCAGATCTTCTCGCCGCCCTAGAACGAGACGAGGTCCGAGGATTCGCCCTGCTGCCCCCGCACATCCGCCAGCATTGGCACGCCTTCTTGGTCCAGCTTGGAGCCTTGGCCCTGGATCAGGCCGGACTACCGGTGGATGAGCGATGCCGCGATGCCAAACATTGGCGCAAGCTTCTGCGCGGGCTCACCAGCAAATGGCCCGATGACGAGCCCTGGCAATTGGTAGTCAGCGATTGTACCCAGCCAGCTTTTTTACAGCCCGGTCTGCCCAAGAACGGGATCAAGGATCTCAATAATCTCATTACTGAAGCCGATGGCTTGGACCTGCTCATTACCTCCAAAGATCATGACATCAAAGTCGCAAGAGCAATCGCTGCCAATCCTGAGCAATGGTGCTATCAGTTAGTGATTTATCAAACTGCTTCAGGGTTTAGCGGGCGAGACACTTATGGGATTACTCGCATGAATGGCGGAACTTCTTCCCGGCCGGCCGTGGGGCTGGCATGGTCGATGGACCCCAGCAAACGCTTTAGGCGGGATCTCCGCGTGCTGGTAGCCAATTGCGAACAAGTGACTGCCGACAAAGGATACCAAAAGCAAATCGGCCTTTGCTGGCTGGAACCTTGGGATGGCAACAAAGGCCTGGCAGTGAATCGTCTGCATCCGTGGTTTATTGAAATCTGTCGCCGGGTCCGTCTGGATCTGGATGAGGATGAGCGTATTATAGCCCGTGCAGGGACCAGTAAAACCGAACGCATCGCTGGCAAAGAACTCAATGGCGATACAGGAGATCCCTGGACGCCGGTACTTATTGATGCCAAGGGTGAGGCTAAAAGCTTGACGGTGCAGGCCCCCGGCTGGTCCTATCGTCTCCTTGCCCAAGTACTCACCGAGCAGGGCACCGAACGCCGCTTTGCCTGGGGAGCTTGCCTGCGGCCCCATGCTACCATCGATGCCGACCACGAACCCCTGCTGGTGGTGGCACAAGTGTTGATCCGTGGCCAGGGCAAGACCGAAGGCCATCACGAGCGCGTCGTGGCCGTACCCACAGGCCTCTTGCAAAAACTCCAGACGGAGCAAAGGCCGCAAATCTGGGACTTGGTCCACCAACGCATTGAGCAAGCGGGGACCATGCAGAATGCTTGTCTGAAACCCGCTATAGCAGCACTTCTGCAAGGTGCCGCCAATGACCTGGACCTGCGCAGCGGGCAGGCCTCGCGCATGTTAGAGCCGTGGCTTGCTCGTTTTGACCGAGCAGTGGATGCCATCTTCTTCGAGTCCCTCTGGCAGGATGTCTTAGGCGTTTTAGATAACACCATGGATAAAGAAACGTTTGAAAACAAGTGGGTCAAGGACTTGTTTGACATCGCCTTAACGGTGCTCGATGAAACCATCGCCGCCGCCCCCGTGAGCAGCGCCCGCACCTGGAAGGTGCAGGCGGCAGCCATGAATCGCTTTCACGGTGCCTGCCACAAACGCTACGCACACCTGTATCAAACTGCCCCCGCATAAACCACATCCCAAGTGAGCTCAACCATGACTGAAACCACCGAAGCCCCAAGCACCCTCCACCCCTGCAGCGTGGCCCTAGGGGCCCTGAAACCTGAAACAGGCTGGCTGGGACGGGGCGATCAAGCCACCCTACGCCGCTCCGATCCCAGCAAGCCGGGGTGCAAACCCCTGTATGTCTTTCTGGCCGAATTGGAACGACTCAATAAAAAGGGCACGCTGACCTTTTTGCCATCCACCAAGATCGACAATGAAATCCACTGGCACACGCTCCTTGCCTGCCTGTGCCGCGTCAGCCATGGCGATGCCAGTTTGGGCCAGGCGCTCGCCGATGCCAACTACCACGAACAGCGCCTCGAACGCCTGTTGCAAGCCGATGCTGACAGCCTGCCCCGTGAACTGGACCGAGCAGCGCGCTTTTTGGAAGTCAAAGGCCAGAACGTCAACACATATCATATCTTCGATCTGCTTTTCAAGCAGGACAAGGATACGGTTCGCCGCCAGATTGCTCGCACCTATTACGCGCATATCCACAGCAACAAACACTAAACCTTTTTCACCCCTTCTCACACATCCTTTCACCACCTTATTCAAGGACCTTTGCCATGAGCACCCCCCGTTTTCTGCAATTTCATCTCCTCACCCCCTACGCTGCCAGTCTCCTCAATCGCGATGATGCCGGCTTTGCCAAGCGCATCCCTTTTGGCGGCAGCACCCGCACCCGTATTTCCAGCCAATGCCTCAAGCGCCATTGGCGTACCTTTGCTGGTAAACACGCCTTTGCCGAACTGGGCGCGCCGCCCACCATGCGCTCCCGCTTGACCTTTGAGCGCCATGTCGCCCAGCCCTTGATTGACAGTGGTGTCGATGCTGAACGGGCCCGTGAAGTAACGGTGCAAATCGTCAAGGAAGTCCTCGGCTTTAACGCCGACCGAGCCAAGGCCAAAGCCAGCAAAGCGAAAAAAAGCGACGATGCCGTTGAAGAAACGCCTGAGGATCCCAGCGTCAAAACCGATCAGGTGACCGTACTCGGCCAACCAGAACTGGATTACATTCTTGCCCAGGCCAAAGAAATCTGCGCTGAGCTAGCAAGTGACGCGAACGAAAAAGCCATCACCAAGGCCGTTAAAGAACATTTTGGCCGTGAAGGCAAAGCAAATATGCAGGCTATCGCCAAGGGCGCTGGTCTGTCAGCAGCCCTTTTCGGGCGTATGGTGACCTCTGACAATCTTGCCCGCTGCGATGCGGCTATTCATGTGGCCCATGCCTTTACCGTGCATGAGCAGGAAGCGGAAAGTGAGTTTTTCTCTGCCGTAGACGATCTGATTAGCGCTGATGGCGAACTGGGTTCTGGGCATATTGGCACCACGGAATTGACCTCTGGCCTTTTTTATGGGTATGTGGCCATCGACCTGCCACTGTTATTAAGTAACCTCGCCGGCGATGTAGACTTGGCTGCTGGCGTCATCGAACGCTTGACTTGGATTATGGCCACCGCATCCCCCGGTGCCAAATTGGGCAGTACGGCCCCCTATGCCTATGCCAATCTGGTACTGGCAGAGAGTGGCAGCAGTCAGCCCCGCAGTCTCGCCAACGCCTTTGGCAAGGCGGTGCGCCGCACCAAGGATGAAAGCCTGCAACAAGTGACGCAAAAGGCCTTGGCCGAGCATCTAAGCCAACTGGATGGTATGTACGGAGCAGGTACGGAGCGCTGCATCAGTGCCCTGGAAGATATCAGCCCATTAGCCAAGGATATCGGCGTAAAAGGCAGCATTCCCCTGGCAGAACTTGCCACCTGGGCAGCCGCCCAGGCCAAGGCTGCGGCAGCCAAAGGTGCAGCCTAATGCAAGTGCTCCTTCTCTACCTTGATGCTCCGCTGATGAGCTTCGGCGGTACGGTGGTGGACCAGAATGGCCCCACCGAAGCGATGCCAGGACGTAGTATGCTCACTGGATTGATCGGCAATGCCCTAGGCTGGCAGCATGGCGACTGGCAGCCTCTGCAAGACTTGCAGGCTCGTATTCGCCACAGCGTCCGCGCCGATCGCATGGGCGAGATGCTCACCGATTATCAGACCGTTGACCTCGGCCAGGATTTCCTGCGCGCCACCGGGTGGACCACCCGGGGCAAACGGGAAGATCGCAAGGGAGCTTCTGGCACCAGCACTCACCTCCGATATCGCGAGCACTGGGCCAATGCCGTGCGCACCGTGGCTTTGACCCTGGAACCAGCGGATAAGGCGCCGGACCTGGATGCCATTACTGCAGCATTGCTAGCCCCGGCGCGTCCGCTGTTCTTGGGGCGTAAACCGTGTTTACCTGCGCATCCACTGCTCGCGCCGGTGGATCCTCAAACGGGAAAAACCCCCTCATTGGTTGAATGCACCGATCTGCGTAGCGCGCTCATCAATGCCCCATGGACCCATCCACCAACTGATCAAACGGTTATCGCCTGGGTTCCCGAAGATGCCAGTCAGCCTGAAGATCATCCCATTACCGTTGATGTTTGCGATGAACGAGATTGGCGTAACCAACTACCCGTTGGCCGCCGCAGCTGGCATAAAGTGACTTTGCCCTGTCCCCAACCCGAGGAGGTCTAAACCATGGCCACCACTGATACCCTTCACCTTGATTTGATTTTGCAGGAATTGGACACCCGCCTGCTGTTGGCCTTTGCCCGGGATCGCGGACATTCCCTGCGCGGCGGTGACCTTGGCTATGCCGTGCACTGTTGGTTGCGCGAAGTATGGGGAGAAAACTGGCCAAAGCCCTTTATGGCCGAAGACCGTGGGCGCATGGTGCAGGTACTGGCCTACCATCGCCAGGAGGCATCTGATCGCGAACAAAGCTGGCAAGCATGTGATGCCGACCTGCGGGCCATTGCTCATAATCAGCTTCCTGGCCATAAAGATCGCAGCCCCGCCGCCTGGCGTGAGGGAATGAGCATTGGCTTTCAGTGTTTGGGCTGCCCAAGCAAGCGCTTGGCACGGGGTGCATCCCTACCGCCAGCGCCCAACGATCCTAACCAACGGCAAGCTGGCCCAGGTGATGAAGTGGATGCCTGGCAGCACTATTTGGCGCGCAATCCCGATACGCCCGCCCATCCCGCTCTCCGGGAAGAAGTGTATTCCACTTGGTTTCGGGAACGCCTGGGCGCAGACTGCGGCGCCGAGCTTTTAGCGGTGCGAGTGGCCAATATGCAACGGCAAAAACTCCTACGACGCACCCAAGACAAGAATCGCGAGAAACGCAAAACCAAAGAAGTCGAACTTCCTGCCGTAACCTTTGATGGAGTCCTGCGAATCACCAATCCCGAAGCCTTTACCCAAACTCTGGCCAAGGGCATTGGTCGCCATCGGGCCTTTGGTTTTGGGATGCTTTTGCTGAAACCGGCGCTAGGATAAAAGCATTATGGACACCTCTCACATTGAGCGCTTTATCCACAGCGACCCTGATATTATGCTGGGCAAACCGGTCATTATCGGCACCCGGCTAACGGTGGAAAGTGTACTTGAGCGGCTGGCGGCTGCCGAATCCATTAACGAGGTTTGCGAGTCCCATCCGGCTCTGACTCCGGAAGTGGTGCGAGCTTGCATTTCCTTTGCTGCTCAGGCCCTGCATGTGGGGACTGTCTATCCAGTCGCCCACCATGCCTGAACTCAGGCTTTTGGCTGATGAAAACATCGACAGCCGCCTAGTTCAAGCCCTGCGCGCTGATGGGCATCATGTGACCTGGATTGCTGAGCAACACGCCGGCATTCGCGATGAAGCTGTGCTGGATTTAGCTGCCGAACTAAAGACTATCTTAATCACCGATGATACGGATTTCGGTGAACTCATTTATCGGCAGCGGCTAACCTCTTATGGGGTACTCCTACTGCGGCTGGGGTCTATGCCATGGCAGCAAAAACACCAGCTGCTCACCACGGCACTTACGGCTCACCGGGACAATTTCTTTCATGCCTTCACAGTATTGAGTGACCAACGCCTGCGTATCCGCCCACTTCAATGAACAGGTAAGCCATGCTGAAAGGCCGCCTTGGTTTAGAAACAGCACGCATTCCCCATGTCGATCGACATGGGCTTTTATGGCTCGGGCGCTCGCAAATTACCGTTGAGAATGGCACCCTTAAAGCCGTGTGCGCAGGCTGGGGCGAACTGCCGGCTGGGGTTTATGATATCCCCTTCCAAATGGTCAGCGTTTTGCTGCTCGCCCCAGGGTGCACCATTAGCCATGATGTTATGCGTCTCTGTGCGCGCCATGGTACTGGCATCATTGCGGTGGGCGAAGATGGCACCCGTAGCTACACCTTTCCACCACTGTCACCAGACCGCAGTCAATTGGCCAGAGCACAAGCCCGCTGCTGGGCCGACCCCAGTACTCGCGTTACCATTGCCCGTGCCATGTTTGCTATGCGATTTGATCAAGTGTTACCCTCTACGGATATCAATGTGCTGCGTGGTATTGAAGGCGCCCGCATTAAGGAAAGCTATAAGCAGATCGCGACCCAATATCGCGTACCATGGTCAGGACGCAAATACGATCCTTCGAGGCCGGAAGCCGCAGACAGTCCCAACCAGGCAATCAATCATGTGGCAACAGCGGTAGCAGCCGCTGCCTGGACTGCGGTAGCTGCGGTGGGGGCAATTCCCCAACTCGGCTTTATCCACGAGGATTCCGGCGGCAGCTTTGTCCTTGATATTGCCGACCTCTATCGAACCGAAGTTACTTTTCCGGTGGCCATGCAAACCGTTGTGCAAAGTAGCAAAGAGCCTCATCAGCCTTTGGAACGCATTGCCCGCCGCTGTGCCGGAGCAGCATTTCGCAAGCACAAATTGATCACGGCGATGATCGACCGCATTAAATTACTCTTTCAAGATCACCTCAGGCCCAGTGATCCCGCCGATGGCCAGACGGAAAATGCTCCATCATCAGGAGATGCCTAATGCCGATGACGATCGTTGTAACCAATGATGTAGCCGACCGCTACCGAGGCTTTCTTGCCAGTTGTATGCTGGAAATAGCTCCCGGTGTTT
>REDP01000268.1 GCA_007693455.1 Planctomycetota bacterium | reverse complement strand
TTGCAGGCCGATCAGGAGATCGGCGATCCCGGGGGCGAGCTTTGAGCCGCCCTGGAACGATGATGGGGAATGGCGCAAGTGACCCCTGCGCCTGCCCCCCTGATGATGCCCTACGCCTACGCCTAGTGCGCCAAGCGGGATGGATTGCCACCTTCGGCAATCTCGCCTTAGCCGTGGTCAAAATCTTTGTCGGACTTTTTACGGGATCTTTAGCCGTGCTTTCCGATGGCATTGATACGGCCATTGATGTGGGTATGGGCATTCTCTTACTCTGTGCCGCCCCCATCGCTGCACGTCCACCAGATCCGCGCTATCCCCATGGCCGCATGCGTGCAGAGGCTGTCGCCAGTAAACTCCTGGCCCTCATTATTATTTTTATCGCCTTGCATATTGTCTGGGCAGCAATCGCGCGCGTGCTCAATGCCGAGTCTCCCACCATGCCGGGGATGCTGGCCATCGTGGTTACAATTATTTCCATCCTTGCCAAAGGCGGGCTGGCCCTCAATCAGTATCGCTTGGCCCGCCGTTCGGGCAGTACCATGGTGCTCGCTAATGCCATTAATATGCGCAATGATATCATCACTTCGGCAGGGGTTTTAGTGGGCTTGCTTTTGAGTCATGTGCTCAAAGCGCCTATTCTTGATCCTCTCACTGCCCTCCTGGTTGCTGGATGGATTATGAAGTCAGGCATTGATATCTACCGCAATGCCGCCCGTGAACTCATGGATGGAGTTGACGATCCCCAAGTATACGAAGATATTGCCCAGGCAGTTTTGCGCGTTGATGGGGCTGGAAATCCCCATCGTATCCGCGCCCGCCGCCTGGCCCATCGCCTAGCCATTGATCTTGATGTTGAAGTAGACGGAACCATCAGCGTTCACCAGGGCCACCGCATTTCCCATGCTGTAGAGGCCTCTATTTGTGAAGCGATTCCAGAAATCGTTGATGTGGTGGTCCACATTGAGCCCGCAGGCAAAGGCCACGACGATGATACTTCCTTCGGCGTCAACCCCCTACAGGGGGATAGTCAAAGCAGCTAAAAGCCAGCCGGCTTAGGGCTGCACTGGGGGATGAGGTGCCTGGGGAGGCGCTTGAGGCCGAGAAGCCCGCGCTTGTTGGGATCGTTGACGGCGCTCATGCAATATGGAGACAAAGGTCTCCTCATCGATAAATCCTTTATCCTCGGGATCAAAGCGGCGAAAGCTTTCGCTGAAATCATACTCATCGGCGGCTGGCTCACCCGCCATGGCCGCCCGCACCTTGGCGCGTTGAGCGTGAAACTCATGCCATTCTTGCGGACTAATACGCCCGTCATCATCACTATCGATACTCCGGAAATGCAGAATATCTGCCGCCCGTTGGCGATAATCCGGCACGGCAGCAAACTCTTCCCAAGTCACCTTGCCATCACCGTCCTGATCGAGGATTTCTATGATCACTGGCGCCAATGATGCCCGTGCCTCACGCCAGGACGCCACTACCTGCGGACTGGGCTCATCCGCACTCCCCATACGAGGATGGGGCAACTCTAATTTGTCTTCAAGGGTAAAGGAGCCCTGCCCCCTGCGATCGAGCTGGGCAAAACGCTTACGATGCTGGGATGTGCGATGGGCACGGTCTTGTTCTTGGTCCCGCTGTCGTGGCAGGGTGGCACCACCATGGACAACCGTGCCGGGGCGCAGTTCTTTCGATGCAGGCTGATGATCCGTGCCTTCTTGCTGCAATTCCGCCATCTGCTGCAGTATTTCTCGGGTGCGCTGGCGCAACTGACGCTCTTTGCTCACACGCTGTTCAAGGTCCTCACTATAGGGATCAAGGACATCCATTATGCCTGCGGGCAGCTCTTGGATCAGTTCCTCCTGAGATTCCTCGGAGCGGGCTGATGACGCCGATTCACGAACCTCTGGGGCATCGCTTTCTTCGCTGCTCACAGAAGGCTCAGCGGACTCCTCCTCGGCCGCTAGCGATAAGCTAGGAGCAAGGATCAATAGCAAGCTCAGACATGATGGAGCCACAAGACTGGGCCGAGAGAATCGCCAGGTTCGCACAATGGGTTCCTCCTATTACGGGGCACTCAGGAGGGTGGTACGACCACCGATCCCAGCCTCCTGATTGCTTTGCGCTTGGGCAAAGAGTTCTTGTCCCATGGGAGTTGGGTACTTTCTGGTGACGCAGGCCATGCATAAAGATTTCCGAGGAAGTCCAATGGCCTGGGGCACGCGATCAACAGGAAGATAATTGAGGCTATCAGCACCAATCGCATCAGCCATGGCTTGCCGCGTGGCGGCCTTTAACTCACCGCGCAAGGTTGGCTTGGAAGCAAAACGAGGGGCAAATAATTCACCCACGGTGCTCATGTCAATACCATAAAAACAAGGGCCCATAATCGGCGGGCAAGCGATGCGCACATGAACCTCAGCCGCCCCACCTTCTTCACGCATATAGTCAATAAGATAGGCAAGAGTGGTGGAGCGGACAATTGAGTCGTCCACCAAGAATACCTTGCGGCCCTGCAGAATACCGCGCAAGGCGACAAATTTTCGTCGCACTTTGGCGGCCCGGTCTTCGGTCTCAATAAAGGTGCGACCAACATAGCGATTGCGCACCAAGCCTTCAATGCTGGGCAGGTGGAGAGTATAGGCAAAAGCATCGCCAGCAGCTTTACTGGTATCGGGAACCGGCACCACAATGTGGTCACTGGTGATGGATTCGGTTTCCATCTCGGCGAGAGCCTTGCCCAATTGGGCGCGGGCTGCATATACCGAACGCCCTTCGAGGGTACTCGCTACATTGGCAAAATAGACCCATTCAAAGAAGCAGTGGGCGGTGCGCCGCTCAGGCACAAAGCGCTCAATGCGGAGATTACCACGTTCGATAATCAAAGCCGACCCTGGCTCTACATCATGAATTTCCCGTACCCCTAAATTTTGCAGGGCAATGGATTCCGATGATGCCACCAGATAGCCATCATGGAAACCGTAACACAAAGGCTTGATCCCGGCTGGATCGCGGGCCACGACTAAATCACCTTCCGCGGTCACCAAGGCCAGCGACCAGGCCCCATCAATGACCCGACTAATACTGCCCAGCGCCTTGCGCCAACTGGTTTTGCGCTGACCACGCTGCTGAAAAGCCAGGTAGTGCATAAACAGTTCGGTATCCGAATCGGGACGGGTGAGGTGGTAACCTAAATCGCCGACAAGTTTTGCGGCAAGCGCCTGATGGTTGGCAACATTACCATTAAAACAAAAGCTAAACCATTTAAACGGCTTGCCGTGAACCCGTTCCAAGGGTTGGGCGTAGCTGACATCATCAGCCCCGCAGGTGGAATAACGCGTATGGCCAATGGCAATGGGACCCGCCAGACGATGCATAAGCTCAGCATAGGCGACTTTGTCAGCCAGACGGAAGACTTCACTGACTGCACCAAGCTCTTTGTGGGTGCGCAGCAATTGTCGACGCTCAGGGTTATAGGTAGAAATGCCTGCTGCCAATTGACCACGGTTTTGAATGTCCAGCAGCATCCCAGGAATCATGCGTGCGGCATCCACTGGATCTGCCGTTTCCAGGCCCCCTGCTTGATGCCCCAAATAGGCAGAGACGGCGATTCCACACTCATCGCGCATGGCGTTATCCAACATGCTGTTCTCCCTGTGCCCTGCTGCGTTAGTTTGGCGCGTTGGTAGCGGTTATGCGGTCCTGGCCACCCATATAGGGGCGCAGCACTTCAGGTATGAGCACGCTGCCATCGGCCTGCTGCCAGCGCTCTAAAACGGCAATCATGCAACGGGGCAAAGCCAGTCCACTGCCATTGAGGGTATGAGCCATTACTGGCTTGGCTTTGGCTTCTGGGCGATAGCGCAAGCCCATCCGCCGCGCCTGGAAATCGGTGCAATTACTGAGGCTACTCACCTCAAGCCACTGCTGGGTGCCGGTGCTCCACACTTCCAAATCATAGGTGCGCGCCGCAGAAAAACCAATATCACCCGTACAGAGATCCAATACCCGCCAATGCAGGTCTAGGGCCTTCAATAAGGCCTCAGCATGGCCACGCATGGTCTCCAGGGCGGCAACAGAGTCTTCGGCACTGGTAATCCAGACCATCTCCACTTTCTCAAACTGATGGACGCGGGTTATGCCACGGGTTCCCACTCCAGCAGCTCCCGCTTCGCGGCGGAAGCAGGGGGTATGGGCACAGTATCGTTTGGGCAAGGCCGCGCGCTCTAAAATCTCACCAGCATGCAAGTTGGTTACAGGAACTTCGGCAGTAGGGATCAACAAGAGATCATCCTCGGCCGTGGCGTAGAGTTGGTCGGCAAATTTGGGCAGCTGACCAGTGCCCTGCATGATTTCTGGCCGCACCAGGAAGGGTGGGGCAATTTCTTCATAGCCATTGAGGCGATGGCAATCGAGAAAATAGGACACCAGAGCGCGCTGCAATCGGGCGCCATCACCGCGATAGACCACAAATCCCGATCCTGCCAAATTGGCACCACGGGCAAAGTCGATAATACCTAAATCGGTGGCCAAATCCCAATGTGGCTTGGGGGTGAAGTCCAACGCTGGGGCTGTACCGTGACGACTACGCTCAACATTGGCATCAGCATCTGCCCCCTCTGGCACATCGGCAAGACAGACATTGGGAAGATGCAGCAGATAGTCTCGCAAGGTTTCTTCAGCCTGGGCGCGCTGCCCATCAAGGGCTTTTGCGGCATCGCCAAGGGCGCGGGCGTGGGCCTTGGCTTCACTGACATCGGCACCAGCGCGGGCTGCGGCACCAATCGCTTTGCTCGCCTCGTTGGCTTCGGCCTTTTTGGCTTCGCTTTCGGCTTTCAAGCGCCGCACCGTGGCATCGTACTGCTCAATGACAGCTACATCCACCTGCTCTCCGCGTGCCGCCCAAGCATCGGCAAAGGCTTGGGGATCTTCACGCAAGGCATTGATATCTATCATTCATTACTCCCAAAAAGGCGCACTTGCTGCGACACGGCGCAGCCATAACCGCTGCAATCATGACAGATGCAGCAGCATAGCCTGTTTATGGCGTGGACAAGCACAGGAGATCAGGCCGATTCCGTATCCGGTGGAACCAGGCTATTGCGCATGGTCATAATACGCCGTTGATAATCACGATGCTTGAGGCTGCGATAGAGCTCATCCAGGCGATTGATAAGAATGGGCTTGAGTTCTGGCGGACAATCGGGAAGGGCCTCGAGTAAGGGCATTTCGATATGGTCCCAGATTTCCTGACGCCGTTGCGGGGGGTCCACGCGCTTGAGATGACGCAGCACTCCAGCTGCCAGTTCACAGCGGCGCGGGCCAGGAGCCTGAGCAAAATCATCTAGGCCGTCAACAAAGGCCTGGGTCGAGGCACGGCGAGCCAGTACCGCCAAGGCAATCATACTGCCCACCAGCACCACCACTGCGAGAATTAAGGCGTAGCCCATAAATACATGCTCCTTGCCGCGTCCGCATGGGCTCGCGCGAAGTCCGTCATTACAATGCTTGCAGGATGAGCACCTCGCCCGCTTGGCAAGTGCGGCGCAAGCGGCGGCCTTCCTGCGCCGCCCCATTGCATGTCCAGCGCGGCCCTAAATCACACTCCACGCAGACAAGGCCGCTCCGCTGAACCTGTATATCGACTTGCTGCAAGCGGCCCCCAGCACCATGCATATCGATCACCAAACCGCCTGCGGCATGCAGGCCACAAACACTCCAGCCTTGCCACGAGTCGGGAATGGCTGGGGCTAAACGGATAACCTCGCCACAATCTTGCAGCAATAATTCACATACTGCGTTGAGAGCCCCTTGGCCTGCCTCAATCTGCATGATTTCATCGCTCGCCCCGCCCTCTCCGGCACTCCCACTCCCCAGCTGATAGAGGGTGCTCGCACCATAGAAAGCCGCATCATGGAGGGTGCCGCGCCCTTCGTTGGTAAAGTGCTGACGCCAAAAATGCAGCCACGCCACTGCCCCCTGGGCATGCCCACAACGGGCAAGAATGCTTGCCGCCCAGGGCACCGCCCAGCCACTCCAGGCTCCTGGCCCTTTGCGAATCCAATTGTGAATACTATTGGCAACCACTTGCGCATCCTCGGCACTGCGTGGATCAATGATGCAAAAGGGGTAGATCCCTCCTAAATGGGAGTGGTGACGATGTGATTCAACAAGATCCATGCCCTCCCATAATTCTAAGCGGGGGCGGGTGCGTTCGGGGTATTCCAGGGTAATGGGATGATCGCCAACACTGTAGCGAGGGAGGCCGTGCCGGAGCATGTGCCAACGAGGATCCTCTGACTGTCCCAGAACTGCCGCGGCCTGGGGCAGGGTGCGCAGAAGGAAATGCACCGCTGCTAACTGAAAACTGGCATTGCGGCCCCAGGCATCATCTCGTGCGCCTTTAAATTCCGGGCTCACCGATACCGGCAAACACCAACCACCATCTCCATCCTCTTCTAGCATTGCCCAGTAGGTAGCAAAGGCTCCGCGTAAAAGGGGCCAGGCCGTTTCAGCAAGAAAGTCTTGATCGCCACTATGTTGATAGTGCTGCCAGGCCAATTGCGCCATCCAGGCGGTGCAGGCAGAATCAATACACCCGGTCCAAAACGCGCCCACCGTGCGGCAACGATCATCCACCGCATGGGGAAGCATTAACGCCTCATCGCTGGCAAAAAATTGCTGTGCAACGTGTCGTAACTGCGGCATCCACTCCCGTATCAGTTGCCATAAGGGCTGCAGATGTTCACCGTGACCAGTGGCCAAACAGGGCCAATAGATCATCTCGATATTGATATTAAAGTGATAGTCACAACTCCACGGCGGCACCTGATATTCTTCCAGCCATGGCCCCTGCAGAGTCGCCGCCAGCCCATTGGGAGTAGTCAGACAGGCCTGCTTATACATGCCATAATCCCATATTTCCTGGATCACCGCATCGGGAACCTGCAATCGCGCACTCTTGGCCTGATAGGCTTGCCACCACTGGGCGCGGGCTTGCTCGGCGGCTGCAAGATCACTCTCCTGGACGCGGGCTAAGGCCTGCGTATAGGGGGCGGGTCCGAGACTGGTGGCCACTGCCAAGGCATCTTCACGCCAAGCATAGGCCAGGGCTGCAGCATCATCTTCGGGAAGTGCCTGCTCCATACCACCACTGGGATGCGTGCCGTTATCCTGCCAGAGGCGCGGTGCTTGCATGCCGTAGGGCGAACGCTCTGCACCAATCCACTCCCATGAGGGCCTCACACGCAACCCGGACACCATCTCGCGCCATTGGCATGGGCCCTGAATCCAGGCTAATTCCTGATCCATGCTTTGGCCAATGGTAAGCTCAAGACTGCGGCCCTGAGCATTGGCCAGCGTGACGCAAATGGAGCCCGTGCAGGTATCCAGTACCGCCTGCCGAGGACGCAGATCCTCAATAAAATGGAGTTCAATACGAGCCAAGCCCAACTGCGTCGGACAAGGCGGCTGACTGGGGTCAGCCTGCGAAGCAGTAAAAAGCCGCTGCAAAGTCTCCCCGTCGCCACGCTGCAGAAGATCTGCAACCTGCTCATAGTTGGCTCGGGCGCTAAAATCATTGGCTCCACGATGGTCCCAAAAGCCCGCCCGTGCCACGGTAAGATGCAAGGCCTGATCGCCCCAGATCATCAGTCCCATGCGGGCATTGCCTGCCAACACACCAGTATGAGTACGGGGAAGCGGAAAGTGCCATGTAAGTAACGCCATGGCATGAGACTGGTGACCCTCTCATAAAGGCAACCAGATCCATGCCCAGTGCTCGACAGTGCGAAGGATTGATAAGCAGCGCATGACTACCTTGGGCAGGTAGCCATGCGTTTGCTGAGGCCCCGTGGGCTGGGCAATGCTGGGTGATGCATGCACCTGCGACAGAATCACTTCTGGCATGGGAGGTAATTACGGCTATATTTATTGGTGCATGGAATGCGTTGCCATCGTTTGATGGTGATCTTGTTTAAGGCGGTATGCGTGGAGTATCCCTGTTTCATCGACTTTGAAGCCAGCAGTCTTTCGCGGCAATCGTTTCCTATTGCGGTGGCCTGGAATAAGCCATGTGGGGAAATTCGCCGTTTCCTGATTTCCCCCCAGGATGTACCCGAATGGGTTGATTGGGATCCCGCCAGTGAAGCCATCCACGGCCTTGATCGCGAACGCCTTGTCGCCAATGGCTGGGCACCTGATTATGTCTGCGAAGAAATATGCCATGATCTTGCTGAACAAGTGGTGTGGGCTGATGCGCCGCAGTACGATGGCATGTGGCTCCAGGCCCTCTTTTCAGCCGCTGAGCAGTCTCCACCCTTTTCCCTCTCCCATATTGAAAACCTCCTGATCCCCCTACTCAAACGCGGCGATGAAATGGAATGGCAAGCGGCCGCCCGGATGCAACGTCTCAGCGATCAACTCAATGAGCTGCGCCACGACCACCATGATCCTGGCGCCGACGTGGGGTATTTGATGAGCCTATGGGAGGCGGCCCAAGGCATGCCCCTGCGTAGCAACCATCGCATTGGGCCCATACCGGCACGTTCAGCATCAGGTACCTGGATGCGCGCCCTGCCGCGCAAACCCTCATCATGACTGCGCCCCAGGATATTGACGCGGCTGCGGCCAAAGATTTTGCGGTTGAAGAAGATCCTGACTGTCTGCCGCTCCTGCCGCCGATGCAGCCAGTGGGCGTAGTCCATTCCCCCTACCGCAACCATTTTGCTACCCCACGGCAACCAGGCACCAGCAGTGACCCCGCCGATGGTTGGATTATTTTACGACGAGGCCTGCAAAACTGCGCCCGCGATGTCCAAGGCTTTGACCGTATCTGGGTTATTTTCTGGCTGAGCTACAGTCGCGGCTGGAAGCCCATGGTAGTGCCTCCACGCGACATCCATCATCGCGGAGTCTTTGCCACCCGCTCGCCGCATCGTCCCAATCCGGTGGGCTTAAGCTGCGTACGCCTGCTCAATGTGCAGGGGCGCAAACTGCTGATCCGAGACCACGACCTGCTCCACGGCACGCCCGTACTCGACATCAAACCCTATATTCCCGACTACGACAGCCACCCCCAGGCCAATGCCGGATGGCTTGATAGCCTCACTGATCCCGGTCCTGACCACCGCTGGCTCTAGGGCTTGGCTGAGGCCACAGCAGGTTGATCCCCATCGCTGAGGACTGGTCCTTCATTGAGTACCGTTGGATCAACCAACGCTGCCATATCGGCGGGTACGCTGGCAAAAAAACGACGGAACGACCCATCGCTTAGACTCAGTCCGAGACTCCAAGCATGCAATCCTTGGCGCTGCAGGATGGGCGCCCCCTGCAGAGGCCATTGACCATGGCGACCGTACACCGCATCGGCCAAAACGGGATGTCCAGCATGGGCTAAATGCACCCGGATCTGATGGGTGCGACCGGTATGTAAGCACGCCTCCACTGCCATATAATGGGGGCTGCGTTGCCGTACGCGAAAATCGGTATGGGCAGAGCGCGCACCACTGCGCTCCGAGGGCACCACACTACGCTTGCGAAAATCTTTGGGATGGCGGCCAATGGCCTCGCGACAGGTCCACCAATCACTGCGCGCCGTGCCTGCGCACAAAGCCAAGTAGCGCTTTTCCACCTGACGCTGACGAAACTGATCTTGAAAATAGGTGAGGGCCTGGGGATGCCGAGCAATCGCCAGTACCCCAGAGGTATCCGCATCCAAACGGTGAATCAGCCCAGGAGCCTGGGGATCATCGGCGCAACTCCCATAGCGTCCAAGTACAGCCGCCAAAACCGTCCCGTAGCGATGTCCCACCGCGGGATGCACAACCATTCCTGGAGCCTTATCAATAACCAAGAGGTCGTCATCTTCATAGAGTATGGCTAGGGGGATGGTTTCGGGATGAATCGCCAGGGGTTCAATTTCTGGCACTTCAATGTCAATAACCTCACCACCCCGCAGACGATAGCCTGGCTTGACTTTGCCCGCCGACATCTCGCAGCGCTGGTCACGGATGCAGCGCGCCACTAACGAACGCGAACACCCATCTAAGGCCTGCTCAAGCCATTGATCCAAGCGCTGGCCTGCCGCCTCAGGTGGCACATGGCAGCGATGCAACATCTACAGCGCACCCGCTGGTGGGGCAACTACCACTCGATCTACTGATACCGATGGCGCCTGGTCGAGACTATAATGGATGGCTGCCGCCACGTCTTCGGCGCGGCACATGCCCTGACGCGAGACCTGACGGCCATCCCATACTTCGGTATCCGTGGCCCCTGGTGCAATCACGCTCACCCGCACGCCCTGCTGCCGCAACTCTTCGCGGATCACCGCAGACCACTGCTCAAGGGCGGCCTTACTCGCGGCATAGACCCCGCAGCCAGGAAATGCCGTGGTGGCAGCCACCGATGACACATTCACCACCCAACCGCCACCGCCAGCCGTCAATAATGGCAAGGCTTCACGGGTCAGCGCCATGGGCACCCGCACATTCAGATCCAGAAGCTGGGCAATGTGCTGATCATCACTCGCGGCCAGATCAGCAGTAGTAAATATTCCTGCGTTATTAATCAGCACATCCATGCCGCCGTAGTGCTCACGGCAGGCGGCAACAATGCGCGCCGGGGCATCATCGGCGGTAACATCCACGGCAAGAGCATGGGCACTCCCGCCTTCATCGTTAATCTGGGCAACGAGGTCTTGCAGTCGCTGCTGCCGCCGGGCCACTAGCAATAAGCGACTACTCGTAGCCAAACGGCGCGCCGTAGCCGCGCCAATTCCCGACGATGCACCAGTAATCACGACCACCCGATTTTGCATAGATCCTCCTCGTGTACGCTGACCATTAGCTTGCTGGAGTGGCGGCAGGTACAAGAAGCGGTCAGCAGGCCTCAGCAGGGCAGCGCAAAACTCACCTTGGGTAAGGAATTTCCGCTTCGCGGTGCATACTTTTAGTGCAGAAAGCGTCCATAGGGCGTTTTCTGCTGGCCGATCAGGAGATCAATGGCATGAAGCGTTTTGGGTTCGTGTATTCATTTACACCACCGCACGAA
>REDP01000243.1 GCA_007693455.1 Planctomycetota bacterium | reverse complement strand
CGGTCACTATCGCATCCCCACTGCCCAGGTCCTGCCCATGTATGGGCATCCCCCGCTGCAATACCACCGCCTGCCCCGTCAGTGGCAGGTGGGGCATTAGCCTCTGGAAAGCTTGGATGTACGATAGGCGGGCGACAAGCGAACGTTGGCACAAAATAGTGACGACATCAATGTCTGGGGCTCATGTGGAGGTCAAATAGCTTCAATATTGTCCTCTGTGTCTATGGTGACCTGGGAATTTCCATCATGCAAAACATCATGCCCCGCCATTAGATATGGCACTCGCCAGACGAACTCTCTCTCTGGACGCATGAAAGCACTGTGGCACTTGTGGTTATTCAAGGGCTGAGCAAGGGCACAAAGAGGACTCCGCCGAGGTCTTTGTGCTCAAACTTGCCATCGGCTTGCTTGCTGATCAGCAGGAGGCGCTGCTCCTGCGGACCGTGGTGAATGGGGCATACCATGCGGCCACCAACGGCCAATTGCTGACACAGATCCTCAGGGACCGCTTGGGCCGCGCAGGCCACGTGAATAATCTGGTACGGAGCATGTTCGGGCAGGCCAATGGTACTGGTGGCCTGATGCAGATGAACCGGAGCATGCGCATCTCCAGCGGCGGTCCTGCCATGATCGGCGGCACTGGCGCCAAAATGCGCCAGTGAGCGGCGCGCCTGGGTGAGTAAATCGGCATGGAATTCTACGCTATGAACCACACCTGTTGCTCCAGTGAGATAGGACAGCAGGGCTGCGGCGTAACCCGATCCGGTGCCCACATCCAGCACCCGCATACCCGGTTCTACCCCCAGGGCCTCAAGCATGAGCACGATCACCTGCGGCTGGGAGATGGTTTGCCCTGAGCCAATGGGGAGGGCGGTGTCATCATAGGCCTGGGCTCGGACAATGTCTGGCACGAAGTAGTGACGCGGAATGGCCTGCAAGGCCGCGGCAATGCGAGGGTCATGGATGCACCCTGCTAAAGAACGCAGGAGGCGCTGACGGCGGCGACGGTCGGCAGGCAGGTCTTCACACATGCCTACGCGTCCACCAGTACCATGTTCTCATGATTCCTTGCGCACGGCTTCAAAGCGGCGCGTTTCCTCCGATACAGGCGCAGTACTTGGACCACCTTCACCAGCCCATTCATCAGAGAGGGTTTCCGCACACTGCTTGGCGCCCACCCGATAGCCAGCTCGGGCCAGAATGTGACCACCCACGGGGACTGTGAGCATAAAAAAGGCGATACCAGCAATGGCTCTGGCCCATACCGCACCTTCACCACTGGCCACTGCCACAGATAATAAAATAAGGCCTATGCCAAGGGTAGCGCTTTTGGTTGAGCAATGCAGACGGGTATAAATATCAGGCATACGCACTATGCCCACCGCAGCAGTAAACATAAAAAATGCGCCTGCGACTACCAAAATGGAGGCGAGGATATCGGTAATCATGCGTCCTTCCTCCGTCCTTCATATTCAACCAAGGTGCCCAAGGCAACAGTGGCAAGGAAGGCAACCAAACCAACGACCAAAGCAATGTCGATGTAGAGCTTGTGCCCGGTGGCCAAGGCCGTGACCCCCATGGCACCCACCGCAAGGGTGGTAATCAAATCCAAGGCAATAACCGCATCAGCGAGGGTAGGACCACGCAGGAGCCGAATCAGCGATAAGAGTAAACTGATCACAATCAGCCCGCCTGCGACAGAGACAGCAATACTTAGCATGGAACCGTCTCCTCTTGAGAAGGATCTTGGGGGACATCGCCACGCATTACCCGCAAAAGACGCCGCTCTAAATCATCGGACATCTGCCGCCGAATGGCCTCGGCATCTTCGGCGTACATAGCGTGGATAATCATGTACTGGCGATCTTCAGTAACGTCCAGGGCCGTAGTACCTGGAGTAAGGGTGATACAATTGGCAAAGAATGCCAATTCGAGATCACTGCGACCAGCCACGGGGACTTTCAGAATACGCGGTTTGTAGTGGTTCCGCAGGGTAAACACATCGTGCACCACAATCAAACTCGACATCAATAAATCATACAACAGACGGCCGATAAAGGCAAAAAACAAGGGTATGCGATGCAGATATTCATTGGCTTCAAGTACCCGCCGAGAAAGCCATAAGCCGATACTAGCAGCAACTACGGCAAGGAAGATATTTCCCGGGCTGGAATCTCCCGTAAGGGCTACCCAGCCAATAATGAGCAATAAGTGCAGGGATAATAGGCGTTTCATGGCTGTCCTCCCTGCGCGGCGGCATTGAGAGCGCTATATTCAGCGGCCCGCTCTGGCCCCAAGACGGCTTCGATGTATCCGGCCTGGTCCAGCATCTGATGCGCCGCCAGTTCACAATAACTAAAGATCGGCCCAGCAAAGACACTCAGTCCTAAGATGATAACCGTCACCAGAATGATCGGCGCCAGACGCCAGCCCCAGTGCGTAATGAAGTCTGGGGTTGGTGGATGAGGTTCCCAGCCTTCAGGAGCATCTTTCCAGAAGCCTTCGTACCAGATTTTCAACATGGAGAATAAGGTCAGCAAGCCCACCCCTAAGGCAGCGGCAACGGTAATATACGCCTGCGCCTCCACGGCCGCCATAACCACCCCTAATTTAGCGACAAACCCCGAGAACGGCGGTAGTCCTGCCAAGGATAAGGCCGAGATCAGAAAGAGAGCTGCTAACATCGGCGACACACGAGCAATGCCACCCATCTTATAGAGATACTCTCCCCCTCCTAAACGCGCTGCCAAACCGCCTGCGAGGAACAGGTTTGCCTTCACAATAATAATGTGAATGAGATAGAACACCAAGGCTGCCAAAGCCAGGGGAGTTGCCAAAGCAACCGCCACCACCAAATAGCCAATCTGGGATATAATATGCACCGCAAGGATACGGCGAATCTCTGACTGCGCCGCGGCGCCAAACACCCCTAAGATCATGGTAAGAATACCCAAAACCAACAGCAAGTCATGTGCATAGCCGGTGCCGGGGGGGATCACCAAAGTAAAGGTACGGGTGAGGCTGTAGAGCCCAACCTTGGTAAGCAGGCCTGCAAAGAGGGCGGAAACAGCCACCGAGGGCGTATGATAGGATGCCGGTAACCAGAAGTAGAGCGGGAATATACCAGCCTTTAAACCAAAAGCGATGACCAGCAGCATGCTTGCAACGTCATAGATACCAGCACTACCATCTTCACGAGCCTGAGCGATAACCACTGCTAAATCGGCCATATTCAAGGTACCAGCCGCACCGTAGATCAGGCCCAAGGAGAAGAGGAAAAACATCGACCCTATTAGGTTGAGGGCCATGTATTTTACTGCCGCCTCGGTTTGCTTGGCACCTCCGCCAAGCACGAGTAATGCAAAACTGGCAATCAGGAGCACCTCGAACCAGACATAGAGATTGAAAAAGTCGCTGGTCATAAAGGCGCCGTACACCCCAAAAATCAGCATGTGCACCAGAGGGTGAAAACCTTGTCGTTTATCAACATCGTCCACTTCATGGCGGGCAAACCACAACACACTCACCCCCATTAAGGCGGTAAGGGTAATTAAGGCTGCACTCAGCGGATCCACTACCAAGGCAATGCCCACTGGCGCTGTCCAGTTGCCCACATGTAAAACCTGTATGCCACTCATACTGGCAACAAGGAGATCAATGCAGACCGCAAGCTGGACGATGCCGCCGAGAATGCTTACGCGGCGCTGGGTGGTGGGGCTACGGCGCACCAGCAAACAAATAATCGCGGTCACTACCGCAGCCACCAAAGGCATGGCGATCATATTCATGACGATGCCTCCTTGTGCTGATGCTCGGATGAGGCCGGCCCTGGATCAGGATCAGGCGGCGGTATTCCGCGCGGTGGTCGATTGTTTTCAGGGCTGCCAAAACCTTCAGTGGTCACTAACTTGTCCATATCATCGTCACGACTGAGGTGGAAACTGCGCCAAGCCAAAGCCACGGCGAAACCAAGCACGCCAAAGCCAATAACAATAGCCGTTAGCACTAAGGCCTGCGGCAGTGGGTCGGCATAGGGTTCGAGGGGAACATCGCGGTCTGCGGGGATCACTGGAGGGTTATCGGGGGTAATGCCGGCACTAATAATGATCGACACATTGACACCATTTCCCAGCAAGGCGATACCAAGCAGCAAATGCAATAAACGTCGCTGCATCATGAGATAGAGACCGCAGGCCACCATCACCCCAACCACTACCGCCATCAAAACGTTCATGGCGAGCCCTCCTTACCTGTCTCGGGGGGTGGATCATCGGCCATACAGGGATGATCGGAATCCATGCCCTCAGGGTCATGGTCGTCAAAATCAACTTCCATAAGACTCAGCACAAAAACAACGGCAATACCAAGCACCAAAAGGTAAACCCCTATATCAAACACGAGCGGCGTCCCCACTTTGACCTCTTGACCAAAGAACATGAAGCTGGTCCAGGCAGGCGAGAAGAATATCTGATCGAGCAGGAGAGGGATCAACGCGCCAAGGATCGCAAAACCTAATCCCCAACCGATGAGCGAATAGGGAGAGATACCTAGTGCCCGACGCGCCGCCAATGGACCAAAAGCCACTGCCGTCAGAACAAAAGCCACACCACCTAAAAGACCGCCAATAAATCCTCCTCCTGGCTCGTTATGACCACGTAGGAGAATGAAGATCGACGCCATAATCAATAGCGGCATAAGGATGCGCGCCACCGCGCCGAGAATGATACTGCCACTTGATCCGCCGGCATATTTCATGTCGCGCCCTCCTCTGAGGCTGAACGGGGGAGCTCGCCCGAGTCTCGTTGTCGCACCCGTCGCAGCAGCAAGACCACGCCCAGGGCAGCAATACCAAGCACGGCAATTTCACCAAAAGTATCCAAGGCTCGGAAATCAACGAGAATCACATTCACGATATTGCGCCCATGGGCCTCAGGAACCGCCTGAATGGCATGCTCGGCCGAAACCTTACTGGCAAACTGCTGCATATGCTGGGCCACCAGCACACTCGCGGTAACCATAATGCCGACCATACCTGCAATCACTGCGCTCAAGGCTTTGGTAAGCGGTGGGCGGCCCCCCAGACGATAATCAGGAAGTTGACGGAAAGCTAATACCAGCAAAATGACGGTAAGCACGTCAACAAGGAACTGGGTTGTTGCAAGATCTGGCGCGGCATAGCGCAGGAAGAATACGGTAATCCCTGCCCCAACTCCGCCAAAAGCAGCAATAGCACCAAGCCGAGATTGGGAGGTTGCCATCACCAGGGACGATAGGACCAGGATTATCACCAAAACCACGTCAAAGAAATCCAGGCCTGCGAAGGATCCCGACCACGAAGGCAAGGTCGGACTACTGCGCAAGAATACGAACCAGGTGGTCGCGATGGTAAAGACCAGCACCACCACGATATAACGATAGAGGCTGCCATTTTGTATGACTGCGGTAAGTTGCTTGCCGCCGTTAATGAAATGCTTCCAAAACCAGTCGTGCACCACTACCCCGCGATCGCGGGGAATGCCCTGCAGACGAGCACGGGTGGGGATGGCACGCAAACCAACGAATACACCAGCAATAATAGCGCCCGCCGATAAAAAGAGCGCTGTACCAATGCCATGCCACAAGGCAAAGCCATAGCTCCACTCAGTATCAAATGTGCGTACGGATTCGGCGGCTGGCGTAAGGATGTTGCCGTGCACCCAGGGGGCGAAAATACCCAAGGCAAGACCCACTATGGCCAAGGACATAAAGCCAACAATCATTGATGGTGGGGACTCATGGGGATGACCAGGCCGAGCTTCGCCACCATTCCAGAAAGGACGAATCACCACTGACCAGGCAACCGAAACAAAAACAATGGCGCCGATCAATAAACAGAAGAGGACTGGAATGGTTTCCAGGCCCGCCTTAAGCACCAATTCCTTGGCTGCAAATCCCCCCAACGGCGGCATGCCCGCCATGGCAAGGCCAGCGATCAATCCCGCTGCAGCAGTCCATGGCATGGCGCGACGCAGGCCACCCAAGGTCTCCGAATCACGACTATGGCAGGCATGGTCCACGGAGCCCGCAACCATAAATAACGCGCCTTTGTAAAAGGCATGGGCAAAGAGGAAGGCCATGGCCGCCAAGACCGCCTGCCCCGTCCCTTGTCCCAATAAGACGGTAATGGTGCCCAAGGCCATGAGGGTGGTATAGGCCAGTAGTGCCTTGAGGTCTTTCACCTGGAGGGCTCGGAAGGCCGCCCACAGCACCGTGGCACATCCAGCCAGGGTCAATACCCAGAACCACACGGGATTGGCACCCAAAGCTGGATGCATGCGCGCCAGGAGGAATACCCCCGCTTTCACCATGGTGGCTGAGTGGAGATAGGCACTTACGGGAGTGGGCGCTGCCATGGCGCCGGGAAGCCAGAAGTGGAAGGGGAATTGTGCACTCTTGGTAGCAGCACCCAAATAGACACAGAGCAGCCCAGGAATGAACAGCGGGCTCTGCTGAAGATGGGCAGCATTTTCAATCAGGCCGGTAAACGTCCACACAGGCCCCGCGCCCGTATCGGCAGCAAAGGCCAGCAATACCACACCAGCCAGCAAAGCCAGACCTCCAGCACCAGTAATCAGCATGGCGCGCCGCGCCGCGAGACGCCCCTCGTGACCGCCAGTGCCGATCAGCATAAAGGATGCTATTGAAGTAGCCTCCCAAGAGACAAAGGCAAAAATTGTATTGTCGGCGGTAACCAAGCCCAACATGGCCGCCATAAACACCAATAACCAGGAAATTATATAGGGTTTGGATGGTTTTCCGTCTAAATATCCACCAGCATAGCACACAATAGCCGCGCCAATGCCAGTAATCACCACCCCCATAAGCACGGCTAAACCGTCAAGGCGTAGGCCGATATCCAGATGCATCCCAGCAATCCATGGAATCGAGAGGGTGGGCATCTCACCCGCCACTACCAAAGGAATCTGCAACAGATACCAGGCGCAGCACAGCAGGGGAATGGCCGCCAGTAGCCATGAGCCCAAGCGTGGCAGCAATCGCAACACGGGGTAGGTAAGCGCTGCAGCGAGTAGGCAGGCTATGATGGGTACGATCAACATGAGCACGAGCATCTCCTCGGCACGAATTGCAGGGGTACGTTGATTGAGTTACGGTTCATGCTGATACATGCGCCGCTATCATACGCCCAAGCCTCGAAACGGCGGCAGGAGGGTATAAGCCCTGGCGAGTAGGGCAATGATATCTCGGCGCAGAACCTGCTACCCAACGCAGCACATTACTCCAATCGTCGCAAAGACCGCTGCATCACAAAACAATGCATTGGCCGGCACCGAGCACGCAGGATGTGCTGCAAAGAGCAATAACCAATCAGCGAACCAGCAATGTGGTCGCCCCACTTTGATGCTCTGAGATCAAGGGCCCTTGCAAATATTGCCCCCCTGGGCTTCACAAGGCGTTCTGAATGGGATGAACTTCGCCCACCATGGCCCAACCACGCATCTACAGGCCCTGCTGATCAAGACAAGGCGGCGCAAAACTCACCTTGGGCAAGGAATGCCCGCTTCGCGGTGCATGCTTGAGCGCAACAAGCGCCCTATTCCGATTCTTTTTGCCGGCCGATCAGGAGATCGGCGATCCCGGAGGCAAGCTTTGCGCCGACCCTGCTGATCAAAAAGCTTCGCCCATTGCGTGAAGCCTGTGGAGATAATGATATCAGCCATGATAAATAGGCTCTTTCTAGGAATACTTGCGCTCGTGTTGCTGATTGCTTCTGGTTGTGCCATGGCTGGTCGCGGTGAGGCTGATGATCAGATCCGCAACCTCCGCACCACCTACGGCGTTGCCACGGCGGTCACCGCTGACCTGCGGATTATTGCACGGCCCGCTGATGGTGAAATGCTCGCCTTTAACATTACCCTCTGGGCGCAGCACGATGGCAGTCTGCGCATGAGTTGCACCAAATACAATGTCCCTTTTTTAGAGTGCATCATCGCCCCTGATGGTAGTTTTGAGGGCGCTCTCGTACGTGATAAACAACGCGTCAGCGGAACCTTGCAAGAAATTGCCGCCGCCGTTGCTGCTGGCGATGCCGCTGGAGGCGCCGCCTTTTCTGAGCTCTTAACCATGGCTACCATATTACGTCTGGGGCCCATGGTGGATGCAGATAACTGGCGTTGGCATGATGAAAAGGAGCATGTGCTGTTGGGTGATCTGGATGGGGACAAACTTGAGTGGCACCTTCATCTCAACGGCATGAATGTCAGTAGCGCCAGTCTGGTCGCCGATGGAATCCCCCAATTTACCATGACCTTTAGCCATGAACGGGAATTTGAACGCCTCAAACGACCTCAAGGCTCACGTTTAAGCGTACGCGGGGACAATACCGCCTACGTGTTTCGACTGCGCAATTTCGCTGCTGTGCCCGGCATCTCCGCCACCAATATGGCGTTTAATGCTCCTGAGGACTGGCCACACACTACCATTGAAGCTTTTTTGGAGGCCTTGGTCGCCCCCGATGGTGACGCATCCTCGCCAGAACCATAGAGCAGCTACATTCACTTCTTGTTCACTCGCTAAAGATCTTGATTCCTTAATTGTGAAAGTACCCCCATGCCAAAACCTGGACCCCGTTCACGTTCTGCCCAAAGGCGCCCGCGCCACGCAAACAGTAACCCCAAACAGCAGCGGCGAGGCAGTGCCGCAGTACGCCCTGCACCGTATCGCCCAGGACCAGATGCACGGGTAGTGAGCGCCCCTGAGGCAGGCAGCGATTTAGGTCACTACCTGAAGGATAACCTACCAGGCACGCTCAGCATACGCGCCATACGCCGCATGCTGGCGGCTGGCCATGTCACCGTCAATGGTCAGCTGGAAACATTTGGCTCACGGCGCGTACGCAAAGGGGATGTGGTGGACGTTCGCATGCCCCAGGCAGCCGAGCAAACACGCACCCGCTATGAGAGCAAACGGCTCATTTATGATGACTTTGATCTCTTGGCCTACGATAAGCCCGCTGGCTTAGCCGTAACTCCAACCGAGGACGGCAAACAATGGCATATACTCAAGTTGCTCGGCGATGCCCTCGAATGTCAGGTGTTCCCCGTGCACCGCATTGATGCCGATACCAGCGGCCTGGTCATTCTTGGCCGCACACCACAGCGCGCCGAAGAGGCCTCGACCTGGTTTCGTGACCATCAAGTACATAAAACCTATCACGCCATTGTCCGTGGACATCCCAAAGAAGAGGGCGAGCGGCGCACATATCTGGTCATCAAGGATCAGCAACCGGGCTTTGAAAAATGGGGCACCGGACGCGGCCCCGATGCCCGAGAAGCCATCACCCGCTGGCGGGTCATCGAACGCCTTGGCGATTATGCCTCATTGGTAGAGGTAACACCAGCCACCGGGCGCCATCATCAGATCCGCATCCATTTTGCCGAGATGGGGCATCCTCTGTATGGTGATCGCGTGTACGGTGATCGCCGCGATCCCATCTTAACGCGGCGACACATGCTCCATGCTATTCACATGCGCCTTCCTCATGATGGTCGCGGCAAACCTCTCAATCTACGCTGTCCATTACCTGCCGATATGAAGGCTCTGATGAAGGAATTGCGCAGCCTCAAAGATCGCTAGGGCCTGCCGTCTAGGAGAGCGTTTCGCCCTCATCAACCAGCTCGCTATCAACCATAAACGAACGTACTCCACGACGGTCATCACCCAGCAGCCGCATGATCTCCTGACCAGCCAACTCAACGATATCTTCTCGGCGAAAGACCACTGCTGCTGGTCGCTTTGCCTTGGCGAGCGCTTGGTCATCGCCAATAATAACTCGTTGGAGGTTATTGCCCAATGCCTTAAGTGCCTGTATGCCTTCAATCCCATCCACCGCCGGCATAATCACAGCATCGGGCTTTTCTTTCAGATTACTCGCGCGCTCAGACACTGCCCCCAATTCAGGGAAGATCAGTTCGTGGCGCATATTCATACCTTCTTCAATGAAGGCAGTCTGAACGCCGGCCAATTCTTTGAGGCTTTCGGCTTCAGGCAGTGCCACCTGACGAATACGACGCACTCGACCAATGTAGGCGATACGACGCGCCCCATTCTTAATCAAGTGCCGAGCCGCCAGATATCCCGAGCGAAAACTATTGGGAATAATCGACGAGCAATTGGCGCGATTGGGTGCATGACCAATGCACAGGGTTGGGCGATGCAGATCTCCAACAGCCTTGAGATGGGGCTCATGATTACACCCCAAACTCACAATCACTTTTCCCGGAGAACGAATGCGATCCAAGGATGGGCCATAACTGGGGTCATCTGAAGTAGTGTGATAGCGCTCAATCTCAATGCCTTCAGCAGACAGACGCTCTGTCAAACGAGCCTCAACCCAGCCATACAAGTCGTCACCAGGGGTTTTGCCAGTTCCCGTAGTCAGCAAGGTGAGCTTGCGACTGGGAAGACTACGTACAAACAGCCCCACCCCACGACGAGCCGAGCACAAGCCCGATTCCATAAGGCGCGACACAACCTTGGAAATAGTGTTGGGACTCGCATTAAAGCGCTTGGCAAGGGTACGTACCGAAGGCAGGCGTGAAGAGGCAGGAAATTCACCCCCTTCAATATCCTGACGCATCGTACGATAAATTTCTTCCTGACTGGCCTTTTCTTTTGCCATAACCCTAGACTCCTCCACTACCATCCGCAACGAGCCGCACCCCAGGCAACAACGCTCAGGGATAAGAGAGGGCATGGTTGACCCCGCAGCGCCCTGGTCAAGTGCTGATTACTGGGCTTATGCACTTGAGTACAAGGAAATCGTCCAGTCTTTTACATGGAGTGGGGCTTGAGTGGCTCCAGGCCGATCTCGCAAGCGAAATGCCATCGGTCCAGACCGCAGTGTAACGAAGAACGTCAATCGCGGGATAGCTCGGGGGGTGGGACGGTGTCCCACCATGAGCGTTGTGCACGCAGTCACCGTGGTGGTGAAATCAGCACCCCTTATGCGCGCACCACCATTGAGGAGGGACATCGTCCCTCCCTCCGGGCTGCCCGCCGAGATGT
>REDP01000262.1 GCA_007693455.1 Planctomycetota bacterium | reverse complement strand
GAGCGAACATGGGCATCATCGAAATCTGGCGATTAGCTCTGGATATACATGAGTAGATCTCGGTTTTCTACCAAAAAAAAAAAAAAATATCGCAGGGCCGGTGTATACCACGGTACATGGGTGACGCTCACCATTGGTTCAGAGGTATCCGACAAGCTATCTAACCAGGCACCGGTGCCTGCGGGGACTCCACTGTCGTGGCTGTCAATAAGCACGAGGCGCAGCCCATCGGCAGTAATAACCCGATTATGCAACTCTACCCCATGTGCCTGCCATAAGTCGGGGGCGTCATCGCGTGGTTGGTGGTCTGTCCCGCTAAAATCATGATTTCCGGGAGTCATCAGCCAGGGCACCCCCATGCTGGAAAACAGGTGATGAGCATAGGCAATGTTAGCTGGAGAGCACCAGTCCACCATGTCACCGGTAGAGATGAGGAGATCGGGCGATTCGCTGCGAATGAGCGCGTGCAATTGCCGTTGATAGATTTGGGTGTCGCGGAAATGGTGCCTATCCTGGGCCTTTTCAGGCTCAGGCCCTTCGGGATCAATACAGTGACAGTCACCAACAATGGCAAGTTTCATAGACTTTCCTTGCATACTATTACACACTTGCCCTGGCAGAAGTCAAAGGGCTAGTGGGCTGGTCTGCAACTATTACGGCAAGGTTTCACAATAGTGAATGCATGGCATATCTATGCTGCGCCGAGAAGCGCTCCAAGGATCGAATAATCGTAAGGTTTTTGCCTGGCGGAGATGCCAGCAAGAAGCGTTTATGGCTCCCTAATGCGAAGTTCCTCGGCCGCCCGGGCAATAAACCGGCGCATAATCGGATTACGCTCTTGAGCTTGGATGACTTCTAGGCGGTCGGCAACTGCCGCGGGTTGGTCACTGTACTGAAAGGCCTCCAGAGCACCACGGCGGGCATTGTTGCTTACCTCAGCGTCGGCAATCAGGGCCAGCATATCCTGTTCAATCTGTTCCTTGAGCGGATGGCCGGCAGCGAGTCCCACCATGCAACGGACCAGGCTATCGACGACCATCCGCAGCAACTCGTCCTGCGGGCGACTGGCCATAATCTCAATGAGAATGGGGGCAAATATGGGTACATCAGCGTGTGAGCGCGGCGATAAAGCGTTCATGGTTTGGCGCTGGAGGGTGAGATCGTGATCGCCTTTTACAATGGCGACTAAGGCCTCCCTGGCCAGGGTGGTGGGAACCAGGGAGAGGGCGCTGGCGGCGGCCTGGCGGTCGAGGTGGGAGCGGTTATCATCACTTAGGATGTTGACGAGATAATCGGCGCTATCTGGATGGCGTATGACGCCCAAGTGCTGAATCAAGAAGACGCGTTCGTCATTACTGGTGCTCTGATCAATCATCGTCACCAGGGTAGAAAAGCTTTCGCTATCACGGGCGCGGGCTACCGCCTGCACTGCAGCTTGCCGAGCTGAAGGGCTACGACGATCGGCAAGGGCCTCGCGTAAGGTTTCCATGGCTGCCGGTATGCGACTCTGGCCTAAAGCCAGTGCGGCAGCACGGCGAACATCCGGCCACTCATCGTGTTGGTAGACCTGCACCAGCGGCTCTACCATGCTTGGATGGCGGTGGTTGCGCAGCAGATTGCACATTTCACGACGCAGTTCTTGAGGAGTTTGATCGCTCAGCAAAAGTGGTGCAAACACAGCAATCGGTAATACACCGCGTTTGCTGGCAATGTCTTCAAGCCAGCTGCGAATATCGCGACGACGGCGTTCGTGATTGCGTGAGTCACCAATATCAGCAAGACTGGCAATCTGTCCCTGTATCGTTTTCGCTAAGGCTGGGGTGGTATATTTAATGGCCTGAGGGTCATCAATTTGACGCAGCACATCAAGAATGGGGCGATCAAGGTCTGAGTCTGTATCCAAGGATTTATGAAGGGCGATCAAGGGCTCTATCATATTGGTATGGGGTAGCGCTTGCAAAGCCTCTAGGGCCGCTTGGCGCACGCCGCCTGGCTGATCTTTATCCATGGCTAAGGATAAGATAAGGTCGCGGGCTTGATCATCACCACGATGGGCCAGAGATGAAAGGACGTCGCTCAGTTCGCTGTGACCATCCCGTCGTTCGCGACGGTCATCACTGGAGATTTTATTCAGAGCGGCCTCAACGGCCTGCTTAAGTTGCGTAAACTTCGGCCGTTCTACTGCGCCGGCAAAGTCTAATGCTGCGTGTGCTCGACCAGTGATATAGCGCTGTTGCCAACCGCCACCGATATCAAACCAGGGAGCAAGGGCTTGTTGTGCGGTATCGGGGAGGCGAGCACATGCAGCAGCCATGCCCAGGACGAGGTGATCACCAATGCTGTCTTGATGGCGTTCTACGGCAGTGGCAATGGCAGCGGCCACGGCCTTATCCTGAGCTACGATCTGTAAGGCAGCCCAAGGCGCCATAATATCCATGTGATAGCGCAAAAAGGGATGGATGGCATTGCGTGGCCAATCAGGGTCGCCAAAAAGGGTCATCGCAGTCTGCATGGAGGGGCCCCATTCAGGGCTGCTATGCAAAAAATCATGCAGGCCTGACAGAGCCTCATTGGCGATGTCGGCATCTTCATCGCCAAGAGCTTGAAACGCAATAGATAGTGAATTGGGTGAGGGATTATTCAGCAAGGCATTGCGTGCGGCAATGCGCTGATTTGCCTCCTTACTCCGCAGTTGCGATGCTAGCTTCGACAGGCGCTCATCATCTGCAGGTTGGTAAATCCACACCACTCGCTCACCGTGTACCCATTCGAGCCCGGCTTTGGCGCAGTAGGCATCCAAGGCTGCGGCAAGAGTTTCACCATGGAGCTCTAGGCTGTGGCCTGGAAAGCTGGCGACATCTAAGGCGGGATCCGCATACCAGGCAAAGCGTTGACGATCGTTGAGGTGGGAATTGATCTCAATTAAGGTTTCTGAGGGTAAATCTTGCCAGAGGCGGATATCAGTTTGTTGCTGTAAGGGTTCGGAAGTCGCAGCAATGCCGAGGGTGCTCATCACCAAGCAAAGAGCTAACTGAAGGCGAAGCACAAGCATACATTTTCTCCTTACAAGATAATCTGGCGTTCGTAGATAGCCGCCTGTTGCATGGCAGTGACTATTCGTTGGGCATGGTATTTATTACCACCGACCAACCCATGGTGCCACCGGCGTTTTCAGTGCGAAAGAGAATTTCATTGAGTCCTTGTTTAAATTCAAATTCGGCGATTTCCTCATCAGCCCGCCAGGTCTTTCGCTCCATGCTTGATATCCAAACCAATTTGCCGTTAATCCACACTTTCCCAAAATCATCACTGCCTAAGGCCACCCAATACTTGCCTGCCTCTGCAACATACACCTCGGTCCAGCCATAATACACGCAGTAAGGAGGGGCATGATCCGGCTCGATACGGGAGTTCTTGGTGTCCCAGTAACGCCAGCGAACTTCAGCATCGTCCATGCCAATGGTGACATTATCAAGATCAACGATGGTTTCAGGAAGATAACTGGCATCCAGGTTCTGACGGAACCGATTGGGGAAAGGTCCCATAACATACCATTTATCAACATACATCCAGTCGTTAGCTTCACCATTACCATCAATAATGCGTCCAGGGGTTGCATTGAATCCACCGTCTGAGGTTGCCCGCGAGGGCATCAACTCATCCGGACGCAGGGTGTCGCCGCGATTGCCCTCGGGCCCTCCGGGAGGGGCCATAATCGCAATTCCTTCAACCGTGGCACCGCCCTGGGCGTCTCGAGCCTGCTCTAAGATACGCTCTGATTGCTGCACCATGGCATCTAGTTCTGATTCGCCGGTAGAAACTTGACGACGAAAGGCGCTAAGTTGGGCTTGGTTGATAATAGCTGGACGATCAATGTCCTCAATTGATAGTTCGAGACGACGGGGTTGCACCACCTTCACCCAGCCTAGAGCATCGACCGCAGGCACCTCAAGGGTAATTGCATTTTGCGCTGCTCGTATGTCACGATACCAATTGGTCATCTGCAACTCTGCAGCCTTAGTTGCGGCGTAAACCGTCGACAGTGGAACATGAGGATCGCGTAGAGCCTGAAAGAGGGTGGTGTCAATCCTAGCATGTTCTTCAACGGCAATGGAGACGAAGGTTTCAAGGTAATCTACGCCAAGACCACCGTCTCGAATCCTGTCTAAATGTTCTTGCCGCACCTGTTCCATTTCCGCACTGATTTCAAGCATGCGCCTTGTCTGCACTAGCCATCGGTTGCGAACATGATCGCGAATCTGATTGGAGACCCTTTCAATATCACGGGAACTAGAACCAAATCCCCCGCCGCTGCCTCCGCTAAAGGTGGAGATCACTAGGATGGAGACTACGACTACGACAAGAGGCACTGCCCAGGTAGTCAGTAATTGTGAAAAACGCATGATAAAAACCCCTATGTCTGGTCAAAACACAACAAGGCGTTGGAACAATATGGAAGTTAAAATGTTGGCGAATAACGATCAGTGAAGCGTAGGCCTAGATTACGCACGCGATAAAGGTCCAGCAAGCCAATGGCCTGAACTACTGCCCCATAGGGCATATCGCGCTGAGTTTCGACAAACATTGCTTGTCCTGTCTGGCCGGCCTCGGCAAGTTTTTCTAATAATTCAGCTCGGCTGACTTCCACCGGTTCACCATGTACTCCTTCACGCAATGTGGTAACGATGCCATCGGCATTGATATGCAGGCGTCCGGTATCATCAAAATCAGAGGTCATAGTAAGACGCAAAAACAGCGGTGTCAGATGACCTTCCTCAGGCTCTATGACATTGCCAAAAGAGGGCAATTGAACAGGGATTTCACGATGCTGAGGACGAATCGTAGCGGCAACAAGGAAAAATATTAACAACAGAAAAACGCAGTCGATCATCGGCTCCATCATGATGCCGGGATCTTCTTCATCGTTGAATCGTTTGCGTCTCATGACTAGAGGCTCCTCGATTTGCAAAGGTAAGTTTGTGCCAGATTATGGATCGCATTGGAACTTCTAGCGCATGGGATCGCGCATGCGTAAGCCAATGTCTCTAAGTTGGTACAATTTACAGTGGTCCATAATCTGACTCACCACATGCATGGGTACGGCGTTATCAGCATCAATGCGCACCTTGCGTCCAGGCTTTTCGAAAGCCGCTTGACGCAAATCAGTGATTAACTGATTGAGGGTGACATCTTCGCGTGACCCACCAGCTGAAGTCTGAGTGGCTCCGACCGTAGTAAGTCGGTAGTGAAAGCCGCGCTCGGGAGAGGGCATAATGCTGATAATCAATGCGTCGTCCGGATCTTTTTTGATCTCAGCTTGGGTGATGTCAGGTAGTTCAATAGGTAGTTCGCTATGCTGTTTTTGGATAGTAGCAGAGACGAGAAAAAAGATGAGCAGCAGGAAGACTGCATCGATCATAGGCTCCATCATGATTCCCGGTGCCTTATCCGCTTCGCGATTGGCCCGCATGAATTAAGCCTCCTTGCCTGCATCCTTGCCAAACCACTTGATAATCAGGTGGGAACCTGCGTCCTCAAGTTCTAGGGCAAGTTGATTGGTACGGCCTTTGAGGAAGTGATAGAACCCTAAGGTGGGAATAGCGATAATCAGACCAGCAGCCGTGGTGGCTAGAGCCTTGTAGATACCATCTGCCACCATGGACACATCACCAATATCACCCGCCATCGCCACCGCCTGGAAAGCGGCAATCATACCCAGGACTGTGCCCAAGAGACCCAGCAGAGGAGATAGGGTTCCGACCACTGCCAGCCAGTAGTTGCGCTGCTGGTGTTTTTGAATTTCGCGAGCAGCGATTTCACTGGCGCCTTCATTCAGCGCAGCGTAATGGGCGTCCCGATTTTCCGCTAAGAAGGCAATAACTTTACCTAGGGCTGAGGGACTTTCTTTGCCAAGTTTTTCGACAGCCGAATAGTCTCCTTGCTCCCAGTGTGTTTTGGCCAGATGTATTAAATGGTCCGGCGCAATGGTGCCGCGTGTAAGCTTGGCAAAGCGTTCGCAAATAAGCGCAACGCCAACAAGCGCCAGGGCAATGAGGAATCCCATCGGGACTCCACCATTGCGAATTTGATCGATAACCGTTGTTTCACCGGTGGTGGCAATTTCGTCCCCAGTAGCCCCAGTGAAATTGTCCATTTGTGCTGCTGTGGCGGCATTTTGGTTTTGTGCGGGCTCCTCTTCTGCAAAAGCGGTATGTGTCACGGCGCCAAGCAATAGCAAAGGGATGGCCACAAAACAAATGAGGATTCGAAACATGTCGAGGAGCTCCTTGGAAAGAATGGGTGTATGGAGATAGTTTTTATGTGAGTATATGGTGCAAGTGGTAGAGACAGAGTCAGGGCATTTTGACTTATTGACAGTCTCGGTAAAGGGTTGGCGTTCCTTTAAGTGCCAGACCTAGATTACGTTTGTTTTTACTTGTCGTTGACCGGTAAGTTAATGGAGGGAAAGGCAGAATTTCCACCCTGGCCGAGCTGTAGGGTTTTTTTGTGTCAGTGGCCATTGGAATATGGAGGGTGTTTACACGGATCCATGTCCTGTGCGTAAAACGAGAGGTAAAAGGATAAGACTTCGTCAGGACAGGATGAGAAAAAGCAAACATGCTGAGGCGGATCTGGTTACGCTGTGATCGGAAGAGGTAGGTTAAAAGATCCGATTTATCAATATCTTATAAATAGTTGTTTTGTCTATCCTTTGTTTTATCAGTGGCTTATAAGCAGATGTGACAGTTTGCGCTTTGAGAGTGGATTAAGCGGGAGAACACCAAGGGCCTCAACGGGGTAGCATCCAGTGGAGGCGCATCATAATATGCCTGTTGATCTCAGCCATGACGATCCTGTTGAAGGAGCCCTAGGGACAAAGCGCCTCTGGCCAGACAATGATTCTATGTATTGGGACAAGGTGCTATCGGCCTCAGGCGCGGGGAGTTTATTTCCTTCGGCTGCCAGGCGTTCAGCTTGGCAAACTTTGCTTTCCCAGCCATGGCCACGGTCGCATCGTGAAGCAATTCGCCAGCGGGTTCAGGACTTGGCATACCAGCCCTGGCCGGCACTGCCGGCACGCCTCCTTCGACGATTCGCTAGAGATGGTGATCGCAGTGAATTTCAAGAGGTCTATTTTTCTCGTCGTGAACGCATTACAGATCTCGCTCTATTGGTGGGCATGGATAATGATCTGGCACTGGTCGATGATTTAGTCGACGGGCTCTGGCTGCTTTGCGAAGAAAGCTCGTGGTGTCTGCCCGCGCATTGGCATTTGGCGGCGTTGCCCCGGCGGGCTGTGCAGGATTTACCGCCGGCAGCAGAACAGGTCGATTTATTTGCTGCTGAAACTGCCGCCCTCTTGGCATTGGTATGCGATCTTTGTAGCGAAGTGCTCGCTGATTGGAGCAGTGAGCTTATTCCGCGCATCCACCGCGAAATACAGCGGCGTTGTCTGGATCCGGTCCTGAACTCTGAACAGTGGTTTTGGTGGGATGGACATCACAACTGGTCGCCCTGGATTGTTGCCAATCTTCTCAGTGCTGGTGCTGTGGTGGAAAAGGACCGCCAGCGAGACTGTCTGTTGACGGCTCGATTGAGCGGCGTGCTACAGCGATATCTGGATCATATCCCTACAGACGGGTACTGTGATGAGGGTCCCAGCTATTGGAATGCCGGTGCCGGGATGAGCGTGGTGGCGCTCGAAATACTGCGCCAGCGCAGTGATGGCGCGATAAGCTGGCTGACTGTTCCCAAATTACGGGCCATGGGTGATTACCTTACATCTACCTATCTTGGGCATGGGCGTTGGATAAGCTGTGCCGACAGTAAGCCGCAGCTGCAGATTCATCCAGAAATTCCCATTCTCCTTGGTCAGGGCTGTGGTCTCCCTGATCTGGAGCAACGTGGCTGGGAATGTCACCAGGCCCAAGGGCATTCGCCAATAAACCCCCTCATGGGTGGCGGCGGATTGGGACCGCGGTTGCGACGCTTATGGTGGATTAGCCATGATGATCCTCCCGCACCTCAAGGACGCAGAATGGCGGCGGCGAAGTCAAGTCCTGACACCTGGTTTTCTAGTGGGCAACTGGCGATTCTGCGTGAGCACTCCAGCCCAGGAGAGGGGTGTTGCGTGGCAGTAAAGTTTGGCCACAACCGCGAAAATCATAATCATCTGGATGTCGGGCAGGTTATCGTTCACTGGGACCATCTCCCACTGATCATTGACCCCGGCGTTGATACCTATTGCAGCGATCACTTTTCCCCTCGTCGCTATTCGGTTCCATGGGTCGGATCCTGGGGCCATAATGCACCAATCATTAATGGTCAAGGTCAAATTCCAGGAACGGGATTCGGGCATTTTGTCGACCCAGCCTATGAAGATTTGGATTTGGCTGCCAGCAAGGTGTGTTACTCCAGCACTTGGGAGTTGGCTCAGGTCCACGCCGAACTATCTCCATGCTATCCCCAGGCTGATCATCTGCTGAGCTGTCATCGAAGTGTCAGTTTGCGGCGACAGGGCCCCGCCATGGCGCGCATCGTCGATACCCTCCACTGCGCTCAGCCAGCTAAGCTCAGCATTGCTTGGTTAAGCGCATGCCAGCCACATTCGCTCTCTCCGCAGGGATGGATCTGGCCCTGTTCCCAGGGCCAGATCATGGTCCAGGTTACGGGGGCCAGCGAGATTACCTGTCAAACCATTGCCCTGGACGACCTCCAGCTGCGGTCCGGATGGGGGCCATACCTTTGGCGCATCGACGCTAAGAGTCCGCTCAATGCACACAATAGCATCTGCCTAACCATTACTCGCGGTCGTCAATCCGGCGGGGAAACCAGAGATGAATCATGAATATTTTCGCAGCGGAAGCTTCGTTCTCAGTTGCCTGTATTGAACGATTTCGCCCTTTTTCATCCCCTGCTCAAAAGCGAGGAGATATATCGTGTCGCGCATGCAATCAATCAGCCATAAGTTATCCAGGTACTTAACGAGTATCGTAATTGTGGTAATAATATCATGCCAACCTGGCATAGCCGCCGAGGCAAGCGATTATATTTACGAAACATCAGAAGACAACACCATTACCATAACCGGCTATAGTGGACCCGGGGGCGACCTGGTCATTCCAGCAGAAATCGAGGGTAAACCGGTGACTGCCATTGGGCGTTTGGCATTTCAGGGGCAAGAGACCATTACCTCAGTGCGCTTCCCAGAGACCTTGGTTTCCATTGACCGACTAGCCTTCAATTCAAACACCCAGTTGACCGATGTTTACATCCCTGCGAGTGTTACGCATATGGCTCGGCCGGTGTTTAATCGCTGTACGAACCTGCAAAATATCCATGTAGCTGAGGGAAACCCATCGTTTCGCAGCATTGATGGCGTTCTCTTCTCCACCTACCAGGGCACGGAAATAGATACTATTCGCCATTATCCCGCTGCGCGTCAAGGTCCCTATGTTATCCCTGATTTTGTAACGAGGATTCATGATGGGGCATTTATATGGGCTCGCGGCTTAACGGCTATAACCATTCCAGAAGGGGTAACCTGGATTGGCAAGGGCGCTTTTCATACCTGTGAAAGCCTCACTGAAATAGCACTTCCTGAAAGCCTGACCACCTTCAGCTCGGCAGCCCGACAATTCAAGGACTGCATCAACTTAGAGCGAATAACAATACCAGATGGGGTTAAAGCCATTCCCCGCCGTGCCTTTGAGGGCTGCGTGAGTCTTAAAGAGGTCATTTTGTCAAATAATCTTGAGGTTATAGAGGCGAATGCTTTTGAGAACTGTACGAGTCTCACCGAGATTATTATCCCAGCCAGCGTTACACGCATTGGAGGGAGAAGGGGCGGAAGAGTGTTTGCGGGATGTGAGAACTTAACAAAAATCTACTTCCTTGGCGATGCACCAGAGGATACAGCAATGGATAACTTCCCTGCCGGGGTGACGATTTACCACACCGCGGGGGCGTCGGGTTGGCCGCAAGTTGGTGAGCCGTTCGAGTGGAATGGGCGGCCAACAAGAGAGTTTCATCCAGATGACTTGCAGGCGCAGCGTGATGACTCGAATGATCAACAGTAAAGATAATCAAACACGGTAGCCATAACAGTGCTCAACCGCATGGGGAGATCTCCAATGACAAAACATCCTGTTCTTATCCCAAGGGGCATCTTGAGCCTTGTCTGTATCGTTGTCGGAACGCTTGCCTTTGTCTCATCACAACATTCTTAAAGAGAGGTATTTTATGAATCAACAGCAGGGTTTTGTATTCAGAAAAAAAACCAGACATATCTTTTCCATTATAGCTCTCTTAACGATCGCTTGCTCGCTTTGGTCCAGCGAAGCATCTGACTATACCTACGAAACATCAGAAGACAACACCATTACCATAACCGGCTACAGTGGACCCGGGGGCGACCTGGTCATTCCAGCAGAAATCGAGGGTAAACCGGTGACCGCCATTGGCCGCTTGGCGTTTCGAGACCAAGAGACCATTACCTCAGTGCGTTTCCCTGAAACCTTGGTCTCCATTGACCGACTGGCCTTCAATCGCAATACACAACTCACTGACGTTTATATTCCTGCCAGTGTTACGCATATGGCTCGGCCGGTGTTTAATCGCTGCACGAATCTGCAGAATATCCATGTTGCTGAGGGAAATCCATCGTTTCGAAGCATTGACGGCGTTCTCTTCTCCACCTACCAGGGAACAGAAATAGAGATAATTCGCCATTATCCCGCTACGCGTCAGGGCCCCTATGTTATCCCTGATTTTGTAACGAGGATTCATGATGAGGCATTTAAATGGGCTCGCGGATTAACGGCTATAACCATTCCAGAAGGGGTAACCTGGATTGGCAAGGGCGCTTTCCACACCTGTGAGAGTCTCACTGAAATTGTGCTTCCAGAGAGTCTCACTACTTTCAGTGGAAAGGCTCGGCAATTCAAGAATTGCATCAATTTAAGAAGAATACGGATACCTGATGGTGTCAGGAGCCTTCCTCGCCGAGTGCTTAGGGGCTGCGTGAGTTTGAAAGAGGTTATCTTGTCAAATAATCTTGAGGTTATAGGGGCGGAGGCATTTGAGAACTGTACGAGTCTCACCGAGATTATTATCCCAGCCAGCGTTACACGCA
>REDP01000261.1 GCA_007693455.1 Planctomycetota bacterium | reverse complement strand
CACCATATCGATCACCGCCGCATCAATATCCACTACAGCGATGGAGGCTTCGGGGAAATGGTGCGCCAGGACACTGACACCAACCCCTGACCCTAAACCAATCATCAGAATGTTCGGCGCCGCTTGCCGTGGGTCACCGCCGGCCTGCTGCATCAGTCGCTGATTGAGCATAATTCCCGCGGGAAACATCATCACGTAGGCACTTTTGGTCAGGGTCCCCGGATTGGGTTTGGGCCTGCCCTGAGGCCACGAACGTGGATGCGGCGGCGCTCCACTCACATCAAAAGATTGGGGTTGGGCAATGTGATCGAGGGAACCATCATCAACAAGGCCGGCCATTTCACTCCAGGTAGGACGTAAACAGACACCCCCTTCGATCTTGTCGAAAAAACGCAGTTCGGCGTAGTTGTTTGACTCGGAAACCACCCAGGTTATGTGGGCATACGGACTATCGCGATGATCCAAAGCCAGCTGGTCGATGGGATGCCCTAGCTCAGCCAAGCGATAGGGGTTATCCGCCAAGCTAATGCCAAGAACTGCGGCAAGAATCAAGGCCGCCAAAAGAAATATATTACTGGTACGCATGCATTACCTCGCCTGCTCTGCTTCAACTGCTGGAGCCACTGCCCCTGGTGCCGCACCCACGACAGTAACCCGCTCACTGGTGCCTGCGATGGGAATCAACAGGTGCAAGGTGCCCATCAAGCCCATTGCAATCCCCATCCCAATAATGCTATGGTTCAGGTCAAAGTGCACTAAAAGGACAAAGTCGGCAACCAAAATACCCATAACATTACCAAAACTGCCCACCGCATACAGGGTACCGGTGGAACGTCCCACTCGCTCGGCGCCCATAAACACCAACTTCACCAAGAGCGGCGATACGCAGCCCAAGAGTAAGCTGGGCGGCAAGAAGAGTATCAGTGAGGCCAAAAGAACGCCGCCGCGTGCGGTATGCACGGTTGGCCCTAAGGCCTCCAAGAATGGTCGTGCCCAAATAGGTAGCAGCAAATAACAGATTGCGGCAATAATAATAACACAGGCCAGCGGACGATTGCTCGATGCCTTATCGGCAATACGCCCACCAATCCAGTAGCCCACACTTAAACTTAAAATAAATATGGAGATAATCGCTGCCCACACATCAATGCCCGAACCAAAAAATGGCTGTAGAACACGTGCACCAAGAATCTCAAGTGCCATCATACAGAATCCTGAAATGATGGATGTGGTGTACAAAGCGGTAATACGCCCCATGGCCGTCTCCTCGTATCTTGCTGACTATTCGGGCGGGCACCATAACGCGCAGTGGAATGCGGACCAGCGCTTATTGCTCCCCATTTACAGGGCAGCCCAAAGCTTGTCCCTGGGACCGCGGCTCTCCCGAGCGGCCTGGATAAACGCCCTGAGTGGGCGCTTTCTGCACTAAAAGCATGCCCCGCGAAGCGGGAATTCCCTTTCCTGACAAGCTTTGAGCCTTCCTGCTCCCATTTATAGCAGTGCGAAAACTGCAGCGCACAGTTTGCTGCCACATCCTGCACCCTCTTTCATGAGGACACCCTGCGTCTCCCTGTGCACCCCACAATACTGAACATGTGTCCCGCCATTTCCCTTGGGTTTGACGGCATAGGCGACATAATCTGGGCCATGAGCACAACACGATGCATTCTTTTCCAAGGCGACTCAATCACCGATGCCAAGCGCAGTCGGCAAGACGGCAATGATGTGCACGGGCTACACCTAGGCTGCGGCTATGCCATGCTTATTGCCGCCCAGCTCGGCCGCGAGGGAGATCTAAGCTGCTTTCGTAATCTTGGCATCAGTGGCAATCGGATCACCGACCTTTACGCGCGCATCAAAGAGCATGGCTGGAATCACCAACCGCAGCTCCTCTCCATACTCATTGGAGTGAATGATACCTGGCATGAATTCATGCGCTCGGCCGGCGTTGACATCGCGCGCTTTGCTCGGGTGTATAGCATGCTACTCAATGACACCCGTCAACGCCTTCCGGCATGCCAGTTGGTACTGTGCGACCCCTTTGTCCTTCCCTGCGGCGTGGTTGAGGATGAGTGGCGGGCCGATATCGATCAACGTCGGCGAGTTGTCCGAGAACTGGCCCATGAAACAGGTGCTATTCATGTCCCATTGCAAGACGCCTTCGATCACGCCCTGGGAATCGCCGCGGCCGAACACTGGGCCGCAGATGGCGTGCACCCCACTCCCGCGGGCCACGCCCTGATTGCCGAAACCTGGCTGGCGGCTGTGCGCAAGGCGGGGTGGCTATGAGCCAACCAGAATCCCTACCCCAACGCCAACGATCAGCACGCTGGGGATCCTGGGATATCCCCTTATGTGATCAGCAACAAGCTGCCCTCACTGGTCGTCAAATCTGGGTCGAACATCTCAACTCCAATTTTTTATGCGGCACCTGCGTTGGTAAAACTCTCCTGGCTGACAATGCCCATGGCGAGCGCCAACGCAGTGCCGTTCGCGCCTGGTTCCCCCTTTTGGTGTGTGAAAACGCCATGAAATGGTATGCGACTGAAGCGCAGCAAGATGTTTTGGACTTTACTCCAGCCGACCGCCTCCTCGACTGGGCAGAAGCCGAAGGCCGCCGTATGCGCGGACACTGCCTGTTCTGGGATAAAGGAAAATTCTGCTGCGACTGGGTGCATGACTTGGATCCAGCATCTTTACGCACTCGCATTTCCCTGCACCTCGAACGCATTCTTAGCCGTTATCGGGGTAGAGTACGGGACTGGGATGTTCTCAATGAAATATTGGATGGCGGTTTTATGGCTGCGCGCTTGGGCGAAGATGGGCCTGCCTGGATCTTTCGCAAAGCTGCCGCGCTTGATCCAAACCTGCGTCTCTTCACTAATGAGTACGGCATTCTTGATAGCGATGAAAAAACCGAGCGCTATTATGCATTGATCCAACAACTACTTGATGCTGGAGCACCCGTTGGCGGTATTGGCATTCAAGAACACGCCGCCGAGCGCTTTGTTCCCGACGCTCAACAGGCAGCCCTGGAAGCCGATCGCCCCGAACGACAAGGCCGTGGCCCCCTCATCCCCGATGAAATTTGGCGCCGCCTGGATCGCCTAGCAAGCACTGGCTTACCCATTCACATTACCGAAATCAGCATTGCCAGTGAGGATAAGCAACGCGCGGGCAACTGCATGGAGCTCCTTTTAGACACCATGTATGCCCACCCAGCAGTGGAGTGCGTGCTCTTCTGGGGCTTTGAAGGCCGTAGTCATTGGCTCGGTGAATTAGCGGCGCTCATCGACCCTCAGGGCCGACCGTACCCCGCTATGGCCAAGCTCAGCGACTGGCAGCGCCAACGCATCACCCCCGCACACAGCCTGGTAAGCAATGATCACGGCATCATCCGCCTTGAGGGTTGGTGCGGCCGCTATCGCATCCGTGATGAGGCCAGTGGTGCCGAGGCCTGCATCACGCTCGAGCAGCACGATCAGCTGCGCACGGCCACAACCCTGCCCAGCACTCCATAGTATTCTAGGACGGCGCAAAGCTCGCCCCGAGACCGTCGATCTTCAGATCGCCCTGCAGAGTCTTCTCTCCTTAACCACGTACCGTGACTCAACCATCACCGTGCAGCACTTCAATCTCAAGGTCGTGATCGCTTTCGCCATCAAGACCAGGGAAAAGAGCTGGGGCCTCGACTCCATCTGCCTGCTCGTGGCGTTCACCTAGCTGCACATTTATGGGCAACGGCCCATGAGAATCACCTGCCCACAGACCAAGCCCACGCACTACCGATACCACCCATAGTTCACCAGGTACTGTAACGGGACCAAAGCCCTCAGCGCTTACCGTAAGCGTCAGCGGCCCTTCCTCCATGGCACTGGGCATACGCACGGTAATGCGCCCATCTTGGTGAGCGAGGACTGGCAACGCTTCCCCATCAAGCTCTACACTAAGACCACTGAGCTGGTCATCATCAGCCACATGTGACATCCCTGCCAACAAGGCATCCAGATAGGCATTGACCTGGTTACGCTCAGATTGCTGGAGGATACGATCAAACAATAACACTTCCGCCATCTCACCACGAAAAGCCGAAGTCGTATTCATGCTATATCGGCCCAGCGTGAGATTTTCGCGCGAGGCATCATTTTCGGCATTATTATTTCGACGAATAGTCCAGTCTTCTTGCGGTATTGCGGCACCCTCATCATCACTGGCGACGATATTAAAATGACCATCACCAGTATAATCAGGGCCATCGGTATTGGCCCGAGAGGACAATAAGCGCTGCCATGCCACCGAACCAGGATCGAGATTGCGGTAAACAATAAACTGATGCATGGGTCCACTGCCGAGACCCTGTAAAACAAGGTGGTCGTCTTCGCCATCAAAACGCGCCGCAGCACCACTTACCGAGTCATGCACTGCCTGCGGTTGGGCCGCATCATCACTTTGTCCTGGGGCGCCCTGGGCCACCCCACGATTGTTCCAGGTAGCAATGGCGGTATCTGGAGTAAGGTCATTACCGTGCAACCAAACCAATAACGACTGATCCAGCAACATGGGCCAATACCTGGTTACCACACTGGGGTCAGATCTATTAGAGCGGCCGTGCACCTGACTGGAAAGCCATAATACATCTTCGCCAGCAAGTCCATGCCAGGTTGCTTCAAGCTCCTGCGGCCAAGCAAACCAAAGCAGGGTGCGCGAGGTATTCAGACCCGATTGCAGCCAATGGTCCAAAGTAATCGCTGCTCCATCATCGCCCTCCATCACAACTCGTAGATCATGGCCATCTAAACGCATGATGTCATTGGCTATGAGAGTTGCACTATCAAAGCGAATGGGCACAGGCGCTTGCCCGAGATCCACATGCGATGGAAGGTGAATGCGCTGCAGTGCGCCCTGCGCCAAACGCTGTAAGTAGGCTCCATGAATATCGAGGGTACCGCCATTGCGCGACACGGCGTCAACGGCATAGCCATCAATGCGAGGAGCATGGATGGCTATGGGCGCATCCAGCTGATAATACTGCTCTCCATCCAAGGTAAGTTCTACCACATGCGTCCCCTCTTCGGGAAGGGCTTCCATGGAAAATACAGCCTGAGCAACTTGTCCCGCTTGGGCGTAGCGATGGTATAGGTGTGAACTCGGATAATCATGCGCCACGCGCACTCGCGCTGTCAGGGGCAAAGCCCGCCCAAGGGGAAGTCCCTCGATGCGTAGACGTTGACTGCCATCCCATGCCCGCTCATAGACTGGCTGCAGGGCGGCAATATGACGATGCCCAATCACCGCTCCTGGCTCCCAATCCTCTGCCCCGTAGGGATAGGCGCCAAGGTCTGGATCTTCGCCTTCAACCACACCTGGTATGGCTGCACCAGCATTGCGCGCCATGGAATCACTGCGCAGACGTTTATCACGACGCCAGGACGAGCGCCATGCTGGATCACCGCGAAGGTTTTCGGGGTGCGTCTGCTGCATAAAAAGATTTTTTTCGATCACGGCATCACTTTGCTCCGCATCAGTATTCCATACCAAGTTTCGTGCAATATTCCCTCGAATGTCATGTCCCACAACCGATCCATTATGGTTCACGGCAATAGCGTCAGCGCAGCTATTGTAATAGACACCAATCTGCGAGTCATCAGCATTTTCCTGCCCTTCGGCCATGGCCCAGATGGCAATACTGGCTGAGGACGTGGTATCCCACACCACATTGTGATGAATGACCGCATTGGAGCAGCCCAGGGGAGCACCTCCCCCATCCAAACGAATGCCTTGGCTGCCATTCCACGAATGAGTATCGGTATACGACAAAGGCGCCATGCCATGGGACACCCAATTCCAGGCAATTTCCGTGCCCTCCATATCCCCGGCATTCCAGGTATTCATTACCGCAATATCTATAATCCGTAGGCCGGCTCCTGCGACACGATTGCGTAAGAAAGTGCTGGCAGGAGCACTTATCGATACCGCCGTATTGCCACTGGCAAACACACTATTGTCATGCACCGCCACTTCCCGTGCGGCATCAGTGCCAATGCCGTGGTCGCTAGTAAAGGCTACCACCGTATTGCGCACCTGGTTATTGTTATTGCGCAGATCGATTCCGCGCCCATAGACATGGGTAATATCGCAATCTTCCACCAGGTGCTGACTGCCGCGCAAGTGAATGGCCGAACGCAGGGGCTGACGTACATCCAATTCCTGCGCGCCATGATCAATATGCAGGCGACGCAGATGGAGATGCTGACTCTCGGCATTGGCCTCCACGCCACAGCCGCGCAGATGAAAACCTTCCACGGTAATATGCATGCGGCCGCGCAAGTCGATCCCCCGTTCGCGACCACGCAACGTGAGCTGCGCTGCTCGCGGATCGGTCTCGGCGCTTAACTGCAGATAAAGTCGCCCCGCGGGGCCATCGTTCCCCTCCACATCGTGCCAAAATTCTCCTGGCTGATCCACGGCCGCCAAGCGACCCCAGAGATAGAACCAATCGCCCGGACCAGGTATTTCCCGATGAGACCACGAGCTATTACGCGGCCAACTATACGTAATGCGTTCCCCTTCGACCATCTGTACCGTACCCGTGCGATGCCACCAACCATCACCTGGGGCGAGATCCATAAAGGCTCCATCCCAATCGCCATCGGGGAGATTCTGCACGTCATACCAACCGTACTGGTGTTCGGCGCTATACCCCTCAAGGCTATGCTGCGAATCCTCTTCCACGCCACCACTCAGGGCCCGCGCCATATACGCGCGGTCGCTGGAAAAGCCCTGGGCATGGGGCAGGTTGGGCCAACGGGCCAAGGTGAGCCATTGATCGTCCAAACGCACTTGTTGACGACCCAAAGCGCTATCCCCTAGACCCCGTTCAGGCGACACATCAATGGCCCACAAATGCTCACCCAGGTCCTGCCATGGACCATTTCCTTCTTCATCGGGACTAATCACATCATGGCCGCAAATAATCGCCCCCGGCGCGCCAATAAAACGCAACGGCGCATCACTGCTCCCACTGTGTGCTGGGCGCAGGGTTTCGCGATACACGCCTGCAGCCACATACACGGTTGCACCCGCCTGAGCCTCCGCAGCAGCTTCCGCCAGGGTATTCCAGGGAGCGTCCTCACTGCCATCACCACCAGCTGCAGCATTGGCGTCCACATACCACTCCTGGGCCAGCAGTGGTCCGACAATGCACAGTAAAACCACCACCATGATACTACTGCCACCAGAGGACTTTCGGGATTTCTGCGCACGATTATCACTCATGATGTCCTCACTTTTGCTCTAGACGGCTACCGTTGGATATACTGTAAGCATGCGCAAAGTACCCTGCCTGCAAGGCTAGGATAGGGTAAAGCGGACGCCCTTCACCACTCAATAGCAGGCTTTGAGAATAAATCGAAAGGAAACCACTTACCTGGCCTTTCGTCCATCTCGCATCAGTCCCCCAAGCGAAAAAAGGGGGGCTGGACTTTCGCGGCAGGGATGCTGACATGCGGCCATGAATGCCACCGATATGTTACTCAGGGCGCAGGGTCTGCATAAGCACCTGGGCGGAAAGCTGGTTGTCGAGGATGTGGATCTCACCGTCCAGGCCGGTCAGGTGATTGCGCTCTTGGGAGCCAATGGCGCAGGCAAAACCACTACCTTGCGCATGTGCTACGGCATGCTGGAGATTGAGCAGGGCCAAGTCAGCATTGCCGGCCACGATCTGCGAACCACCCCCGATGCCGCCCTGCGCCATTTGGGGGTATGCACCCAAGATGATACCTTTGATAGCGATCTTAACTGTCGCGAAAATCTGATGGGAATGGGCCGATATTTTCGTCTTCCCCGTGCTCAGGTACACGCCCAAGCAGAAGCCCTTCTCGATCATTTTCACCTACGCCCCTACGCTAAGGCCAAACCTGAAACCCTGTCGGGGGGCTATCGTCGACGCTTAGGTATCGCCCGCGCTCTAGTGCATCAACCGCGCGTACTATTTCTTGATGAGCCCACCACCGGACTGGATCCACAAGCGCGCATGGAAGTGTGGGATCTCATTCACGACCTGCAGCAGCAAGGCCTGGGTATTGTCCTCACCACCCACTATATGGATGAGGCGCAACGCTTGGCCAATGTGGTGCAAGTCCTTGATCAAGGACGGGTGGTGGCGCGGGGCACGGTGAATGACGTCCTCGGTGTTCTCGTGGGTGAGCATGTGGTGGTGATCCCTGGTCAACACAGCGAACTGGTCGCAGCGATACAACGCTGGCTCCAGGAACGCCAACTACCGGCTCCAGAACGCATCCTCCATGAATGGCATATCGCGGTGAACAATGCCACCCTCATTCAACTCAATCAGCACTTTGACGCCAACGCCTTTGTCATCCGCAAACCCACGCTGGATGACCTGTTTATTGCCCTGGCACGCAGCGGAGCACGTCATGCGTGAGCGTTATCGTGCCGCCTGGGCATGGCAAAGTCGGGCCGTGGCAGCACGGCATGTGCAAGTACACCTGCGCAACTGGTATACTGCGGCCCTGCCACCTCTCCTCGAGCCCATTGTCATGTTGCTGGCCTTTGGCGTTGGCCTGGGCTCGCAAATGCCAGGTATTGTATGGGGGAGTGGCGAAATTACTTACCTGGCCTATCTGGCCCCAGGCATTCTTGCCTATACTGCCTTTATGACCGCTTTTTTCCAAAGTCTTTTTGGTGCTTATATTCGTATGCATTATCAGCGACTATGGGAAGGACAGTTAATTACCCAGGTTCGTTTAGCACACGTCATCTGGGGTGAGTTGTATTGGGCCATGCTCTTAGCCTGTAGCTACGCCGCATTGGTGACACTGGTCCTGACGGGTTTTGCCTGGTTCGGACTATTATCTTGGCATTGGCATTTCCTGCCGGTGCTGATCCCTGCAGTAGCTATGACGGCCCTCGCCTTTGCCGCCCTGGGCTTATGGTTTACCGCCATTGTGCCCACCATTGATCATATGAATCTGCCATTTTTTATTGTCATTTTACCCGTGGGATTTACCAGCAGCACCTTCTTTCCCCTCCCCGAGGGGATTCTGCTCATCGACATCTGGCAAACGATCAACCCCCTCCACCACTTGGCCGAGGGCGGCCGCCTCATTCTAATCGAAGGCCGCCTCAATGCCCATCTCTGGCAAGGCCCCTTGGTATCGCTGCTCTTAGTTATCACCATGATTCCCCTGATTACCCGACGCTTGCAACGTCGAGTCCTGGGCGAAGACTAGGCCTATGCTTGCGACACTGGCCTGTACCAAGACAACACTCATCATCCTTTCCATCACCAGTCTTTTTGCTCTGCCTGGGCAGAACCTAACGGGGGAGGAAGAAGACAATGGCGGACGACTGCAGCAAATTCGAGATGAAGTGGGTCAGGAGAATGAATCACAAGCAACCCCAGCCGGCAGACCACATCAGCACGCCCCGCCACCCACCACAACGCAAAGCTCAGCCCAGGCCAATATGGAGTTTTTCGCCACTGTGATGGCAGGCTTCGATGCTTTTCACACCAGTTCCTACCCCTATTCCGACAGTGATGGCTGGCAGGGTTCCCATGCTCCTAGTGGCACCCCAACAAGCTCATGGGCTGCCCGTGGACGTGTGGCCTATGGACATATCGACAGTGACCTCTGGCGCATTGGCGCGGAAGTGGCGATCACCGCAGGCGCCTATGAAGTGCGCTGGGAGTGGAGCGAGTTCCACGAACGCAGCGCCAGCGATCAGTTACTGATCAGCTCCTTCGACATTATGGCAGCCTTCCCCCTCATTGATCACCACCTCCGCGCCGGCTTTGGAGCCGGCATGACCTGGCTAGATGCACCTGGAACCAGTTCCGATTTTGGAGTGCAGGTCAGCGCCCTAGTGCAATGGTTTCCCCAGCGTCCGTGGGTGGTGGAATCCTACGGTGCCTATGGCTCCGTTGGTGATGCCAGTCATTACCGCCTGCAAACCCATGTGGGAGTACAAGTCTGGCGCTGCACCATTTCTGCTGGGTACGACTACCGCACGGTGGGATCGGTGGACCTTTCCGGCCCCAGTGCAGGGGTAAGCATCTGGTTTTAGGGCTCGACTTTTCTCGCCTCAGCGCAGGCGTGGCAACCAATCGCCATGGGCGGCAAAGAGTTCATCGCACAGGGCTATAGTATCGTCGATGGCCAATTCCGCACTGGTATGGGGATCCAACAAAGCCGCTTGGTAGACTAGGTCCTTGCGGCCGCTCAAGAGAGCTTCCACGGTAAGGATTTGCGGATTGATATTGCTGCGATTGAGCGCGGCACATTGTTCGGGCAAGTCACCAACAAAACAGGGCTGCACCCCATTGCGATCCACCAGACAGGGCACCTCCACACAGGCCTTTTTCGGGAGGTTGGTGATCAGGCCGGTATTCATCACATTACCGGCAATGCGGAAGGGCTCATCGCTTTCCATGGCCTGCATAATGCCAGCGCCAAATTCACTGCTGCAGCTGTGGGTAATGCCGGATTCGTCTCCCAGGAGTTCCGCTCGCTGGCGCTCCCACCCAGCAATTTGTCGCTGACAGCGCAAGGGGTATTCATCTAAGGGAATGTGGAAGTGATCGATGAGATCCGGCCGCTGGGATTTGATAAACCAGGGGGTGTACTCAGCGTTATGTTCGCTGGACTCGGTAATATAATGACCAAACCGCACCATCATTTCCAAGCGTACCAAATCTCCGGCGATACCAACATCGGCAGCACGCCGCAGGCCTAGCTGGCCCAGACGCGTTTAGGGCACGCCCAGCAATTGCTTAAGGACAGCGATTTGAGCGCGGAACGCATTGCCCATATCTGCGGCTATAGCTCGGCCAATGTTTTGGCCCGGGCCCTACGGGCGCAGCTGCGCAAACAATTCAGCTCCGATACTGCGCTCGTCAGCAGTATTATTGTATTATCATAAGCATTAGAAATTCGGGATAAGAAGTCCCGGGGGTCCTGGAACAAGACCCGAGCCATCCAAGCTGAAACTATTGTGCTGACCTACAAACTGATGCTCACCCTGGAACACGCTATCGCGGTGCACCATGGCCTGCGGGCTGAAGAAGACGCTCGGCGGCGCTAAAAGCGACTCACCCTCGCCACCCAACAAGCCCAAGCCAATCACGCAAAAGTATCCCCCATGGTCTGCGCATGCTGGCTGAGAGCCAGCCAGAGAGGACTCCGATTTATCAGGTGGCTACGAAGCATGATCGACCGAAACGCCTCCCTGAGCCTCGCCATAGCCAAGCTAAAGGCA
>REDP01000260.1 GCA_007693455.1 Planctomycetota bacterium | reverse complement strand
TGATTTATTTGCTGACGCAGTTGGTCTTCATCGTCATCATCGGTAACCAGAGGGCGATTATCTGCATCATCCGACCAGCTCAGGGCAGACTCATCATCTGCCTGGGTGCCGTCCTCACAAGGATCTAAGGGTGAGGATGGATTCTCATCGCTATCATTGGGATGGTCTTGGGACACAGATGCTGGAGATTCTTCCGATGCATCGTCCTGCAGGGAGTCGGGTAAAGTGAGCCTACCTTCTCCCAGGGCATCTTCCTCAGCGTCAAGACTGGCCGCAATGAGTTTTGCCAATCGTTGGTCATCGGAGAGTGTGGGATCGTGTGCCGGATCATTGGCGGGGGAATCTTGGTCGCTCACAGTGAGCCCTCCAAAAAATTGCGGAGCAGTTGATGCCCGTGCTCGGTAAGAAAACTCTCAGGGTGAAATTGCACGCCCGCTAATGGAAAGTGGCGATGACGGATCCCCATCAATTCTTCTTGGTCCACCGTCCAGGCGGTCGCTTGCAGACATTCGGGAAGCGGCTGTTCGACAATCAATGAGTGATAGCGGGTAGCGGTAAAGGTTTCAGGGAGACCACAAAACACCCCCTGCCCATCATGACGCATCAAGGATGTCTTGCCGTGCATGAGTCGTGAAGCGCGACCAACCACAGCGCCAAAGGCTTGGCCCAAACTTTGGTGACCCAAGCATACACCCAAGGTGGGGATGCGGGCCTGACCACAGGCTTGAATCAAGGCCACACTAATGCCTGCCTCATCTGGGGTGCATGGCCCTGGAGAAATAAGCACATGCTGCGGTGAGGTCGCCAATACCTCGTCAACCGTCCATTGGTCGTTGCGAATCACCTGCAGTTCGGCTCCAAGTTCCCACAGATACTGCACCAAATTATAGGTAAAGCTATCGTAGTTGTCGATGACAATCAACATGCTCAGTGGCTCCCCAAAATGGCCCATACGCCCCACAGGTGTGCGCCCTCGGCGCAGCGGGAGGACCAACCTACCGCCGCGCAAGCTGAGACAACCGTGCAGCTGCAGCCGATTTCAGAGCTACTCAAAGCTCACCTTGGGTAAGGAATTTCCGCTTCGCGGTGCATGCTTTTCGTGCAGAAAGCGCCCTATTCAGGTTGTTTATGCGGGCCGCTCGGGAAAGCGGCGATCCCGGAGGCGAGCTTTGAGCTGCCCTGCAGCCGATTTCAGACCGACTCAAAGCTCGCCATGAGGAGGGAATGCCCGCTTCGGGGTCAGAATTGGTTCCTTGAGCGCTCAGTCCATGTAGGATGTATGGGGCTTGAGGCCCATGGGGGACCGGCAAAACGGCTTAATCGTTACTGCGCTGCTGGTGCCGCTCCAATACAGCCTCAATTTCAGCAATACGTTCCTGCATATAAGGACTCATAATACTCGCATCACCACGCAACCTGCGCAGTTGTTGTTGCGCTCGGTCATAGCGTGAACGGTAGACCAAGTCATCAAGCTGTCGCAAAACTTCAGCATAAGTAGTCTCGCTATGACGATTCCATTGTTGTACTATGTCCTGATGCAGGGTTGCAGCTGGCTCCACAAATTGCGCGTCGCTATTTTGCTCTTGATACGCACTCAGTACACCTATGGCTTGGTGATATTGGTGGGCTTCAACCAGTTCGTGCACGCGGTCGATGGTTTGCTGCCAACGGTACTGCTGCGAGCCGTGGCTGAGAAGATAGGCCAATGCAGCAATCATGATTACGGTGAATATGCCGGCAACGATCCATGACACCAACTGCCGATGGTTGCGTCGTCGTCGCGGCACAGGAGGCGGAGCAGCATCATCAATACCGCGCCCGGCACTGGCAAGAAGATCGAGGGCGGCACGGGCATTTTGTGGACGATCGGCGGGGTCTTTCTCCAAGAGACGGATAATGATACGCCGCATTCCTTCACTGGGACCTGGATTGGGAAAGACCACATCCTGTGTCGCCGCACGCAAAAGCACATCCATCGCACTATTCCCTGTGAACGGCGGACTTCCACAAATCATGTGGTACAAGGTCGCCCCAAGGCCATACAGATCGGCTCGTAAGTCTACGGTATGGGCGTCACGCGACTGCTCTGGTGCCATATAGTGTGGTGTGCCCATAAATGAGCCAGATCCGGTGGCGTTACGATCCTCGGCCTCCTGTAAGCGCGCCAGGCCTAAATCGGCAATCTTCACTTGGCCCATGCTATTAATCATAATATTATCAGGTTTGATATCGCGATGAATCAAGCCCTTATCATGGGCATAACGAAGCCCTTCTAGGCACTGCCGGACAATGGCCAAGGCCTCGCCCTCATGGAGATGACCACGCTCACGAATAATGTTTTTTAAGGACTTTCCATCTACCAGCTCCATCGAAAAGAAAATCATATCACTTGATTCATCCACATCATGCACGGCGATGAGATGGGGATGCTGCAGATGCCCGGCATGGCGTGCTTCACGTAAAAACCGCTTGCGGAAAGAAGGATTTTTCGCCAATCGTGGATTGAGGATCTTCAAAGCGACCTGCCGATCCATGCTCATTTGCGTGGCGCGGTACACTTGGCCCATGCCACCGATGCCAATAATCGCCTCGATACGATAGCCCTTAATCACCGACCCCGGGGCGAGACCTTTAATACTGGTTGATCCTTTGCGAATGGTTGCAGGGATCAAACGCCCTTGGGAGTTGCGCTGGGTAATGTCAAGATCTTCGGGTCCCGATGTGGAAGGATCGTCTTCTGGCAAGACCACGGCTTGAGATATGTGCGCACTCTTGAGTTCTTGGCTCGGAGACTTGCCCATAGCCACAGCACCCAGGTCAGAACCTGAAATCACATCGGTGGATGTTGGGGTTACTCCACGTCCAGCCAGGCCATCTCCAGGAGTATCGCCATCTTCGTCATGATTGCGATCATGGGTGAGACAGCGACGAATTGCCCGTTCAATGATTTCGCGACGTGGTCGCAATAAGCTACCACGTAGGCGCAATAAACGCTCCATTTGCACCTGCCGCTTCTGATCCAGCATAGGTGGAGATGATAGACACTAACCATGTATTACCAGTAGGTTTGCTCTGCCTGGCTCTACAGCTCTCAGCGGCGATAGGATCACGCCTGCCAGAGCGCCGGGTGGTTGCACCGGCCCAAGCACAATGAACACTCTCAGCAATGACCAGATCTGCGCTCCCCCTTCTTCCCGTATCCAGCGATGGCAGCCTGCCCCCCCTGGCCCTCCTGCGGCAGTGGTTGCGCCTGGCCCGAGATGCGGGGTCTGTTGTCGCGCTCGAGCGCATTCCCTATGGTAATAGCATTATCCCGCAGCTCGCCGAATGGGGTGACTTTGACCAGATACGCATGCATCGCCCAGATCTTCCTCGCAGTTTTCCGTGGCAATGTGGTTCAGCCTGTATACAGGTTGACAATCCTCCAGGCCACGGCGAGGGCATTGCCCAGCCCTTCCAAGGGGAATTGCCTCCCTGTCCTGCTCAGGCAACCATACCCCAGCAGCGCGAGCGCCTGATCCGTCGCCTGGAGGCTGTGCGCCTGGTTGATGCGGCATCGATCTTGGATCAGAGCCTGGAAGTGGACTGGCGTCCGGCCTTGGCTGCCCTTGATAGCAGCAGTGGTAACGCCCCTCCCCTGCGCACCCGCAGTAACGTTCATGAAACGGGGCCCATGCGGGTCTGGAATCCGCTGCCTCTCAGACGTCGCTGTGTGATAGCCTTACCACCTGATGCCGGTCCAGCACCCTGGGCGGTACGCGATCACCATGGCAGATGTCATCCCCTGCAAGTGGTCGAAGGAGCTCTTGGTGAAGAATGGCTCTGCGAAATGGAATTAGGGCCGCTGGAAGTTGTCGATTTGGTGCCCCATGACGATCCCGTGGACAGCGAGCATTGGCATATGACTACCACCTGTCTGGACAACGGTGTGGTACGTGCCGAGCTCAATGCCCAGGGAGAAATAACCCGTCTGAGCGTGCTGGGGCATTTTCTCCAACATTCCCAACCCCTAGTTTGTGCCACGATTGATGGAATTCCGCTCCATAAAAAACCTGAGATTCGGGTTCTTGAGCATGGCCCCTGCCGCGGCCGCTTGAGCATTAGTCATGAACATGAACACGGCTACTTGCGTATAATGTATACCCTGCATGCCCACGAAGCACTCCTGCATTGCACGGTGATCTGGACCCAGCATGGCGATACTAGCAGTGAGGTACGCATTCATCATCCCCTGGCTTGGCCGCAGCCCATACTCACCTGCTGCGGCGAAGCTATACCCTGGCGCTGCGAACGCTCTCGCCATCCTGGGCAAGCGACTGCCCAGCAGCATGGACTGCGATGGATTCATGCCCAGCAAGGTCATCAGCATTGTGCCCTGGTGAGTCGTCGCAGTATCAGCGTCGCTCCCGATACGCTTGCTCTAAGCGTCATTGATAGTGCGAACTACGTCCTCTATGTCGGTCCTTCTGCTGCTGGGCTGAATGAAGACTCCGGCAACTCCCTGAGCACGCTGAGCCTTATAAATGCGGTGCCTGGCCGTCATGCTGGTGCTGCTCCCATTAGTCCGCCATTATTTCATAGCGATCATTCACAAGGAATTGTGATGTACTGGGTTGGTCGGCCGCAAGGCTGGCATGCCGAAATTATGGCCCAAGAACACGCTGGCGTCAGTGGCACCTTCACTGTGTACCCACGAGCAAGCGTAACCGATGTGCGCCTGGTTGATGCCGATGGGCGCGTACGCCACGATTGTGTCACAAACAAAGATGGGGATGGATGGATCATCCCCTTTCAGCCCTATGACATGCTCATTATCCGCATGCGCTAACTCCCTGTAATCATAAAGGTTCGCAACGTGCATTGTGCTCTCTACCACCCTGTTATTCCACAAAATACTGGCAATATTGGCCGCCTCTGCGTTGGTATGGGAGCCACTCTGCATATTATTGGGCCCTGTGCCTTTACCTTCGACGACCGCGCACTCAAACGAGCTGGCCTTGATTATTGGCAGCACCTCCAGTGGCAGGTACATGACAACGAGGAGGCCTTTGTGAGCTGGCTTGACGGACGAGATCCCTGGCTGATTACCAAATTCGGTCAGCAGCGTTTTGATCAAGCCCCCTACCATGGCGATGATATTATTGTCTTGGGCAATGAAAATAGTGGCCTGCCCGATAGCTGGCATCAACGCTGGCCGCAACGCTGCTTAGGCATTCCGATCATGGGTCCTATTCGCAGTTATAATCTCGCCAATGCCGCAGCCATGGTGCTTTCTCATGCCAGTGCGGCGTGTGGCTGTTTTGACGACTGGACACCCATGCCGCGATGACTGCTGTTCCGCCAAGCCCCGCTCCAATCTGTCATCTTCTGGCTCCTGCTTATGGTCATATTGCTGAGGAGGCTCATAGTGCCATGGCTGCCCAAGTACAGCCCATCGCCCAGGCAATGGGCTGGCAGCTGCACTGGCATGAGAGCAGCAAAGGCAGATGCCTTCCAGGACATTGGTGCGATCGCGAACAACGCTTACTTGAACTACGCCAGGCTTTCCTTGGTGATGTTCTCTGGCCTGTGCGAGGTGGCTATGGTTGCACTCATCTCCTTCCCGCATTACAGGCCAGTCGTCGCCGTGCCGCCCCCCTACTGATCGGTTTTTCTGATATCACCTTTTTCCACTGCCTCTGGCTGCGACGCGGCTGGGGGGTAAGTTATTATGCGCTCATGCCCGCAGTCCCCAGTGGCCAACGTGGACGCGAGAGTCTGCTCAGGCTGCTCAGTCATGGCCGCAGTCAGTGGGGACAAGAGGAGGTGAATACGGTAACCATTGGTCGAGACGGCATGGCTCAGGGCCCCTGTTTTGCCGCCTGCCTAAGTATCTTGGCCCATTGCTGTGGCACGGCCGCCATGCCCAGCCTCGACAATCATATTCTTTTTCTGGAAGATATTGACGAGCCGCCGTACGCCATTGATCGTAACCTGTGGCAACTCTGGCATGCAGGGCACCTACGTAACCTGCACGGCATTGTCTGGGGGCGCTTTCCTGGTTGCCAGCATCATCACGGCCCTTCTCTCCACGATATTATTATGGAATGGGTTGAGCGCCTCCACATACCCAGCATGATCGGCCTGCCTTTTGGCCATGATCCAGATCCCATTGCCATTCCCTGCGGCGGTCACGCACAGCTGTCCTGCAAGGCATCCCATTGGCGGCTACAACTGTCAAGCCAAGCAATCGAATAATCTGTTTTTTTGCATATTCGTATGAAGTGCTCTACTTCCCCCGCACGACTCGTAATACCTTAAAACCATCATCCTGCGCATACTCCTGCCAGGAATATCCCCTTAGCAAGCCTTCAAAGGGTTGGGTGCGCGTAGCCACAAAGAAACACTGTCCCTGGGCAGCACAGGCCACCAGTGCCTGCTCAACCATGCGTGCACCCGCATCACGAGCAACCATAGCATCCTCATGCCACGGCGGATTACAGAGCACGAGGTCTGCCGCTGGCGCATCAAGGGGCTCACGGCTATCCCACCACTGCACTCGTACCTGCCCCCCACAGGCATTGGCTTGCGCATTGCCGAAACAGGCAGCACATGCCAAATCATCTGCATCAGCGGCATATAATTGAGCCTGGTCAGCGCGCTGCAATATGGCTAGGCCGAGAATACCACTGCCACAACCGAGATCTGTAATCTGGAAAATGTTGGTAAGATCAATATTTTCAAGCGCCTGCAGCAGCACGCGTGTGCCGCGGTCAATGCGCCCTGCCGCAAATACCCCTGGTGGGGCCTGGAGCGACATTTCCCCCCTCCCCTGCCAGTCGATCCAAGGTAACACTTTTACTGGAGTGTCGCTGATTTTAGCAATGCTCATGACCCGCCCATGCTGGCCACTCAGGTCTGCTTTTATGGGGTGCTGCCATTCTTTCGCTAGGCGGCGCACACTGGAGCGCACGCCAAAGCGGTTGGCCCCAGACATAATCAAAGTCCCCCCCACGGGAAGGGCGTTCCAGGAGCGCTGACAGGCGCGCAAAAAAGCCTGCCGCTGGGGCCCTGCGTGGACCAGGATCTGCTGCCAGGATGAGCCAAGGTCATCTTCGCTGGGTTCAACACATACGCCATTGGCCTGCGCGGCAAGGGCCTGGGCGCGCCAACGCGGACGCGCCACCCCACCGCAGCGCTGCGCCCACTGCCATCCCTCCCATTCACAGATAGTTTGGCTGGGATTTATGACCTGGGCAAGCAGTGCGTCCATGCTAGCATCACTCACCCCTTCAGCACCCATGTCCAAGGCCTAGGTGCTGACCAGGCGCGCTCTAGAGCAGCATTCATTATGCGCCTGCATCCGTTTCATCGTCGTCACCCTCGCTATCAAAGGCTTGCTCTTCGAGTTCGCGCATGGCCTGTAAACGCTGAGAAAACGCATCAAGATGCTGACGTGCTTGGCGGACATGCTTGAGACCAGATTCGTACATGCGCAAAGCATCTTCAAGGGGAAGATCGCCATCTTCCAGATTATTGATAGCTTCCTCAATGTGGGCAAAGCAGTCTTCAATGGGGGGAGTCTTTGATTTGGCCATGGCCACGATGTTCTATGGGGTTTGCGCGATGCAAGGCGGGCCCTGGAGTGGGATACCAGTCCGACTCAAAGCTCACCTTGGGTAAGGAATTTCCGCTTTGCAGGGCATAGTGTTTGGCAGAAAACAGCCCCTTCGGGAGATTTTTACAGGTCGCTCGGGAGATCGGCGATCCCGAGGACAAGCTTTGCGCCGTCCTGGAGCGGTATGTCGGCGGTATATATGGCCCTTGCTTTACCTGCAATCCTTCCACCTTTTGGCGCGTGCGCAGCGATGATTTGGACTTCCATTACCCAGACCACCTTGTGGCCCAAGAGCCCTGCCATCCTCGCGATGCGGCACGGCTTTTTAGCATTCCCATGATTCCTGGGCCGGGTGAGCATCGCCATGTCCGTGATCTCCCCAACCTTCTTGAAGCAGGCGACCTGCTGGTCCTCAACACGACCAAAGTCTTCCCCGCGCGGCTGTTTGGCCATAAAGCGAGCGGTGGGGCAGTCGAGGTGCTTCTGGTTCACCCTCAGGATGAGGACCCTACTGCCTGGGTCTGCATGTTACGCGGTAAAGTGCGTCTTGGCACACAGATACACCTTCCCGATAACTGTGTGGCAGTGGTCGAAGCATTGTATGAGGATGGCCATCGCCTGCTCCGCTTCCCCGCACAACGAGATATCATGCAATGGTGTGAGGAGTATGGCCACATTCCCCTTCCCCCCTATATTCGCCGCGAAGACCGTCCGCAAGACCGCGAGCGCTATCAGAGTGTGTTTGCCCATACCCATGGTTCGGTGGCGGCACCCACTGCCAGCCTCCATTTTACCCCAGAACTTCTCCAAGAACTGCGCGATCAGGGGGTTGCATCTGCTGAGGTCGAACTGCGGGTGGGCCCTGGCACCTTTAAGCCGGTGCAGCATGAGCACGTGGAAGAGCATCCCATTCATCGCGAGTGGTGCCACTGCCCCCAAGTCACGATTGATGCCATCAACGCTTGCCGAGCGCGGGGCAAACGGGTCATTGCCGTCGGCACCACCGTTGTACGCACCTTACACAGCGCCTGGTCGGCGGGACCACAGCCCGCTGCCTTCCAGGGCTGGACCCAGTGCTTCCTCTATCCCCCACAAGTGGTGGCCTGCTGCGACCTTCTCCTGACCAACTTCCATCTTCCCCGTTCTACATTGCTGGCTCTGGTATCCTGCTTTATCGAAGCTGAAGAGCTCCTCGCCCATTACCGCGCGGCAATTGATGCCAATTATCGGCTTTTCAGCTATGGTGATGCCATGCTGGTCCCCAATCGCCGCCTTGCCTTCAGCGGCGCTCCTCCAGCATAAGGCTCCCTTATGAGGACCGCGTTATGAATCTGAGTACTCCTGGAACCCTAGCTGCCGATGATCTCCATGCTCTGATCGCCAGTGGTGCCATACGTTCCAATGCTGACATCACCGATGGCCAGGTGCAACCCTCTTCACTAGACCTAACCATATCCTCGGAAGTATTCCGCATGCCAGGCTCTATTCTCCCTTTACCGGGAGAATCCGTGCGGCAGTTAGTGGAGGGACTTGCCCTAGAAAAACTCTCCTGCACTAATCCCCTATGCCTGGTACGCGACGCGGTGTATGTGATACGACTACGCGAGTCCTGCGCCTTACCAGAGGTCATACAACTCTACACCAACTCCAAAAGTAGCTCTGGCCGCATCGACCTTGCCACTCGGGTCATCTGTGATGGCAATCCCCGCTACGACCGCATTCCTGCTGGTTATCATGGTGATCTCTGGATTGAGCTGGTGCCGCGCAGTTTTGACTGCGTGGTTCGCAGTGGCGACAGTGTCAATCAAGCCATAGCCTTCACCCAACGGCAGATTCTTGATGATGCGGCTTTGCGTCAGCGCCATCAGGACTCCCCTCTCCTGTACCAGGAGGCTGGTGTGAGTGTGAGTGCTGAAACCTCGATTATGGATGGCCGCGTGGTTATGCGCGCACATCTCAATGCACCGCTGGTTGGCTGGATGGCTCGCAGCAGCCATAAACCGGTTGTCTTACATCGTCTTGCCAGCCATCACCCCCAAGATTTCTTCACCCCCCTGGAACGCCCGCGTTCGGGCTTTATGTTTTTGGAGAAAGATCGTTTTTATATCTTGAGCACCGATGAGCGGGTGGTGGTGCCCATTGATCTGGCCTGTGAGATGGTCCCCTATGATCCTGCTGCAGGTGAATTTCGTGCACACTATGCGGGCTTTTTTGATCCAGGGTGGGGAGCAACGTGCAACGGAACGCGAGCCGTACTTGAGGTGCGGCCCCATGCCGATGATCTTGTCTTGCGGCATGGGCAACCCATCTGCGCCATGGCCTACGAGCGCCTCACCAGCCCCTGCAGCAGGCCCTATGGCAGCGCTGGCAATAATTACGCCGACCAAAATGGCCCACGCCTCTCTAAGCATTTCATCTCCAGTGAGCCCGATTCGGCATGACCCACGTAGCACATTCTCGTGTGATTCCATCACTCCCACGCATTGCCATAAGTATGGGCGACCCAGCCGGTGTAGGCCCTGAACTGTGTTGCCACATGGCCGCCGATCCTGTACTCAATGCTCACTCCCAGATCACCGTATATGGAGATCCAGCACTCCTCCAGCGGGTTGCCGAACACTGCCAGATACCCCTTCCCTCACGCATTCATGCCATCACTACGCCTATTGCCGCCCACACTATTACCCCTGGAGTGGTCAGTAGCGCGGCAGGAACCATGGCCATCGCCAGCCTAGATGCCGCTATTGATGCCTGCCTAGGCGGCCAAGAAGATGCCCTGGTTACCGCCCCCATTCATAAGGGCGCGGTGCATGCCGCAGGCTTCCGTCATCCTGGCCATACCGAATATCTGGCGCAACGCTGTGGCAAGGCGAAGGTTGCCATGGCCTTAACGGGGCCGTCCCTCACCGTAGCCCTGGCAACTGTGCATCGCTCTTTGGCCTCCGTTGCCCAGGCCCTTACCGCCCAAGAGCTGATAAGTGTCGGCAATCTCTTGCATCAGGCCCTACGCATGCGTCTGCGCCGCCCCCCACGTTTGGCCTGCGTGGCACTCAACCCCCATGCGGGTGAAAATGGCCTGTTTGGTGATGAAGAAGTGCGGATTATTCGCCCTGCCCTGGCACACCTACGCGCCGCTGGCATCGATATTTCTGATCCGCTCTCACCTGATAGCGCTTTTACGCCCAAGCTGCGCAAGCTCTATGACGGACATCTGTGCTGCTATCACGATCAAGGGCTCATACCGTTTAAAATGCTGCATTTCCATGACGGGGTCAACTGGACCCTGGGCCTACCGATTATCCGCACCTCACCCGATCACGGCACTGCATTTGATATCGCCTGGCGTGGCACAGTCGATCAACGCAGTATGCGTGCCGCCGTCAGCCTTGCCACGCAACTGACCTCAGACTAGCTTCGGTAGCCCCATATACCAGTGGGTGTCGCTGATCTCCAGTTTAACCCTACCATTGGGCCAACTCTTCATGCCATGCGGCTCGAGTTGTATCGTCAACCTGTGGATCAGGCAAAAGACTACGACGCGTACAATTCACCAATGCCAACAAGGTTTGCCGACGACGCACCGCGTGCAATGGCGGCAGTAAACGATCTTCCACGAGGGACATAATTGCCGCCTCATCGCATTCCCGCCGCTGGGCGTAGGCTGCAATTTCACGGCGCAAACTGGCATAGGCAGCGGCAGACCACTCACGCGTATGCTCACTCAAGC
>REDP01000181.1 GCA_007693455.1 Planctomycetota bacterium | reverse complement strand
CGTGGCAGTTGCACACTCCCGAGTGCAGAGTGACGGTGATAGGAACCGAATTTATTGGCAGTGCTGGGGACGACGGCGATGTGTGTGCGGTGTCTCGCGGTGAGGTCGTGCTTCATAGCGGAACTGAGCAGGCTCGCGTGCGTGCTGGTCAGGAAGGCCGTCTCAGCGCAGATGCCACTATCACTGTTGCGAATCGTTTGGACCTTCCTCAGGTCCGTTATCGCTGGCATCCTCATCCTCAGGATCGCCATGCATCAACTACCGATGATGCATCAACAATGCTTCGTTTAAATGATGAGGATCAATGGACTGCGACCCTATCGGGGGAAGAATTTCCCCAGGGAATAAGTTTCGTCCTTTCCTTTGCTCCCGGACCAGAAACAGGAAAAGCGCCCTTACTGTCACTCGCTTTTGATAATAGTGATTACTATAGATTTAATGCCCCCAGTCATCTCCCGCACCCAGATCTTTTGGTGATCAATATCCATCCTGACATGAAGCCACCAGAACAAGTGCGGCCTGCTGCTTGGGAGCAGCACATACGAGAAGTACTGCGTTTGTTGAGTGAGAATGCTAGCGCCGAGCTGCGCATACCCCAGCGCCAGCGACAACTTTTAGAGGTTACCGTTTATGACACGGCACTAACCTCAAGTGAGCAGTTGGAGCTTCTCAGCCAGAGCGATGAGCAGTAAATCCGAATAGCGCCTCTACTCGCCGGTGCGGGAATATTACTACGGTGGAGGTGGTGAACGCATGAGCAAAGAGCCCGCAGAATGCTGCCAAGTAATGCGTATTCTGCGGGCCCTGCAATGTTCGTGCGTCCGGACGAGCGGTTATAAGGTGTAGGTAATACCGATGAGGGCCTCTTGTCGAATGCTCATGCTATTATATCCATCGCCGGGGAAGCGATCTGCATCCTTGGGGTCGGTTTCGTAGTAGATGCGAACGCCCATATTGGCGGTGACCCAGGTGTTAATTTGGAAATCTAGGCTTAATTCGGCCCACGTAGTGATGTGGCCAAGGTCATCGAAGGGGGCAAAGCTTTCTGCATAAAAGCTCCATTCAATGTCTTCTCGCAGTTGGTTGCGATAGTCAAATATTGCCTCGATCCCAATATCAACCTCCGTTTCATCGCTAGAGAGATCCCGGCCCCAGCGGCGTTGCGCCCGTACACCCACACGAGCCTCAACACGGTCGCTTTCGGGAAGCCAAATATCCTTATGGCGTTGCCCGTAGCCTATGGCAATAAATGCAGAACCTGGATCAAGATTGCGGTTGCCACGGTTGGGGTTGTCATCGGGTCCTTCAAAGACTGTCTGCGCACGGCCTGAAACATAAGCGAATTGGATGCGTGGCTCATCGAGAAAGCGGAATCCGGTGATATCGTAACGAATCTCATCACGATTGGTAATCCAGGATCGATCAGCTTCTTTGCTGCGGCCATAACGCAGACGCAGCTCTTGACGGAGTTCGTTGGGGCCTTCTTCCCAGGTGAGGTCGCCAGTGAGGCTCAGGCGGTAGCTAATGGCTTCGGTGGTGCTGGCGATGGTACTGTCACGACTTGAGCCTGCGCGCCGTGTGGCCACTTGATTAAGAAACGCACCCAGCCGCAGATTGTAGGACCATGGGTTAGCTTCAGCAATCGCCTCATTCTCTTCCGGTGCAGCATTCAGCGCGTCCTCCTCGGCTTCTAGCGGGATATTGCTGAGAACGGCGAGGGTCGGTACAGCGGCGAGGGTCAGCAGTTTTCTGGCTACAGTCACAGGTACTCCTAAAGTTTAATACTATGTTACGGTTGGATGTTTGATTGTATATGTATCTCAGAGATCGTTACACGAGTCGCCTGGGCAGTGTTGGTCGAATTTAATCCCTGAAACACAAGTTCAACAGGAGAGCCAGGGTCAAGGGTGAAGAGTTCTGGTGGTGCCTGATATGCGGTGCCATTAATGGTGAAACGGATCTGTCCATCATTGTCCATGATAATAGTCAGATCAATTGGTCGCGTGAGAGCATTGTTAGCCGTGGGCAGAGGGTTCGATTGTATTTGCCCGGAATCATCACTGAGAATGCCGCCAAGGCGCATATTCCGTGTGTCGAATCCCAAGCGAACTGCCTGTAATTGTTGGCGAAGTCCCACTAAGGCGAGACTTCCCCCATGCACTTGCAGCGTGAGCCGTATTTGTAGGGGGGGCGAGAGTTGGTGTGTCAGGTGTAGTGTCGGAAGAGCTTCTTCGTTGAGTGTTGATAGGCGAACGCTTTCTTTGCAATGCCAATGCAATCCTTCATCTGATACCGTGGCACCATCCCCCTGAAACCACTGTAAGAGGTCTTGGTGATCTGAAGTTATACGCGTGGTTTCACGCATAAATATGGGTGTAATATCTGATTCGGATGGCTGAGAGGGATCCTCTGAATCAACGATACGCTCTTCTTGAGGACGGCCATTATTGCTTGTGATAAACTGACGACTGGCTGTTAGTAGTTGCTGGGTGCCGAACGTTGGTTGGGGCTCGAGCTGCCACATCCAGCAGTACGCAGCGAGTTGGTCGGCATCTTCGCCATAACGTGCATGGGCTTGGGTGACTAGTGCTAAGTGATCCACGTCGTCATCGTTGAGGGCTTTGCGAATACGTACCCCGTTATCAATAATGGTGACCCAGAGTCGGTGATTTTCTATGCTATTGATGCGTGCACGGTAGGTGGTGCCAGTGGATACGATGGAGATGGTTGGTTGATCTTCAGAGATATGGCGCTGTAAGGCCTGGTGCATGGCAAGTGCATGCCTGCCTATGTTCTCAAGATCCTGGCAGAGGCTGCGTAAAGTCTCATCCTCAAAGCGTTGTCGATAGCTTGCTGCAACCGAGATAAAGTGCCCGATATTGGGGGGGCGCTGTGGTGTACCCCGTGCTTCTTGGAGGGTTTGCAGCATTCTCGCTAAGCGTTGCTCGCGGATTGCTGCGCTGGCAGCAATGGCTTGCTGCTGTTGATGGTGTTCGCGTAGCGACGCTTCACGTTCTTGGTATAATGCGAGAAGTTCCTCGTGCAAAGATGGTGGAAAACCGTGTGTTTGCAGGCGCTGGTGGATTTCTTGCAGGGCTTCAAGAGAATCCGCTTCACCGAGCGATTGGCGATATTCCAGGGCGAGCTGGTTGGCTGTTTCAAGGATGAAGGCGCTGGTTTCATCGATAACATGACGATGATGGGTGCGTAACTCCTCATCCATATCACGTATTAATCGCGTGGCTCGATCAAAATAACCATGAGTAGCAAGTCGTCGAGCCCGACGAAGGTGCTGATCAACGATTTCGCGCTGCTGGCTGCGTATTTCGGCAAGAAGGTGTCGCCGTTGTTCCAATGCTTCGCTCAGGAGTTGGTAGCCAGCACTGTCCTCGCTGTAATAAGGGTTGGTGAGATTGTTGGAGAGTATGGTAATCGCTTGCTGATGATCATCACCAAGACGATCAAGAATTTCTTGTGCACGACGCTGTGTGGGATCCTCACGGTGATCCGTATGGCTGCTGTCGCTTTCCTCGCTGTCCTGGTCCTCGATAGGATGACTGTGTTCAGCGTCCTCAGGGAGCGGGTCATCGGCGCTACGATCTGCCACAGCTCCAGAAGTGATGTCTTCTTCCTGTTGCAGCATGTGCATTCCTACCGCAGCGCCTACGACGATAATAATGATCGCCGCGATGAGGGGGAAGCCCCGTGAGCGCCGAGCGCTCGCTCGTTGTCGTGCGCGATGGCGAATGGGGCGTTCGCCACTATTGGAGGGAAGATTTTTGCCGGTAGCTGCGGCATTGACGGCATCGCGAAGCTCATCGGTGCTTTGGTAGCGTTCGTCGGGATCTTTGGCCATCATCCGCATGCAGGCAGCCCGCCAGGCAGGGCTGACGCGAATAATATCGCCAGGATCGGGAACGGGATCGGTGACATGCGCCTTCATGGTGGCGCGACCACTTTCACGGCGGTAGGGAGGTGATCCGGTCAAGAGGTGAAAGAGGGTGGCGCCCAGCGAGTATTGATCGCTACGCCAATCGAGAGTGCGACCACGCGCCTGTTCAGGGCTCATATAGCGCGGCGTACCCATAACCCGCACACGGCCTTTTTCATCGCGCTCGGTCTCGTTGTCGCCGCTTTCACCATGTTGAGCCAAGCCAAAATCGGCTAGTTTAATGCGCCCATCACTGGTCACCATGATATTTTCAGGTTTGATGTCACGGTGCACCATGTCCATGAGCTTGCCGTAAGCGAGCGCCTCAACCATTCCCTGCATAGTGCGGTTGATCAGGTCCTGAGGGCATGTTCCTTCGCGTTCCAGTATCTGCCGCAGATTTTCGCCATCAATAAACTCCATACTAAAGTAATGCAGGTACTCATCGCGATCGGCGACCTTGATTTTCCCCACATCATGGACGGCGACAATATTGGGGTGATTGAGTCTGCCGGCTCCGCGCGCTTCTTCAACGAACTTGACGGCAAATTGGGGGTCCTTACGGGCTAATTCGGGCGAGAGAACTTTCAGCGCCACTTCTCGCCCAATGGAGAGCTGCCGCGCGCGAAAGATCTCGCCCATTCCACCCTTGCCATGTAGGCCAAGGATTTCATGACCACCAATAATTTGCCCTGGTTTTAATGTTGGCACAACACCATGTTGCCGTGGCTTGGGGTAAGGCAAGTCAAGACGTTGCGCATGCTTCCTGGCGGTGTACAACTCGCCCCTGAGATGTCGATCGCCTGATCAGGCACATGCATGGATGTCCAGGTGCATTCAGCGGCCTTGGCTTGTGTCGATGGCGGATGACGGCAGCATGTCTAGCCACATGCAACGCATTACTTTGGTGGGCTACCGTGCCTCTGGAAAAACCACTATTGCCCGCGCCCTGGCGCAGCGCTTGCGCTGGCCCTGGGTGGACGTGGATGAGATGATTGTGCGAGTGGCTGGGGCTCCGATTCCAGATCTTTTTGCCCAGTATGGGGAAGGCGGTTTTCGCGATTGGGAGAGCCGCTGTCTGGGTTTGGCGTTTGCCGAGAACCCTCCCCAGATCATCGCCACTGGGGGCGGGATAGTCGAGCGTAGCCAAAACCGTAGTATGCTCAGCAAGCCCGAAGCTGGTATGGTATGCTATCTTGAGGCTCCAGTTCAGGTATTGCAGCAACGCTTGCGCCAGCACTGCGGCGACCGTCCGTCCTTGTCAGGGAATCAGCATCCCGCAGATGAACTACCGCCGATTCTCGCCCGTCGCGATCCCTGGTACCGTGCAGTAGCGGACTGTATGGTTGATGCCACACAGCCCCAAGAGGCAGTGGTGGAGGAGATCATTCGCAGCTTCTATGATTGAGCCTGCAAGAATACCTGGATGATCAGTGCTACCGTCATAAAATGGTGAAAGGCTGGATGTTGGGGTGATAATACAGGGGTATTCCATGATCCCCTGTCAGGAGTCTATGCTGTGCCTGCTATGTGTGAAGCCACCCCGCCAACGGTACCTGCGCCATCGGTATCCAAACGCCTGCCGCGCTCACTTGGAGCGTGTACTATTCGCAAACGCATTGGCAAAGGTGGGCGTTCGCATGTGTTTGCCGCACGTCAGGCGGTAGTGGGACGGCTGGTGGCACTGAAGGTATTGCGTCCTGAAATGGCGGTGCAGCCCCAGGCGGTGGCGGCTTTTCGGGCAGAGGCGGCGGCTTATGGACGTTATGATCATCCCCACATTCTTACCTGTCATGCTGCGGGGAACGATGGTGACTGGCATTATATGGCCCTGAGTCATGCTGCCCGTGGCGATAGCTTACGCGCTTTGCGCGGCTGCTCACGTGCCCAGCTCCTGCGTCGTGTATTGCCGTGGATGGCGCAGATTGCCGATGCGGTGGCGCATCTAGATGATCATGGAGTATTGCACGGTGACATTAAACCCGCAAACATCCTCATCACTGCAGATGATCGTGCGTTACTGGCTGATCTTGGTTCCTTGCAGGCCAAGGAGCAGGCGGCTACCGCGCGGCGTTGGGAGGGTACTCCGGGCTATATGAGTCCCGAGCATGCCAATCGCCAGGGGCAAAGCGTGCGCTCCGATATTTTTGCGTTGGGGGCTACGGCTTGGCACCTGTGTGCCGGTCGTGCTCCTCGCCCTGCGACCGGTGATCAGCACGAACTATTGCGACAGGCGGTCCATGAGCCCTTGCCATCACTGGCGACAGTGGCTCCGTGGGTTCCCAGTAGTGTGGTGGCGGTGATTGAGCGCTGTGTCCACCCCGACGATTCCCAGCGTTACTCCAGTCCGCGGGAGGTGGCGCGAAACTTGCGCCAGGTGGCAGAAAGCTTGCAGCCAGAAACGCCTGATCAGCAGAATTATTCGGCGATTAATCTCAGCCTGGGTTTTTAAGGCTGGGGCCACCGTCGTTGGCGGCATTCGTTGCAGGGAGCGCATGCAGCTGTCCATCGCGGAGCTCAAGTTGGCGATGGGCATAGGCGGCAACGCTGGCATCATGGGTGACAAGAACCAGGCTTGATTGCTCATCACGCACCAAGTCGAGCATAATCTCGAGTACGGTGGCGGCGGTGTGGGGATCAAGGTTGCCCGTGGGTTCATCGGCGAGCACCAATTGCGGCCGCAATAGAAGCGCCCGAGCAAGGGCCACCCGCTGACGTTCGCCGCCGCTGAGAATCCGCACATCGGCGTGTGCTCGCTCCTGCAGGCCGAGTCGGCCGAGTAGTTCGCTGCAGCGTTCGTGCCAGTGTTTTGTTGGTAAGCCGGCGCAGCGAGCAGCCATGAGTACGTTTTCGCGCACTGTAAACTCGGGAAGGAGATGGAAGGCTTGAAAAATAAAGCCAATGCGGCGGCCGCGCACGCGCCCACGTGCCCGTCGACGGAGTTGCCCAAGATCTTCTCCATCAAGCAAGATGCTGCCGCTGTCGGGGCGGTCGAGTAAACCAAGGCAGTTGAGCAAGGTGCTTTTACCCGTTCCAGAGGCGCCACGAATGGCGACAGCTTCTCCTGCGGCCACTTGGAGGTTGGTGTCGGTAAGTACGTGGAGTGCATCAAATGCTTTGGCGAGATGTTGGGCTTGGAGTCGCATTAGCCATGCTCCCGCAAGGTGCTGACGGGATCTATGCGCGCTGCCCGCCATGCTGGTAGGGCGCTAGCGGCCAGGCCCACCAGCATAATAACCCCAACAAAGAGCAGGGGCAGCCGCGCATCCCAACTAATAGGCGCCTCAGGGCTATAAAATACTGCCTGTGGAAATAGGGGCACTCCCAGCCACTCGGAGAGGGGGTTGAGACTGGCCAAGGCGAACCATCCCAGCGCCCAACCAATCACACCGCCGATCACACAGGCACTTTGACCAGCTAAAATAAAGGCCCCAGCGATACTACCAGGGGCTGCCCCGAGGCCGAGGAGGACGCCGATATCATGGCGTTTTTCCGCCACCAGGGTGCTAAATACGGCATAGATGATAAAGATACAAATGCCCTGAATAAGAATCATGACCAGGAGCAAAATATTGCGCTGTACTTCCAGGCTGCGCACCAAATTGCCGCGCCGCTCTTGCCAGGTTTGCGCCCAGAGGGGGAAGCCTGTTTCAATGCGTTGGCGTACGTCTTCCACCGATGCGCGGGGATCAAGCATAATCCGATAGCCACTGATTTCGCTGTGGCCATTGCTGTCGGGATGGCGCCCATCCATTGCCGTAAGGCGTTGCGCCAGGGGCAGGGGGAGGACACTGGCAAAGCGATCAATTTCCAAGGCGCCCACGGCAATGGTATCGCTCACCTCGGCCAATACGCGGCCGATGGTCCCGCCACGGCCATCGGGAATAATCATGCTCACCTGGCTGCCAGGCCGCAGTGGTGACCAGGGGGCCATACCCCCCACTCCATAGATGAGTTCGCGGCCAAGAATAATCCCTGGAAGCGGGCGCTGGGATGGTGGCGGTGGTAAGGGCATGGCCCCGAGATCGGCAGCGATATTCCAGCCGCTCAATACCATATGATGACGCCAATCGGGGGTAAGAAAGCCACTGCCCCGTTCATCGGGGCGCAGGGGCGGATCGCTGAGCTCGGTAACCGGTCGTTGGTGTAATAGGCCTTTGTGGAGGCGTCCAGCGGCCCAGTCTTGGTTCCAGTCGATGCCATCAATGGTGGTGAAATGGTTGTTACGAGCATCGGCTCGCGAGCCTTCTGCACGGCTATTAATAAAAGCCACGCCACCAATAAATGGGCTTACTCCGCGCACTCCAGGAATGGCGGCAAGGGCGGCATGTTCCCCGCCATCTGCGGCCATGCCAATACGCCGACCAGCAGGTTGTACCGTGAGGTCGCTTTCAGAGGCGCGCACTTGGGTGCGAGTGGCATCAACAATGCCTTGCATAACTCCCAGAACCACAATTGGTACGGCCACAGAAAGAATCACCGCCGCCAGTGCCAACCAAGCAGCGCGACGTTTGCGCAGATAGCGGATTCCTAGGTGAGCGGCAAGCATGGGGAGATGGTGGAGGCATTAGCATCGGCGCAAGCGCGATGCTGTACACCCTTTCAGGGCTGCTGATCGATGCGAATGCGTTCGGTGGGCATTGTGGGAAGAGCACGCAGAAACCAGCGGCCGTATTGCTTGGTAAGCACGCGATGGTCGAGAATGACCAGGGTTCCACTATCGCTACTGGTGCGAATGAGGCGGCCAATTCCTTGCTTGAGGCGGAGGATGGCTTCAGGTACTGAGCGTTCCATAAAGGGGTTGCCCCCGTTGCGGCGAATCTCTTGATGCCGCGCCTCAACCAGAGGATGTCCAGGGGTTTCAAAGGGCAGTTTTACAATAATTACATTTTGTAATGCTTCACCGCGAACATCAACGCCTTCCCAAAAGGATGCCGTACCAAAAAGGATGGCATTGCCCGTGCTTTTGAACACATCCAGCATTTGCGAGCGACCCATGCGGCCGCCTTGGCGCAGAACAAAGCGTTGCCGTCGTTCCAGGCGTCCAGCCAGGAGGTCGTGGACCTGCTGCATTTGTCGGTAACTGGTAAAGAGAATAAAAGTGCCCCCAGGGGACTGGTCGAGAAAATCCCCCACCCATTGTGCCGTAGCGCGAACAAAGCGTTCGCTATTGGGATCAAGGGGACTTTCGTTGACCAGGAGTCGCGCTTGTCGTTGATAATCGAAGGGGGAATCCAGACGCTTGCAGATGGCGTCCTCGAGGCCCAAACGCTTGCGCAAAAAAAGGAAGCGATCCGAGTCATCAGCCGCCAGGGTAGCACTGGTAAGGACCACGCTTCCCGTGGCGTCCCAGAGATGTTCGCGTAATAACTCTGCCACCGAAAGGGGGCTGGCGGTCAGGGCGATTGGGCCGCGATCAGCGGGTACGGTGCTATAATAAATATAGTGTTCCCATTGTTGGCTGATGAGCGCGCGCAGGGTGCCCGCAAAGAGGTCGGCACGATCAGCTTGCGCTTTGAGTTCGTTGGCTTCATCGGCATTTTCGGCTTGGCCGGCAAAGGCTCGTAACGCTTTGGCGAGTTGGTCGAGCTGCGGGGAGAGACTATTGTCAATGGCATCAGCTTGGGCAATGCGTTGCACTGCTTCATCATTGGCTGCACGAAGATTAAGCGCAGCCACGTCGCGCCAAAAGAGGTCGGCTGCCTGACGACAATGCTCGACCGCCATCCGCCCATCTCCCCAGGGGCTCTCGGCCAAGAGGCCTTTGCCTTTGGCAGACCAGAGGCCATCGAGGTAATAGCGAATTTGCGCATCGCTGATGGAGGTTCCCAGGTGATCGGTGGCGACATCTTCAAGGCCATGGGCTTCATCAAAAATAACCACATCATGGGCGGGAAGAATGGCAGCATGCTCACCGCGCAAAGCCAGGTCGGCAAAGTAGAGGTGATGATTCACCACTAGGATATCCGCTTCCTCAATGGCCCGCCGGGCTTGGTAGAAAAAGCAGCTATCATAACGCGGGCAGCGACGCCCCAGACAGTTATTGGCATCGCTGACCACTTGCCGCCATACTGCTGGATGGGGGTCGTAGCCTAAGTCGGCACGATCACCCACATTCGAGGTGGCAGCCCATTCTTTAATGAGCTGCAGTTCACGAGCCTGTTCGCGCTGTTCAAAGAGGGCTTGCTGCCCTGATGTGGCATATTCCATGCGCCGCAACGAGAGGTAGTTTTGTCGCCCTTTCACCAATACTGCCCGTAGTCCTGGCAGGACTTTTTGTAGGGTAGGGATGTCTTTATGGATGAGTTGTTCCTGCAGAGCGATGGTCCCCGTGGAGATGACGACTTTGCGTTTATTGCGTATCGCATGCAGCGCCGCAGGAACTAAGTAGGCGAGACTTTTGCCCACCCCAGTCGGGGCTTCGACCACAGCATGTTGGCCATTGGCGATGGCTTCACCAATCAACGATGACATGGTGAGTTGCTGTGGGCGATGTTCGTATCCTGGGAGTTCCTTGGCCAGGAGACCCTCAGGACCCAAGAGAGGGAGCGTATCGTCAGTGGTATGCACGCCCGCACAGTAGGGTCAATACCGTTCCATTCAAGGGCTAGGCTGCGCCCTTCACTCTCGCCTTGCTTGAGCCTAGGGCGAGGGATATTCTGCAGGCGTGAGTACTTCCCTCCCTGTGCAATCGTCACCAGTCACCCTTGCCCCCGGCGAGGCGCGGGCGCGTATTGGCTGGGTGGATGGGGCAAGTGCTGTACTGGCACAGCAGGCTCGTACTCCTGCCAAGCTTTTGGCGCCGTATGCCCGCGGCCCAGCAGTGTGGCTGTGTCATCTCACCTTTGGTGGTGGCGTGGTGGCAGGGGATCAATTGGATATGGCGGTGGACGTGGAGGCTGCTGCCAGCGTTTTGTTGAGCACCCAGGGGGCGAGCAAAGTCTATAAAGATCCCCAGGCTCAGGGCTCACGTCAGGGCATGACCGGGCGCATTGCCGATGGCGCGTTATTGGCGCATGTACCGCACCCACTCACCGCCTATGCGGGCGCCCATTATCGCCAGGAGAGTTTGTACCACTGTCAGCCCGGGGGGAGCTGTTGCTGGTGGGAATGTGTGAGTGCTGGGCGTCCAGATCAGGGCGAACATTGGCATGCCAGTCACTTGCACCTGGCTACCACGCTGCAAGTGGGGGAGACGGTGCTTGTGCGTGACCGCATCAGTTTACAGGGGGATGACCTGCGTGCGCAACTGGCTCAATGGCGTTGTATGTTCACCCTGGGCATGTACGGACCTCGATGCCAGGAAGGCGTACAGGCGCTTGCTCAGGGTCAGGCCATTGATGGCTGTCGGATCAGTGTGAGCCCCATCGCCGATGGCTGCGTGGTGCGCGGATTGGCGCGCGATGTGGAGTCCGCCCGGGCCTTCTGCTGCGCCCACAGTCAGTGGTTGATCCCCCAGTTGGGTGACGATCCCTGGCGTAGTTTGCTCTAACCATGGCCTATGAAATGCTTACTGACGCATCATTCTGCCGGCTTAGTTCTCTCAGCCTGTACCATGCTCTGAGTAGTATGAGGAGGTTCCTGTGCGTTTGAGTCCTCGTGAGGTGGATCATCTCACTCTTCATCAAGTGGGCGCCTTGGCGCAAAAGCGTTTAGCGCGGGGGGTGCGCTTAAACTATCCCGAGGCAGTGGCATTGATTGCCAGCGTGGTGTTGGAGCTCATTCGTGACGGGCGTTCGGTGAGTGAGCTTATGGCCTTGGGGGCCAGCCTTTTGGGGCGCCGCCAGGTGATGCCGGGAGTGCCTGCCTTAATTCACGATGTGCAAGTGGAAGGTACCTTTCCCGATGGCACCAAATTAGTAACCGTGCACCACCCCATCGCCGCTGAACATGGCGATTTGGCAATGGCTTTGTATGGAAGTTTTTTGCCGGTGCCGGATAGCTCCCTATTTGACACCCATGGCGAGGAGGTTGAACCAGGAGCTTTGCGCCTGGCTGAAGGTTCCATTACCCTCAATGCCCATCGGCCGGTGCAGCGCTTGCGCGTGACCAACACCTCGGATCGGCCCATTCAGGTGGGCAGTCACTTCCACTTTGGCGAAACCAATCCCTATCTGCGTTATGACCGTGTGGCGTCTTTCGGTCATCGTCTCAATATTCCTGCTGGAACAGCCGTGCGCTTTGAGCCCGGTGAGGCCAAGACGGTGGAGCTGGTGCCCATTGCCGGTGAGCGAGTTATTCGTGGCGGCAATGCCCTGGCTGATGGGGCCGCCGATGACCCCGAGGTATTGGCTCGCTATCGTTCGGCGGTGGCTGAGCGCGGCTTTGCCAATACCGCGAATGCGGAGGGTGAGTGAGCATGGCTTACGAAATGCCACGCAGCGCTTATGCTGCCATGTTTGGCCCCACGACTGGCGATGCGGTACGTCTGGGCGACACCGATCTTTGGGCGGAGGTGGAGGCGGACTATACCCACTATGGCGATGAGTGTAAATTCGGCGGTGGCAAAGTCCTGCGCGAAGGCATGGGGCAGGCTTGTGGCGTTGGTCCCGACAGGGCTTTGGATGTGGTGATCACCAATGCCCTGGTAATGGATGTCGCAGCAGGCATTGTAAAGGCCGATATTGGTATAAAAGACGGGCGTATTGTCGGTTTGGGTAAGGCAGGAAACCCCGATGTCATGGCTGGGGTGGATCCCAATCTTATTGTGGGAGTGACTACCGAGGTCATTGCCGGCGAGGGGATGATCGTCACTGCTGGCGGTTTGGATACCCATGTGCACTTTATTTGCCCCCAGTTATTGCCTGAAGCCCTGGCCTCTGGGCTCACCACCTTAGTGGGTGGTGGCACTGGACCAGCCACGGGGAGCAATGCCACCACCTGCACCCCTGGCGCCCATCATCTGCGCATGATGCTGCAGGCCACTGATGCGTTTCCCATGAATATAGGCCTCACTGGTAAGGGCAATACGGCCTAGCCAGCGGGTTTGCGAGAACAGATCGACGGTGGTGCCGTTGGCCTCAAGCTGCATGAGGACTGGGGCACTACTCCAGCGGCGATTGATTGTTGTTTAAGCGTGGCCGAGGACTGCGATATTCAGGTGACTATTCATACCGATACCCTGAACGAATCGGCGTCGGTCGAGCACTCTCTCGCGGCCTTTCGTGGCCGCACTATCCACACCTACCACTCGGAAGGGGCTGGTGGGGGGCATGCCCCGGATATTATTCGCGTTTGTGGGGTGGAGCACATTCTCCCCTCCAGTACCAATCCAACCCGCCCCTATACCGTCAATACCATTGATGAGCATTTGGATATGCTTATGCTGTGCCATCACCTGGATCCCAGTATTCCTGAGGACGTGGCCTTTGCCGAATCGCGCATCCGTGGCGAAACCATTGCCGCCGAAGATATTTTACACGATATGGGAGCCATTTCGATTATGGGCTCAGATGCCCAGGCCATGGGTCGCATTGGCGAGGTGATTACTCGTACCTGGCAAACGGCGCACAAGATGAAGCAGCAGCGCGGTCATCTCGCACCGCCCAGCGCCTATGACAGTCCGGCCAATCGCCGCGCCGATAATTTTCGCATTAAGCGCTATTTGGCCAAGTATACTATCAATCCCGCCCTCGCCCATGGTATGGCGCATGAAGTGGGGTCTATTGCCCCCGGCAAGCTGGCAGACTTGGTACTGTGGGATCCGGCCTGTTTTGCAGCCAAGCCGCAACTCATTATCAAAGGCGGCCGCATTGTCTGGGCGCAAATGGGTGATGCCAACGCCAGTATCCCCACCCCGCAGCCAGTGCTGATGCGGCCTATGTTTGCCGCTTTTGGCGCTGCCGTGGGGCCCACAAGCATTGCTTTTGTGTCCCAGTCCTGTGTTGCCGCGGGTATTGCTGCTAACTACGGACTGAAGAAAACCATCAGCCCAGTGCGTGGCTGCCGCAGCGTGCGTAAGAGCGATATGGTATTCAATGCCGCGACCCCCGATATTCAGGTCGACCCGGAAACCTACCGCGTCACTGCCGATGGGGTGCATCTTACCTGCGAGCCCGCAGCGCAGCTTCCTTTAGCCCAACGTTATTTTTTATTTTGAGTCCATGACGGTCTCTCCACTGAGTGCATCGCGGCAGGAATGGCTCCTGTGGCAATTGGCCGACTCGGCCTTTCCCACTGGCGCCTTTGCCCATTCTGGAGGATTGGAATCCGCCACCCAAGCAGGGCTGATTAATGATATCGCGGCGCTACGCGCTTGGCTGCGCTGGGCTGCGGTACATACCGTTTCCAGTAGCATGGGTTATATTAACGCGGCCCACCATGATCCAGAGCGGATCATCGCCTTGGATCGCCACGCCGATGCTACCATGATCACTCCCAGCGTGCGCCGCGCCAGTACGGCCTGCTCTTTTACCCGGTGCAGTACGAGGGCGAAGAGCAAAGCCTCAACGTTTTTTACACCGGTGCTTCGCCCATTCAGCAGCTGGTGCCCGCAGCCGCCTACGCTATTGAAGAACTGGAAGCCCAGAAGTTCTACCTCTTGGGCACCGACTATGTCTTCCCCCGCACCGCCAACCGCGTGCTCAAGGCCTACCTTTTACAAGAAGGCGTGCCCGAGGAAAACATCCGCGAAGTCTACACCCCATTCCATCATCAGGATTATCAGACCATTGTCGCGGAAATCCGTGAGTTTGCCGCTGGCGGCGACGCGGTGGTGCTCTCCACGATTAATGGCGACTCCAATGTGCCTTTCTACACCGAGTTTGCCAACCAGGGTTTGACCTCTGACGAGTGTCCCATCATTGCCTTCTCCGTCTCCGAAGACGAATTGCGCACCATGGATACCAGCCGTCTGGTGGGCCACTTCTCTGCCTGGAATTATTTTCAGTCTATCGACACCCCAGAAAACAATGCCTTTGTCGAAGCTTTTAAGGCTTATTGCGAGCGCAATAATCTGCCTGGAGGCCGCAATCGTGTGACCTGCGACCCCATCGAAGCCTCGTATTTTGGTGTCCATGTATGGAAAGCTGCCGCGGAAAAAGCGGGCAGCTTTGATGTGGATGCCGTGCGCGAAGCCGTGTACGGTCTGGAATTCGACGCCCCCGGTGGTCCCAAGAAAATGCACCCCACCAATCAGCACACCTTTAAGCCGGTACACATTGGCGAAATCCGTGAAGACGGTCAGTTCGATATCGTGTGGTCCAGCGATGGTTTGGTGGAGCCTGATAGCTACTCCAGCCTGCTGCATACCCCCGAAGAGCTGGAAGCCATTGAACCCACTGGTGGTCCCAGATAGCCCATCGTGTTTCGTTAATGCCGCACCCTCCGTACCTGTCTCAGGCAGTTGCGGAGGGTTGCTTCGGCCACAGTGACGCTCCCACTCAAGCGCATTGAGCACGGAAGAAAAAACCGTCGACTCAAATCTTCCTCTGTGCTCTCGGTGTCCTCTGTGGTGATGTGAGCTCCGTAGTCATCCGAACCTGAGCTTCCCGCCATCATCTCATCCCTCCCCCACTCATTATGTCGAGGTAATAGTGTATTTAGTGCACGGTTTTGCACGGTTGAGTGTGCACGGTTTAGTGCGCAGTGTGCGCAGTGGTATTGTATGTGCGTTATTGTGCAGCATGGCCCTATTGGGGGCCCAAGAAGAGGATGAAGCCAATCCTCTGGAGTCAGCGGCAGCTGATGCGGCAGCGGTCGCTGCTGGGGATGCCGATGAGGAATCCCTGAGCGGCGAAGAAATCGAAGAGCGCCTCGAAGCCTTACTCTTACAGCTGCTTGATCGTGAGCAGGGGCCAGCTGCGGTAGCGGCAATGGTGAGCCTTGCCGATGAGCGAGTGGAATGGGCCCTGCAGCGGGTTATGGATCGCAGTATCTCCCTATGGCAGGGACGTGCCGTCCATGTGGTAACCGGCGAGGGTGGCAAATCGCAGCTCTATACGGCCTATGCGGCGATCGATGAGGACGAGCGAATTGTCGATGAACCCTTGGCTACGGTCGACCGTTCGGAACTCGACAATTTTCGCGTGCATCGAGCCGTTCGCCGCGCCAGCCAAGAAGCCCTGGCCATGGTGGGCTTATTGCTGCCCAATGCGGATAACCGGCGGCGGGCGGCAGATCGTTTGGGTAATCGCGGGGTGGTGGAGGCATTGCCGCTGCTGGCCCAGTTGCGTGAAGACGATCCCAATTCCCGGGTGCGCCGTGCTGCTGCGGTGGCCATATCCCTGATTCATCTCACCGCTGCGGCGGATGCGGCCAGCGAAGAAGAACGGGTCACCGCCGCACAGACCTTAGGTCGCTATAAAAGCCTGCGTGGTTTAACGGTATTGGAGCGGCGGCAGCGCTCGGTGGACGAGGGGACCTTGCAGGTCAGCGCTGATGAACAGGAGGCCATGACGGCAGCAATCAGTCGCATTCGCTGGCATCAATGGCGCACCGATTGGATTGGTCATGCCTTTGCTGGCGTCTCCCTGGGCAGCATTCTGGTGCTTATTGCTTTGGGCCTGGCCATCACCTTTGGGGTGATGGGGGTGATTAATATGGCCCACGGCGAAATGCTCATGCTGGGGGCGGTGACCTCCTGGGCCTGCTTTGAGTTTTTATCGCCACATGTGGGTGACTGGTATTATGCCATAGCCTTCCCCATGGCTTTTTTGGTGGCGGCGGGAGTGGGTATGGTGATGGAGTTTAGTCTCCTGCGCTATCTCTATAAGCGGCCGTTGGATAGTTTATTAGCGACTATTGGCGTGAGCTTGGTGCTGATCCAGGCGGTGCGCCAGTGGCGCGGAGACAATTTGGGCATGAGTACCCCAGCGCTTTTTTCCGGGGGCTGGGAAATCATGCAGGATGTCACCCTCCCCTGGAACCGCCTCTTCCTGATTGCTCTGGCGATCTTTTGTGTGATTTCGGTATTGCTCATCTTGCGGGGAACCCGCTTTGGGCTGTTATTGCGGGCCACGGTGCAAAATCGTGAAATAGCTGCCGCTATGGGGGTCAATACTCGGCGCATGGATTTACTCACCTTTGCCTTGGGTTGTGGTCTCGCGGGTCTTGCCGGTTACGGCATGGTACTGCTCACCAATCCCAGTCCGGGCATGGGTACCACCTATATCGTTAAAAGCTTTTTGGTGACGGTGGTCGGGGGTGTGGGAAATTTCTTTGGCGTGGTGCTTTCGGGTATGGGTTTGGGAATGGTAGAAAAACTGGTGGAGCCCATCACCATTATGGAAAAACCATTCCGCTTTTTCGATTCCACTTGGTCGCAGGTTTTCGTCTTATTTTTGGTGATTATTATTATGCAGCGGCGGCCCTCGGGACTTTTCCCTGACCGTGGGCGGCAAGCCGACCAGGCAGACCGTACGGCCATGCCATGGATGCGCCCGGCCAGTCGTAGTGGTGATGTAATCGCGGGATCCCTCTTGATTTTCCTGGGGCTGATTGTGGTGCCGTTTTGCTATGGCATGGGCTGGATGAATGTGGAGTATGTCAATAAGCTGGGCTATATTGCCAGTTTTGCCATCTGCGCGGTGGGCCTGGATCTTATTTGGGGCTATATGGGGACGCTTTCTTTATGTCAGTTTCTATTCTTTGCCCTGGGTGGCTATGCCATGGGGATCTACCTGATTAATCACGGCCCGCAGATTGGCGGGATTCCCCAATCGCTTGCCTATAATATGTCTTCTGGGGGTGAGGTTCCCGTGTTTATCAGTTGGTTTGCCAATTTTCCTGCGGCGGTCTTTTTAGGTTTATTGATTCCGGGACTCTTGGCGCTGTTGATTGGTTTTACCACCTTTCGCTCGAAAATGCGCGGGGTCTATTTTGCTATTCTGACCCAGGCAATTACCGTGGCCTTTTGGCTGGTCTTCCAGAAGAACGATATCGGCCTGGGCGGCACCAATGGGCTGACCGGCTTTTCCACCATTCTCGGCTTCCCCATTGCCACCCAAGCCGATGCCGGACCCTTTGCGCAAACCCGTTTCTGGTTATATATTGCTACCACTGTTATTTTAATTCTTGCCGCCGTGGGCAGTAAGTGGTTGGTGCGCTCTGGTTGGGGTCGGGTGTTAGTGGCCATTCGTGATGACGAGACTCGCCTGCGTTTTAATGGCTATCGTACCTGGATGGTGAAGTCCACCACCTTTGCCCTGGCGGCCATGCTGGCGGCCATTGGCGGTATGCTCTATGTGCCGCAAAAAGGTATTATTACCCCGGCTGAGATGGCACCCATGGCCTCGATCATGGTGGTGGTATGGGTGGCTCTGGGTGGGCGAGCCAGTGTCTGGGGGGCTATTTTGGGCGCGGTATTGGTCAATCTGCTGTACGAGATGCTGACCATTCGTGCGCCACAATATTGGCCCTTCTTGCTGGGCGGATTGTTTATTCTGGTGCCGCGTTTCCTGCCAGGTGGTTTGACCAGCATCCCCATCGTGGCGTGGTTGGCTTTGCTACTGCGCCGACGGCAGCCAGCTTCTGCTGCGGAGGATCAGTCATGACTGAACTTGCGCAAAGTGTTGATGTGTATAATTATTTGCTGGAAGGGCCGCGCAATAGTGCCTTGTGGGATCGTTACTACTTGCTCTATCTTGAGGATATATCGGCCGTATTTGATGGTTTCACCGCGCTCAATATTGCCGATCTTGGTATTTGTCATAACGAATTACGGGTGGTGGTCGGCCCCAATGGCGCGGGCAAAAGCACCATGTGCGATGTGGTGTCAGGGCTCACCCGGCCCACTACCGGCCAGGTGTATTTTAATGGCCAAGTGATTACGCAACTGGATGTGGCTGACATTGCCAGCCGTGGCGTGCGGCGTAAATTTCAAACCCCCAATGTATTTGATAGTTTAAGTGTGTGGGAAAATATGTTACTGGCGCTGCCGGCGTTGCGCGAAGATGATACCGCCATTGCCAGGCGTATTGAGGCCTACGAACCACGCTTGAGTGGCCCGGCGGGGGTGGCGGCCTATCGTCTCTGGCACCGCATGCGTAACCTGGGTGGCCGAGTGACCCCAGAACGCCAGGACCGCATTACCCAATTACTCGAACGGGTGGGTTTGCTGGCCGAGCGCCGTACTTTGGCGCGGCAACTCTCCCACGGCCAGCGTCAGTGGCTGGCCATTGCCGGGCTAATTTTATCCGCGCCCAAGCTCTTATTGGTGGATGAACCGGCAGCCGGCCTCACCGATCACGAAACCGCCCTTACGGCGCAACTGCTCAATGAGCTCAAGGGGGAACATACGCTGATTGTGATCGAACACGATATGGAATTTGTGCGCCTGCTCGACTCCCGGGTAACCGTGCTCAATGAGGGAAAAGTGTTGGCCGACGGCAGCCTCAGTACCATCCAAAGTGACGCCCGCGTCATTGAAGCCTATTTGGGACGCTAAACCATGAGTGATGATCCAGGACCTGATACCGCCACCCTTGCCGAAACCACCCTGCGTGTGAGCGGCGCGCATTTCTCCTATGGCGGGGTTGCCGCCCTCAATGGGGTTGATCTGCAGGCAGAGCCTGGGGCCATCACCTGTATTATGGGCCGCAATGGCGTGGGCAAAACCACCCTGGTGAAAACCATCTGTGGCATATTGCCGCTGAAAACGGGCAGCGTTCACTTGGGCCCCCGCAACCTCAGCTCTTTGCCCGCCCACCGCCGTGCTCGCGCGGGCATTGGTTTGGTTCCTCAGGGCCGCGAGATTTTCCCCAAACTCACGGTCGCCGAGAATCTCATGGTGGGGTGCCAGGCTCGTAGCGATGGCCGTCGGCAACCTCCGGACGCGATTTGGGATTTGTTTGAGATCCTCCGTCCCATGCGCGCGCGCATGGGGGGCGATCTCTCGGGCGGCCAGCAGCAACAATTGGCAATCGCCCGCGCTTTGGCGGGTGACCCCAAGGTATTGCTGCTCGACGAACCCACCGAAGGCATCCAGCCCAATATTATCCAAGAGATCGGTCGCGTGCTGCGGCGCTTGGCTGAAGGGGGCATGACCATTATTTTGGTGGAGCAGTACCTGGACTTTGTGCGCGAGATCGGCGACACCTTTGTCATCATGGACCGCGGCCGTCATGTCGCCAGCGACCACATGAGCGAACTCAGCGACGCTCTAGTGGCCCGCTACCTGTCGGTGTAGGGGTTGGTGTAAGGATGAGAGAGGAGTGCTACTGAGCCATGAGAAGCTAAGACATGTATTGTTTTTGGCTTGGCTTCCTATGGCATGGCTTTTGCCGAGGTCCGAGAAGGACCATCGATTGCGAACGCGCTGCCAACGGATTGATTGCAACAAATGATTCTCGTTGTGGCGTGTAACGCTTATGCTTAATCGCAGCGTCCGTCAGCAAAAACAACCCTAATAAAGTACTTTTGCGCCAAAAGCATACACCGCAAAGCGGGAATTCCTTACCCAAGGTAAGCTTTGAGCCGCCCTGGAGCGCCAGGGCGTTCTCTCATGGACAAGCGCCGCACGAGGCTACATTTGGCGTGATTGCATTCGTACTACTCACTACTTAGTGGAGGGTGTCATGGACCTGGATCAATTGGCGGCAACAGCCTTACTGAAAGTGTATCCGGCCTACCCGCCGCTTCCTGCGCAGATTGCTGGGGAGCTTACCACGGCTCTCGATAAGCTCTTTGTGCAGTTTGCTCGCGAGGGACGTTGTCTGTGCGGTGGTGCTCAGGTAGTGACAGATGGAGCCTTCGTTCTGGTGGCCTGGGAGGGGCATGATCTTAGTGGCTGCTCCTACGATAAAATTGCAAAGATACTCGGTCGTTACGCTGAATCCGGCCATGACCTTCTTACCCCACCTCCTTTGATAATTGACCGCGGGCGCGGGGTTGAGTGGTGTTCTCATGGGGATTTTCGTGCTGCCGTGGCTTCTGGCAGGGTGTCTGATGATGCCTATGCCTGGGATACCATGGCGCAAACTCTGGGTGAGTGGCGGCAGGGGGCTTGTCGGCCCTTATCTCAGCACTGGATATACCCCTTGTATCAACGCGCCCTGGCCCAGGCAGGAGGGGCAGCGTCATGATTGGCCGTGCGGCGATTGTGAGCATCGGAAATGAATTACTCTTTGGTAAAACAGTGGATACCAACGCAGCCTTTTTGGCTCGCTGGTGCAGTCAGCAGGGTCTGCGTGTCCATACCTGTCGAACGGTTGGTGATAATGAAGAGGTGATCGCTATAACCGTGCGTGAACTGGCGCGCGATGCGGATTTGGTGCTGCTGACTGGTGGCTTGGGTCCAACCGTGGATGATCGTACGCGGCATGCTGTGGCTATGGCTGCGGGACGTAGTCTCGAGGAGTCTGCGTCGGCATGGCGGGCTATTCAGCAGTATTATCGCCGACGCAAGCCAGGCGAAGCTGTGCCAGAGAGCAATCGACGCCAGGCCTTGATTCCCAAAGGGGCGCAGATTTTGCGCAATGACCGAGGCACTGCTCCGGGTCTATTGATGCAGGTGGATGGTACGTGGGTGGCGTCATTGCCAGGGGTTCCTGTCGAGATGACGGCCATGGTGGAACGTTTAGGGACCCGTTTACCGCGCTTGATTACGGGTCTTGATGCTCCAGCTGTGGCGGAGCTCCATTGTGCAGGTGCTGGCGAAAGCGCTCTGCAGGACCATTTGGGTGGGTTGCTCTTGGATGACGATGCGGTGCAGGTGGGCATTACCGTGCATGAACGCGGGTTTATTACCATTCGCGCCGTTGGTGAAGCGCAGGCGGTCGAGCGCCGTCGGCGTGCATTGCATAAGATGCTGCAGGATTGGCTTTTGCCAGAGCCAGGTCTTGCCGAGAGCCTGGTGGTGGCCTTGCGCGAGAAACAATGGACGCTAGCCACCGTGGAAAGTTGTTCGGGGGGGCGGGTTGCTGCCGCGCTTACTGCCGTGCCAGGAGCATCGGAAGTTTTTTGTCAGGGATCCATAGCCTATGCTAATGCGGTGAAATCGCGTGAATTTGCGGTTCCGGAGGTAGTTCTCAATGGCCCTGGGGCGGTGAGTGAGGAATGTGTGCGTGCGCTCGCTATCAACGGCCGTTTGCGTTGTGGCAGTGACCTATGTTGTGCGGTATCGGGGGTTGCTGGCCCAGGAGGCGGGACGCGACGCACGCCCGTGGGGACGGTTTGGATCGCGGTGGCAAGTGCACAGGGTTGTGAGGCGCGTCAGGTGCATTTGGCGGGGGATCGCGAGCATATTCAGCAGCGCGCAGCGCAGCAAGCCATGCTGTGCACGTGGCAGTATGTGAAAACCCTATTGAGCACAAGAGGTCGTAGGTCAAAAAAAACTCAGCACTAGCAATGGCGTAGCCCGCTGATATGCTCTTCATGTCGTAAAGCCCAATGAGGAGTGTTTCATGGCCGTTGATGAGCAGCACAGCAGTGTTTTGGCAGAACAACTCATTCTTGCATGCTGGAATGATCGCAATCAGCATCCCCCCGCCCTTAGTTCAGACTGGCTTCAGGGGCCTTGGGGAGAGGTGCTTGCCGCCGCCGAACAGCGTAGCCGCACCGGTCAGCAGCATGTTCCCTTATCGACGCTCTTGCGTGTCGCCCGTGATGTGGCAGCGCGGCAGCAAGCCGTAGCCGCTTAGGATGCCTTCCATTTTGGCATAGTCTCCATTGACGGACCGCAGGCAATGCTTTCAGCGCCCTGGTCCACGTAGCGCATACTTGCTTGTGTCCCAGTGTATATTCGCTAAATATTGGTCTTGTTCGCATCGTCTATCGTCGCTGGCGGTATCGTGTGCAGCATCAAAGGGGGCAGGCTATGACCGGAGCAGCGAAACACATCACCTTAGGAACCGGTATCCTAGTGGTTTGTGTGCTGGTATTGGTATTTGCCTTTACGCCACCAAGTGAGCGCCCTGACGATGATCTGCTCCTGGCTGGCCAGGAACCGCAAGAACAGCGGCGCAGCCCGCAAACACCCAGCATGCAGCCATTAGCTCCCCGTAGTGATGACAGTCGAGATGATGGATCTCGGCAAACGGAATCCCTGAGTTGGGAGGACTTACACGGGGATGGCGAGTCAGAGACGGCTGCTTCCGAGCAACCTGCTGTGCCAGAACAGCCACAGCGAGGCAGCGATCGAGTGCTGACCTGGGATGATATTGAAGCTTTGCCAGGGGGTGACTCCTTGGTGGTTCGACCGAGTACTGACGATGCGGCGGTGCATCGCGAGACGGCCCAGCCAGTTGCTCCAGATGATGATGACTGGGAGCCTGCGGCCTCTGCTGGCAGTGGTGACGAGCGTCCTGCTGATGAAGATCGTGTGGCTGCCGCACCCCAGCGCGAGCAGCGTCATGTGGTGGTAGAGGGTGAGACCTATCAGAGCATCAGTGCTCAATATTACGGTACCACTCGCATGTGGCGTCGCATTCAAGAGGCCAATGATGCCGATGAGCGTAGTCTGCGGCCTGATATGGTTTTGATTATTCCAGCCATAGAAGATGAGGTTGCTGCTGCGCCCACTGTTGCTGCACGTGACGATGCGCCTGAGGGTGTCGATAAGGGGCATGCTGCCGCAGAGCGTCGCTACACGGTGCAGCGCGGTGACAGTTATTATATTATTGCCCGCGATCAACTGGGCGATGCCCGCCGCCACCGTGAAATTGCTGAACTCAACGGCGTAGACCCCTATGAGTTACGGCCAGGAATGGTAATTACCCTCCCTGCCGCAAGAACGGCCGCGCGGGAGTCGCGTCGCGAGCGTCCGTCTGCTCCAGTAGCTGCCGAGGGGCAGGTGGTGCATGTGGTCGAATCAGGGGATATTCTTGGTGATATTAGCGCTCGTTATTATGGTACTTCCCGCCGTTGGCGCGAGATTGCCGAGGCTAATAATATTTCCGATCGCGATCCCCTTCATGTAGGCCAGCGTTTGATTATTCCAGGCGCCGCATCTGAGTCATCCGCGCCTGGTCCCTCAGCGGCTGGGGATGCTCGGCGCAGGGGCGGTGATGGTCGCTGGCACGTAGTCGAGCGAGGCGATACCCTGCAGGTGATTTCGCGGCGCTACTATGGCACTACGCGCCGCCATGCTGAATTGGCCGCAGCAAATCCCGAATTGGACCCTCGTCGCCTTATGGTGGGTACAAGAGTGTGGGTGCCAGGCGTATCGGCTGATACCGCTGATCAGCCGACATCTGACGAGGCTCGTCAGCCAAGTCGGCCGGCGCCCTCTGGGCCCTCCTGGGATTAAGCTCAAACCGCAATAGCGCCCCATCTGTAGCGTTGGTTCGCCCTCATATGGGGGGGTAAGCACCGTCCTTGTCGCCTGGCCGCGGTAGTACTCCTGCGGATCGTATCGTGCAAGTGGGCTTTAGGGTTGCCATGGGGTGGTGTGAGGTGCCGCCATCCCCATTCAGCGCTAACCAAAAGGCGCCCTCTAGCCCGTTATTTTGGCTGTAAACGGTGGCTATTTGAGGCTCGGCTGATTCGGCCCCTCGTTACTCAGGAGAGGGGCCCACGTCGAAGCTCTGTTTCAGTGTATGGCTGCGGGAGGTGGCCGCTGTCACGTAGTGCGGTGGTGATTTCGGCCGCCGCGGTGCTGCGATTTAAGGCGTAAATATGAATGCCCGGCGCACCTAGGTCGAGGAGTTCTCGGCAGAGGTGAATGGTATAAGCTATGCCAGCTGCGCGCGCCGCGCTCGGGCGCTCTTGCAGGGGTTCCATCAGCTCTTTGAGAGCCTGTGGGATGGTTGCGCCGCAAAAAGAAGAGAATCGTTCGATGGCTGGATAGTCAACCACCGTGAGAATTCCAGGAATGATGGTGCTGCCCTTGCGGCGATGTTCTACCCACTGCAAAAGCTCGCAGTAGTCTTTGCTATCAAAAATGCATTGAGTAATGGCGGCACAGGCGCCATTATCGAACTTTTCAAGAAGATGTCCCCAGTCTTCTTCACGACTGGGGCTATCAGGATGCCCCTCGGGATAGGCTGCGCCAACGCTGGCAAAACGTCCATCAGCAGCCACCACCTGGAGGAGTTCGTTGGAATGCGCGCAGCCGCCAGGGGTGACCGTAAAGGCGCCTTGATCACGAGGGGGGTCGCCACGGAGGGCCAGGATATTTTCAATCCCTGCATGGTGATATTCATCAAGAAGGCCGCGGATTTCCGCTACCGTGGCGCCAACGCAAGTAAGGTGTGCCATGGCGGTTAGGGGGCTATTGCGTTGAATATGCTCAATAACTTCTCGTGTTTTGGCTCGGGTCGAGCCACCAGCACCATACGTTACCGAAACAAAATCAGGACCGAGCCCCGCAAGCTGGGTAATGGTATCTTCGAGCGTATACCAAGCGCGGTCGCTTTTAGGCGGAAAAAACTCGTAACTGAGGCAGCGTTTGCCTCGCTGTAGTATGTGATCCAGGCGCATGAATGACATTGTGTTCCATCCATCGTTATATCAACATAAAACGATGGATGGGTAATACTGCGCTCGTGTGACCAGATTATTCGTGGCCCAGTTCCGCCTCGAGGTCCGGCGCGGGAGCGGACATTTCAAGGGCGGGATCTTCGCTGCTATCAACGGCGTGGTCATCGCTTTCGAGGCCTAACTCCTGGTCAAGTTGGCGGCTCAGTTCGGGAAAATTACGACGTAATTGATAGTAGCGCCAGGTGGCTGCGGCGATAACGATTTCGCCACCATCGCGCGGATCGCTGTTGGCGTAGTCGGCAAGGATATTCAGGGCCTCGCGTCGTTGTTCCGTGGCCTCTTCTGGGTCCGGGTTACTGTCAGCCTTATCAGCCAATAGAAGGGCGGCGCTCACATCTGCGCTGCGGGTGTAGGTGGTGAGTTGACCACGAAAGGAGCTGACCACCCAGCGGTAAGCTTCAATGGCCTCGCTGACATCACCGTTGGCTTCAAGGGTGGCGGCTAGGGTCATGTGGGCGGCCGCGCGCAAATTCGCAAGCGTGGATTCTTCCGCCAAATCGCGGGCTAATCGGGCAAAGCGTAGGGAGCGCTCGAGGTCGCCTTCTTCAAGGGCTTGTTGGCTCACCGAAAGTGCGGCACGGGCGCGTGATTCAGGGGTAAATTCTTCATCAGCAGCAAAAGTGGCGAGAGCCCGCTGGCCGCCTTGTTGCGCTTGATGAAGGGCGGCAGCGCTGGCTGCCTCAGGGCTAGTTGCGGCACTGTAGCGCAGGCTGACGGCAATAATCACGGCGACAATAATGGCTGCCACAACGATTAGCCAGCGTCTGCCAAGCCAATGGAAGGTGCGTTCAAGGCGATCATAAAAAGGATCGGAATAGGCAGTCGAAGGGGTTTGATCGGCCATGATGAAAGAATCCTCGAAGAAGGGATTATTGAAAGGGGCTCCGCCGAGCATTGCTGAACGGCTTGTATTACTGGGCCCGCATGATGTAATGCGGCGCAAAGTGTCCAGTGTCGAATGCTTTCCAGGTGGTGGCTTGTGTCATCGTTGGCTGATTCCCAGTGCATCTGGTAAGCCGAGAAAGAGGTGGCTGGTGAGCCAAAAAGAGGTGGCTGGTGAGCCAAAAAGAGCTGGCCGAGAAAAAAGATCTTGCGCTCCTCTCGTTCGCTCTACCATCCCGCCTCCCGTGTGACGTACGTGCCACTCCAGGCTCGGACCTCTCGCCGGTACCCTATCAGGCCCGACCCCCTGGTAGTGGTATGGCTTCGTAGATCGAAGCCAGGTGGGGTAGGGCAATGCCTTACTTACTGGGGACCTATCGATAAACCATCGATCTGCGCCCAGTAAGGACAGGAATCCCCGCTGCATTTTCAGTTAAGGGTCATGTCAACAGCTGACCACTCTCATGGTGAGAATCTGGTCTCATAGCTGCCCGTGTTGATGTCGATCGAGATATTAATGCGGGGGGGAAGCTCGTCGGCGCCTGTGCGTTGGGTTTCAGGGAGTTGCTCGTGAGTGAAAAAATTAAGATCCGGCTTGAAGCCTATGATCACCGCATTCTGGATAAAGCTGTTCAGGATATTGTCGATACCGCAAAGCGTACCGGAGCCAAGGTAGCAGGCCCGATTCCGTTGCCAACGCGTGTCGAAAAGTTTACCGTGCTACGCTCGCCGCACGTCAATAAGAAGTCGCGAGAGCAGTTCGAGATTCGTACCCATAAACGCATGGTAGAGATTCTCGATCCTACGGCCAAGACCAATGAGCTGTTCTCCCGCGTCGACGTGCCCGCAGGTGTCGACATCACCATTCGCCAGACTGTGCGCTGACGAGCGAGTCCCAAGGAGATCTGAACCATGCCAGCGATCTATGGTACAAAAATTGGTATGACTCGTGTGTATGACGGTGACGTGGCTACGCCCGTGACAGTTATTCGCGTGATTCCCAATGAAGTAGTCGAAGTGAAGTCACAGGAGCGCCATGGTTATGAGGCGCTGAAAGTGGCTTGCGGTGACCGCCGTAAAAAGGTCAAGAGTAAGCCTTTGGCCGGTGAATATAAAAAGACAGATGTGGCCCCGCGTCAATTTCTACGCGAGATCCCAGTGCTCTCGGATATTGAGGTAGGTGCCAAGGTTGGTGTCGATGTGCTCGATGCCGAGGTCCGCGTTGATGTGACTGCCATATCCAAGGGCAAAGGCTTTGCCGGTGTTATGAAGCGGCATAACTTTGCTGGACATGGCGCAACCCACGGCACCCAAAAGCATCGTGGTCCTGGCGCCATTGGTTGCCGCATGGATCCCGGTAAAGTGTTTAAGAATAAGAAAATGGCTGGTCATATGGGGTCTGAGCAGGTGACTGTGCGCAACCTCTCCATCGTAAAAATTGATGCTGATCAAGAGCTGCTAGTGGTAAAGGGTGCTGTCCCTGGACCCAACGGCGGACTTGTAGGTATCCGGCAAAACGGCTGAATTGATAGGAGCGCGAGATAATCATGGTAGCCATCCCCGTTTATGATCACACTGGGTCCCAGACCCGCGAAATTGAAATCGACCCCAAGGCCTTAGACAAGGCTGTGCGTCGACCCTTACTCAAAGAGGCGCTTATTGCCTACTTGGCATCCCAGCGTCAGGGTAGTCATAACACCAAGTCCCGTGGCCAGGTGGCAGGTGGCTCCAAGAAGCCCTGGCGCCAAAAGGGTACCGGCCGTGCCCGTGCGGGTACTACCCGTGGGCCTATTTGGGTTGGCGGTGGTCGTGCCCATGGTCCCAAGCCACGCGATTATTCATACGCTCTGCCGCGCAGGCAGCGCCGCTTGGCCACGCGCTCAAGCATCCGTTATCGCCTGGAGTCAGGCCGTTTGTTTGCTGTCGAAGGCCTGGAAACGCAGTTGCAGGACAAGCCAGCGACCAAGCACATTCAAGCCTTTCTCAAGGGTAGTGGTCTGGCTGGAGCTGGTGTTCTGCTGGTAAGTGAAGGCTACGACAAGCATTTGTATCTTTCCGCCCGCAATATCCCAAAAGTGGAAGTGATTGAGCGGCGCAATTTGAGTGCGGGCCCCGTCTTGCAGCGGCACAATTTGGTGTTCACTGCGGGCGCCCTCGACGCTCTGGTGCAGGAGTTAAGTCAATGAATCCCTATAATGTAATTGAGCGGCCACGGCTTACAGAGAAGACCGTCCATCTGCAAAACAAGCTCAACACCTATACGTTTAAGGTGCATCCCCAGGCCAATAAGATTCAGATTCGCGAAGCGATTCAGGAGATCTTTAAGGTAAAAGTTTCGGCGGTGCGTACTATGAACTGCCGTGGCAAGCAGCGCCGCACCCGCCTTGGGACTGGCACAACTGCATCCTGGAAAAAGGCTTATGTGACGCTCGCCGAAGGCGAATTTATCGAGGGAGTGTGATATGGCACTACGTAAGCTCAAGCCCTACTCACCGGGTACGCGTCATGCGACCATGCCTGATTTCGCTGAAGTCACGCGTAATCGACCTGAGAAATCGCTGACTGAAGTGCTGAAAAAGCATTCTGGCCGCAATAATCAGGGTCGTATTACCGTACGCCATCGTGGCGGTGGCCATCGTCGTCTGTACCGCATCATCGATTTCAAGCGCAATAAGCTGGATATCGAGGGCCTGGTAAAACACATTGAATACGATCCTAATCGTAACTGCCGTATCGCACTGATCCATTACATGGATGGCGAGAAGCGTTATGTGCTCGCGGCCAAGGGTATGCAGCAGGGACAGCGAATCGTCAGTTCCAATACGCCGGTCGAGCCGACCGTTGGTAATGCCATGCGTTTGCGCGATATTCCCCAGGGAATGTCGGTGCATAATGTCGAGATGAGCATTGGTCACGGTGGACAGATTGCCCGGTCGGCGGGTACCCATGTGCGCCTTATGGCCATTGATGGCAATCAGGCTGTGGTTCTGCTGCCATCGGGTGAGCTGCGTCGCCTGCATGCTGACTGCCGTGCTACTATTGGTGAAGTGGGTAACTCTGAGTTTAACCTGCGTAGCCTTGGTAAGGCTGGCCGTAAACGCTGGTTGGGCATTCGTCCAACGGTCCGCGGTAACGCCATGAATCCTGTTGCCCACCCCTTGGGTGGTGGTGAGGGGCATTCCAATGGTGGTCGCCAGCACTGTTCGCCCACGGGTCTCATCGACGGAGTTAAGACCCGTAAGCGTAATAAACCTTCCAGCGCCCTGATTATCCGCCGGCGGAAGAAGTAGGTCCTGGTGTCCGTATTATCGATCAACGAGGTAGAAGGTAGTCCATCATGAGTCGTAGTTCGAAAAAAGGTCCGTACGTCGATCTTAAGCTCCTAGCTAGGGTTGAGCGTCAAAAGGAAGAAGGCAATAGCCGTCAACCGATCAAAACCTGGTCGCGTGCCTGTACGGTTGTTCCTGATTTCATTGGCCACATCTTCGCTGTCCATAACGGCAAAGGTTTCATCCAAGTTCAGATAACCGACAATATGATCGGCCATAAACTGGGTGAATTCGCGCAAACCCGTAACTACCGCGGGCATGCTGCTGGTAAGAAGAAGTGATTCAAAGGAGTTCTAGCACATGAGTACCGGACATCGAGCCAGCGCCAAGCGCGCCCGAAATGCTGCCAATTTGAGCCGCGCACACCGCTTTCAGGCGGTACAGCGTAATGCTCGTATTAGCCCCCGAAAGGTGGCTTTGGTGGCAACTTTGATTCGCGGTAAGCGCGTTGAAGATGCACTCAACGAGTTGGAGTTCGATAATCGTCGTGCTTCGAGCATGGTGCGTAAGGTTTTGCAGAGCGCTGTAGCCAATGCCTCTCAGGTGGCAGGCCTTGATCCCATGGATCTCAAGGTGGTGCATGCGACTGCTGACGAAGCGTTCACCTTCAAGCGTTGGCATGCACGTGGTCGTGGCCGTGGTGCCGTGATCCGCCGTCGCAACACCCACATTACCGTTGCGGTAAGTAGCTAAAGCCGCGTACCGTTAGCGATATAGAGGATACAGTCACATGGGTCAAAAGATCAATCCCTTGGGTTTCCGCATCGGTGTTACCGAGCCGCATCGTGCCACGTGGTTTGCGCGTGGGCGCGATTACGGGAAGATGGTAGCTCAAGACCACCATATCCGCGAATTCCTCAAGAAGCGTTTTCGCAGTGCTGCCATTGAAAAGATACATCTCGAGCGCAAAGATGAGCGTCTCACGGTAACCTTGCACAGCGGCCGCCCAGGCGTGGTTATTGGCAAGCGTGGTGCCGAAATCGATAATGTTACCCGCGAACTGGAAAAGGTCAGCGGAAGTAAGGTTAAAGTCAACATCATTGAGGTGCGTAAGCCTCAAATATGCGGGCAGTTGGTGGCGGAAAACGTTGCTGACCAGCTGGAGCGCCGTGGTTCATTCCGTCGTGCGATTAAGCGAGCGGTAGAAGATGCCATGCGCGAAGGAGCCAAAGGCTGTATGGTGAAAATTTCTGGGCGATTGGGAGGCAATGAAATTGCTCGCTCCGAAGCGGAGCGCCAAGGTTCGGTGCCCCTCAATCAACTTCAGGCCAATATTGATTACGGTTATGCTATCGCCCGCACCACCTATGGCGTCATCGGCGTACGGGTGTGGATGCATCATGGCCGCTATGAGGAACAGGAGAACTGAGTCATGCCATTGGTCCCCAATAACGTTCGTCGTCGTAAGCAACATACCCGGGGTCAGCGGCATGGTCACGTGGCAACGCGTGGCAACACCGTGGCTTTTGGTGACTATGCCATTCAGACCCTTGAGAGCGGAGAGATTACCTCTCGTCAAATTGAGTCTGCGCGCGTGACTGCGACCCACTTCTTAGGTCGCGTAGGAAAAATGTGGATTCGCATTTTCCCGCACACCCCAGTGACCTCTCGCCCTGCCGACACGCGCATGGGTAAAGGTAAGGGTAATGTGGATTACTGGTGTGCCCAGGTTGACGCTGGTACGGTCATTTTCGAATTGGCTGGTGTAACCGAAGATATGGCGCGGGAAGCCCTGCGTCGGCAAGCGCACAAACTGCCTGTGCGTTGCCGGATGATCAAGCGAGGAGATCACCTGTGAAGCGTTCCGAAAAGCAAGAATTGCGTGAAACGAGCATCGAGGAGCTGCGTCAGCAGGCCGACGCCAAGCGAGAGCAACTGTTCCGCGGTCGCCTGTCGCAGTCGGTGGAAGGCCAGGGCTTAGGAATGAAGGCCCGTGTCATCCGTCGCGATATTGCTCGCATTGAGACGATCATTAATGAGAAGCAGCGTGCCGCTGCTCATGGGGGTCAGGCATGAGCACTGAAGCTAACGCCGAGAATCAGCAACGTGGAAGCCGTAAGCGTGTGATTGGATACGTGGTCTCGGATAAAATGTCCAAAACCCGTGTAGTCCAGGTGGATGAACATTATAAGCATCCCTTGTACGGAAAGTTCCTCCGTCGCACCGATCGTTTCCATGTGCACGATGAGCAGAATGATTCCAAGACTGGTGACAAGGTGCAGATTATCGAAACTCGTCCCCTGTCCAAAACCAAACGTTGGCGCCTTATGAAGGTTCTTGAGCGCGCCATTTAAGCGTAGATGTCCAGATTGTCGTTGCGAGCTCATACGCTGGCAACATTTTACCGCACGGAGATGAGAACATGATCCAGATGCAAACCCGGCTCAGCGTGGCCGACAACAGTGGTGCCCGCCAGGTGCAATGCATCAAAGTGCTTGGTGGCTCAAAGCGTCGCTATGCTCACGTTGGTGACGTTATTCTTGTATCAGTCAAAAAGGCCACACCGACATCGGACATCAAGCAAAAGACGGTTACCAAGGCGGTTATCGTGCGCACAGCGAGCCCAATTCGTCGTGAAGATGGTAGCTATGTGCGCTTTGACTCCAATGCTGTTGTGCTCATTGACAAAGATGGCAACCCCCGTGGAACGCGCATCTTTGGCGCTGTAGCTCGCGAGTTGCGTGGCCGTAATTATATGAAAATCGTCAGTCTCGCCCCTGAGGTGGTCTGATCGGCGGCATAGCCCGTTCACGATGGAAGTTGAGGAAATACTATGACGATTAAAAGCCAAAAGGCAAAAATACATGAAGGCCGCCCGCCGAAGTGCCACATCCGCACTGGGGACAGTGTCGTGTTGTTGACCGGTCCCAAGGATCGCCGTGGGCAAACTGGTACCGTGATCCGGGTGTTCCCTCGTCGCCAGCGTGCCCTTGTCGAGGGCCCGTGTTCAGCCGTCGATACTCGTCACGTCAAGGCTAACCCCCAAGCCAATGTTGAGGGGGGGCGGGTAACCCGCTTACGCACCATCCATATTAGCAATCTTGCTTTGCTTGACCCGGAAACCGGTAAGCCCACACGTGTGCGTCGCGAGCGCAACGATGATGGCAAGGTTGTTCGTGTGTCGAAGAAAAGCGGACATCGTTTCGAGGTACAGTGATCATGAGTGAAGCCACCTTGCAAAAACCAACGCGCGAGCGTTACGCCGAAGTCCTTGATGAATTGTGCAAGCAGCACGGCATCACTAATCGCTTGGCCGCGCCGCGAATCGAAAAGATCTGCCTTAACATGGGTGTTGGTCGCGCAGTCCAGGATAGCAATATCTTGTCAGTCGTCTCCGAGCATCTGACCCAGCTGGCAGGGCAGAAGAGCACCATTACCCTGGCACGTAAATCAGTCTCTAACTTCCGCTCCCGTCAGGGAATGAAAATTGGCGCACGCGTGACCTTGCGTGGACAGCGTATGTGGGGTTTTCTTGATCGTCTGATCAACCTCGCTATTCCCCGCATTAAAGACTTTCGGGGTTTAGGTGCGCGCAGTGGCTTTGATAAGCAAGGCTGCTATAGCCTAGGCTTGCGTGAGCAGGCCCTCTTCCCTGAAGTAGTGCTCGATCGCTTAGAGCATAACCAAGGCTTGCATGTCAACATCGTTATTCGCAATACTACTCCCGACCTGAGCTTCGAACTGCTCAAGGGCATAGGAATGCCGTTCCGCGAGCGTTGATTCAACAGGACAAGGACCCCATCATGGCTAAAAAAAGCAAAGTCGTACGTCAACAACAACGCCAAGTGCTCTGTGATCGCTATCGTGATCGCCGTGAGGCACTGCGTAAGCGTTCGGTAGACACCACCCTCACCTTAGAGGAGCGCATGGAAGCTCGTGCCGAGTTGGCCTTGCTGCCGCGCAACAGTTCCAAGGTGCGCCTGCGTAATCGCTGCGGCATCACCGGTCGTCCACGCGGCTATAGCCGTCGTCTGGGCATCAGCCGTGTTGCCGTTCGTCGTATGGCCCACGCCGGCTTTCTGCCCGGTTTGACCAAGTCCAGCTGGTAGAACGAATTACCAAGGAAGTATCCCATGAGTTGCAGCGACCCTATTGCCGACATGCTCACCTGCATTCGTAACGCCGTGCAGGCTAACAAGTCCACCGTCAAATTCCCTCACTCCAAGATCAAGGAAGGCATCTGTCACGTCTTGGTCGATGAAGGCTACATCACTCGTGTTGATGTGATGGATACCCAGCCGGCACGCACTATCAAAGTGCAGCTGAAGTATGGACAAGACGGCGAGCAAGTTATTAACGAAATCCGCCGTGTTTCCAAGCCAGGTTGCCGCGTATATAGTGGCAGCAAGGATCTCAAGCCAGTCATTAACGGCTTCGGAATAAGCATCCTTTCCACCGCGAAAGGTATTATCTCTGACCGTAAGTGTCGTAGTGGTAATATTGGTGGTGAGGTATTGTGCACCGTCAAGTAGATGCGTGTTATCGCTATGGTATCTCCATGGCGAACAAGTCGGCCCCCATTGCGTTGAACAAAGAACAATACCGTTCTTTGTTTCCAGTCTCGGAGAGTTCTCATGAGTAAAGTTGGAAAAGTACCGGTAACGATCCCCAGTGGTGTGACAGTTACGGTGGGTGATGAGTCCATTACCGTAAAGGGTCCCAAAGGCGAGCAAACCCTGCCTACGCATCCCTCCGTGAGCGTGGTGGTGAATGATAATCAGGTGGTATTTCAGCCTAATGACCAAGATAAAGTGGCGCGTGCCATGTTTGGTACCATGCGCGCACTCGTGGCCAATATGATCACGGGGGTCAGCGATGGCTATAGCAAGCGCCTGGAAATCCAGGGCGTTGGCTATCGTGCCCAGCTACAGGGTACAAAGCTTGTTCTCAATATCGGTTTTTGCCACAGCGTTGATATTGAAGCCCCAGAGGGTATTGAATTTAAAGTACCTGATCCCACCCATATCGAAGTCAGTGGATCAAGTAAGCAGCTGGTTGGACAGACTGCCGCTGTTATTCGTGCGGTTCGTAAGCCAGAGCCCTACAAAGGCAAGGGTATCCGCTATGAAGGCGAGCAAGTCCGCCGCAAGGCCGGTAAGTCCGGTAAGTAATGGTTTCAGCACTTGTGGTAACAGCTAAAGGATAGATATCATGGATAAAAACATTACCAAACGTAAAGCACTGCTGAAAAAGCGCATGCGCGTCCGTAAAACGATTGAAGGCACTCCTTCCCGTCCTCGTTTATCGGTCTATCGCAGTGAGCGTCATATTTACGGTCAGGTCATCGACGATCTGAGTGGTCGCACCTTGGTGGCTGCGAGTACCGTTGACAAAGAATTGCGGGAACAGGTGAAAAGCCTCACTCCCAAGGACAGTGCCACCAAGGTTGGTGAAGCACTTGCCGATCGCGCCAAGGCCCAAGGCATCGAAATGGTAGCCTTCGACCGTGGCGGCCGCCGCTATACTGGACGTATAGCAGCCCTTGCTGATGGCGCGCGTAGTCGGGGCTTGCAATTTTAAGCCCCAATCAACAATCCGTCCCCCTTTGCATCCTCTGCAGACGATCAGGAACGAGCCTGATTGCCTTACGAGGTGCTGCAACCGTATTCAGGACATTATCCTATGGCACGTGAACAGGCTTCATCAGGATCTCAAAATCAGGGTGGCCGCCAAGGTGGCGGTCGTCGTGGTGGAGGTCAGACGCGCGAACCGCGCTCGAAGCATTTTGACGAAGAGGTCGTCTCTATCCGCCGTGTAGACAAGGTGGTCAAAGGCGGTCGTCGTAGCTCATTTGGTGCATTTGTTGTCCTTGGTGACAGCAAAGGCAAAGTGGGTTGGGGTATGGCTAAGGCGCGACAAGTGCCACTAGCTATTGATAAAGCCGTCCGTCGTGGAGAGCGCACCGTGCGTGCCTACCCAGTGGTTCATGGCACGATCCCCCATCCCGTCGAGGGACGTTTTGGCAGTTCTGTCGTACGTCTACTGCCGGCATCTGATGGTACTGGCGTTATTGCTGGAAAATCGGTACGTTACGTTCTCGATAAACTGGGCGTACACAACGTTCTTTCTAAGTGCTATGGGTCCAACAACCCTATCAATGTTGTGAAAGCAACCTTCGACGCGCTCTCTCAGCTTAAGACTAAAGAGCAGTATCAAGAATTACGAGGGGTGGAACTGTGAGCCTAAACGATATTCTCAGTAGTAACAGTGGTCGTCGTCCAGCCAATCGCGTTGGACGTGGCGCTGGTAGTGGTAACGGCAAAACCTGTGGTCGCGGTTCTAAGGGCGAAGGCTCTCGATCTGGTGGCCCCAATCGCAGCCCACTCTTCGAGGGCGGGCAAAATCCTCTGTGGATGCGTATTCCCCGCCGCGGTTTTAGCAACCATCGTCACCGCGTTGCCTACCAAGTTCTTCCTTTGGCACGTGTACTCGCACGCGTTGAAGGTGATGTTATTAGCATTGAAAGCCTCAAAAAGGCTGGCCTAGTAAGCGCCAATGAACGTATCAAATTGGTTTCCGGGTCTGATGTTGGTGGTCGTAAGCTGACGGTAGAGATTCATCGCGTTACCTCCTCCGTACGCAAAGCGATCGAAGATGCCGGTGGAAGCATTCGTGAATACGATGCCCCAGCAGCGGCTGAATCAGGAGCAGAGTAAGTACCATGGCGCCAGGTGATCCCATCGGGGGCAACCCCTACGGTCAACTGCTCAAGCGGTTTTTCATCACCTTCCTCTTTGGGGTGGTGATCTACCGTTTTGGTGTAATGATCCCAACTCCTGGCGTAGATGTCGAAACCCTGCGTGGTTTTATGGGACAAGAAGCCGCTGGATTTGCTATTCTGGCATGGGCTGACATGTTTAATGGTGGTGCCATATCCAATGCCTCAATTTTTGGTTTGGGCATCATGCCCTACATCTCAGCGAGCATTATTTTCCAGCTGTTGGCGGCGAGTTATCCTGCCTTAAAGCAGTTGCAAAAAGAAGGTGAAGTCGGACGACGTAAAATCCAACAATATACCCGCTATGCCACCGTGGTCATCTGTTTGGCGCAAGGGGCACTTGCTGCAGTCGCCTTGACACGTATTGAACATGAGGGTCTACCTGTTGTTCCTACCGACAATGTCCTTCTTTTTACGGTGCAAAGTGCCCTTATGGTAACCACCGGATCGATGATTCTTTTATGGCTTGCCGAACAGATTACTCGTCACGGTATTGGTAATGGTGTATCGGTGGTGATTATGATTAGCATTCTAGCCAGTATGCCTGCGGCTATGGGAGAACTTTTCCGTTCTGATAATTTCGATCTTGTCCGATTCCTTGGTATTGTGGCCTTGTTCGTCCTCATCATCGCCGCCATGGTGATGATTACCCTCGCTCGTCGACGGATTAATCTTGAACAGCAGCGCCGTATTCAAGGCAACAAAGTCTACGGCGGCGGCCAAACCCAGTTGCCTCTGATGATCAACCAGGCCAATGTTATCCCAGTTATTTTTGCTTCTCCAGTAATGGTGGCTCTGGTCTTTATCCTTACTATGGCTGCTGGTTGGGTGGGTATCCAAAATCTTGGCGGCATACTTGATCATGACACGGCCCTCTATCGCTATATCTTTGCTGCTCTGATTATCTTTTTTACGTATTTCTACATTAGCATCACCTTTGACCTAAACGATCTGGCCAATCACTTCAAACAAGCTGGATTCTTTGTCCGAGGAGTGCGCCCTGGTCGTAATACAGTTGAATACATTCGCTGGAGACAGAAGCGCGTCACCTTTGTGGGTGCAACCAGCCTTGCCTTGGTTGCTGTCAGCCCAGGTCTTATTGCCAGTGGAATGGAAATCAGTGGTAATATTGCCCACATGGTCTTAGGTGGTGTCGGTATTCTGATTGTCGTAGGTGTTAGCCTTGATATCATTCAAAAAACATCTGCATTCCTGCTCGCCAACCAATATCAGGGCCTTATGGGAGCCAGTGATGGCGGCCCTGGGCCCAAGCGTGGCGGCGGAAAACGGTTCTAATGTTCTCACCCTCAATCCCTGTGAAAATGTGATATAGATTATATGGCCAAAGAAGAAGCAATCAGACTTGAAGCCAAGGTGAAGGAAAAGTTGCCCAATGCTCGCTTTAAAGTGGTATTGGATAACGGTCACGAGGTATTGGCCTATATTACTGGTCGCATGCGTCAGCACTATATTAAGATTCTTCCCGGTGATAAAGTTACCATTGAAATGTCCCCTTATGACCTCACTCGGGGTCGCATTGTCTATCGCGAAGCCTGAACTCAGCGATTGAGCTCCTATCCACCCACAGTGTTTTTATAGGTAAGTCCATGAAAGTACTCGCATCAGTGCGTCGCCGCTGTGAAAACTGTAAGGTTATCAAGCGCAAAGGCCGCATCCGCATCATCTGCACCAATCCCAAGCATAAGCAGCGTCAGGGTTAATACCCTACCGTTATTGAGGAGAGCACTATGCCCCGTCTGCTCGGCGTCGACATCCCAAACAATAAAAAAGTCCCTTACGCACTTACGGCGATCTATGGGATTGGCTTGCATCGTGCCAAGCTAATCTGTGAGAAATGCGGTATTGATGTCGATAAGCGGGCTTTCCAGCTCAGTGAAGACGAAATTGGTCAATTGACCACCTTCATTGATGAAGCATTTGTGGTTGAAGGAAACCTCCGCAGGGAAGTACAATCCAACATCCAGCGCTTTAAGGAAATTGCTTGCTATCGCGGTTTCCGTCATGCTCGCAGTTTGCCCTGTCGTGGACAGCGCACAAAAACGAATGCGCGCACACGTAAAGGCCGCAAGAAAACTGTCGCCAATAAAAAGATCGCGCGTAAATAGGCTGGTTCGCTCGGCTTTACGGGATAGATTGCAAACTTTAAGGATACTTTCTCATTATGGCTACCTACAAGAAAAAGAAGCAGCGTAAGACGGCCCGTTCGGGCATCGTTTTTGTGAACGCCACCTTCAACAACACCATTATTACCATCACCGATGATCGCGGTGAGGCCTTGTGCTGGGAAAGCTCTGGCTCAGTAGGCTACAAGGGCAGCCGTAAGGCAACGCCTTTTGCTGCTCAGCTGGCTATGGAGCGCGCGAGTGAGAAGGCCGTAAAGGCTGGGCTCAAGGAAGCAGAAGTGCGGGTAAAGGGTCCAGGAAGTGGTCGCGAAAGCGCCATTCGATCCTTGGTGCACAGTGGTGTGAACATCAAAGCGATTATTGATGTCACGCCATTACCTCACAATGGATGTCGGCCCCGTAAAAAGCGGCGCGTATAGAATCCTGCGGGGTTGCGTTGCAGCCCCACGTGCCTCTTATAACCCAGACCATCCTACTATTAATGAATGAGGGAGACGCTCATGCGCATCCGTTGGCGTGGCTTTGAAATGCCCACTCGAGTCGAAAAGGATGAATCCACCTCGACCGCTACCTATGGTAAGTTCTCCGCGGAACCGTTCGAGCGCGGTTTTGGAACCACCATTGCAAACAGTCTCCGTCGGGTCCTGCTCAGCAGCATCCAAGGGGCTGCCGTTCGCTCACTGCGCGTTGAAGGCGCAGACAATGAATACGCGGTAATTCCCGGTGTGCTGGAGGATATGACCCAAATCATCCTCAACATCAAGAAGCTTCGTCTACGCCTGCATAGTGATGAGGATGTGGTCGTGCGCCTTGAAAAAAGTGGTGAAGGTCAGGTCTGCGCTGGCGACTGCACTCCGCATCAAGATGTTGAGATCATCAATCCTGATTTGGTTATCGCCAACCTGACCAGTGACATTTCATTCAGCTTAGAGTTGGATATCGGACCTGGTCGTGGCTATGTCGCCGCCGAGCAGCAATCCATTGATGGAAAGCCCGTTGGTACCATCGCTATCGACAGCATTTATTCACCTGTAGTTCGCGTTGCTTTTGATGTTAGTGGCGCACGCCTTGGCAAGCGCACTGATTTTGAAAAGCTTGAGCTGGAAATTTGGACTGATGGATCCATTAGTCCTGAGTTGGCCTTGGTTGAAGCGACTAATATCCTACGCAAGCACCTCAATCCCTTTATTAAGTATTTCGAAATAGGTCGTGAGCTGGAAACCTCTGGTGCTGCCGGTTTGGTGGTTGAGGGAGATAATGAGCGCACCTCTAAATTGAGTAAGCAGATTAGTTTCCTTGATCTTTCAGTACGTTCTGAAAATGCCCTACGTGCCGCCAACATCAAGACCGTTGGTGACCTCGTACAGATGGACGAGGCTGAAGTGAGCTCCATTTCGAATCTTGGCAAGATTAGCGCCAAGGAGCTCAAGAAAAAGCTCGCCGATCACGGCCTAACCTTTGGAATGCGTCTCGCATCCACCGATTGAATACCCTTTGAAGGCTGGCCATCGGTTGCAGCCAAGCCTTCAGTCTATGCCGCTCCAGCGCAATAGTACCTTGTACGGCTTATTGCGTGGCATCACAGCAACCCATTGTACACGGAGAATTGTCCCATGAGACATCGTCGAGCAGGTCGTAAACTCAATCGCACTTCCGCCCATCGTGAGGCCATGCTGCGCAATCTTGTCAGTAACCTTTTCGAGCACGGACGCATTATCACCACTGTCGCTAAGGCCAAAGAAGGCCGGCGTCTGGCTGAGAAATGCATAACCATTGCCAAGAAGGCTGCTGCAAGTGAAGATCCTTCGGTGCAGCTCCATTACCGTCGTTTGGCTCTTAAAAAGCTGCATCGCAGTCAAGTGGTCAAACAACTTTTTGATGAAGTTGCCCCCCGCTACACTGATCGCCAAGGCGGTTACACGAGGGTTTTACGCGCAGGTTACCGTCTGGGAGATAATGCCCCCAAGGCTTTATTTGAATTAGTCTAAGACGGCGCATATATTTTTGGCCCGTATAAGAACGCAAAGCCAGATCAGGTCTTACTGATCTGGCTTTGCGTGTTATATGGGCTCGAGAGTCCAACTGCTTCACCGTACATCTCATGGTTACAGGGCTGAAATGAGGCATCCTGCAGTAGTTTCAGTATAACGGCATCTTTTCATCGAGGCATTAATCTTGCAAAGGGGTGGAGGCAGGGCAACGCAAAGCTCGCCATCGTGAAGGAATGCCCGCTTCGCGTCATACTGTTTAGTGCAAAAAGCGTCAAATTCAGGGCGTTTTTGCTGGCCGATCAGGAGATTGGCGATCTCTGGGGCAAGCTTTGCGTCGCCTTGATGCGGCGAGGGGAATGACACCGGTGTGT
>REDP01000320.1 GCA_007693455.1 Planctomycetota bacterium | reverse complement strand
TAGCGCAACCCTGGGCTAGTATGCGAAGCCCCCTTGGGGCTTTAAACGCTTACCGACACCCTACCTCGTTTTTTTTGATCTCGCCATTCGTGCGGTGGTGTACATGAATACACGAACACAAAACGCTTCATGCCATTGATCAGGAGATCGGCGATCCCGGGTGAGCTTTGAGCCGCCCTGGTGGTGCAAGTACTGAATACTAGGTACACAAGGGCAGGCGTGCTATTCGGTGACCGCCAGGGTACGAGCAAGAGCTTGGCGCCAACGGGCATAGGCTTCCATGTAGGCATCGCGGTGCTGGGCTTCTGGTTCGATCACGGCGCGTTGCTGGAGGCTGGCAAAGGCTTCTTGGGCAGTGGCATAGATGCCGGCTCCCAAACCAGCGCCGCGGGCTGCGCCTTGTGCGCCATCACTGTCGTAAAGCTCGAGACAGGCATTACTGGTTGTGGCAAAGGCCTGTCGGAATAAGGGCGAGAGAAAGGAGTTGGCCCAGCCAGCACGCACAGTGTTGATGGGAACACCCATGCCATGCATGACATCTATGCCATATTGCATAGCAAAGACGATGCCTTCCTGGGCGGCGCGCAGAAGATGTCCGCGCTGGTGACGATTAAAGTCCAAGCCCAGCACTGCCGCTCCCATATTGCGGTTGCCTAGGGTGCGCTCGGCACCGTTGCCAAAGGGCAGGAGGATTAGGCCGTCACTGCCAATGGGGGCGGCGGCAGCGGCATCATTCATGGCGGGGTAGTCCAGCGCCTCGCCACCAACGCTGCAGGTGTTACGGCGCAGCCAGGAACTGGCAATGCCAGTACCATTGACGCACAATAAGACCCCGTAGCGGGGGGCATCGGCACTATGGTTGACGTGGACAAAGGTATTAACCCGTTGATGGGGGTCTGCCTGGGCCTGGTCACTGACCCCGTAGACCACGCCTGAGGTGCCTGCGGTAGCGGCCAGTTCACCAGGTTGTAAAACGTTGAGCGACAAAGCATTATTGGGCTGATCCCCGCCACGGTAGGCCACGGGAGTGCCCGCGCGCAAACCCAGCTCTTGCGCCGCACGATCACTTAAGCGCCCCTGTTCACCAAAGCCTGGCACGAGGCGGGGAATCAACTGGGGATCAAAGCCAAAGTGATCGAGCACCATATCAGCCACCCGATCTTCGCGAATATTCCAGAGAATTCCTTCGGAGAGCCCTGAGGCGGTAGTGGTGGCCTCATCGGTCAAACGATAGGCAATCCAGTCGCCTGGCAGCATGATCTTGTCAATGGCGGCATAGATCTCGGGCTGCTGTTCTTTGACCCAGGCGAGCTTACTCGCGGTAAAGTTGCCAGGGCTATTGAGCAAATCCTGCAAGCAGCGCTCGGCGCCCAGGGCCTGCAAAGCACGTTCGCCGTAGGGCACAGCACGCGAATCGCACCATATAATGGCGGGGCGCAGGACTTCGCCCTGGGCATCAATGCACACCAATCCGTGCATTTGGTAGCTCACGCCAATGGCGGCTACATCGGCGCCATCAACGCCTGCCTGCTCGAGGCACATGCGGGTTGCGCGGACCACATGCTCGTACCAGGTGTGGGGATGCTGCTCGGCGAAGCCCGATTGGGGAGCATCAATCGGCAACTCAGAACTGGGCGAGGTTGCACTAGCAACTGCTAGGCCCTGCTCAGTCTCCAAAAGACAGGCTTTTATGGATGATGAACCGATATCTAAACCAAGACAATAGGCCATGGAAGCTCCTCCTCGAAAGACACGGACGCACTCGTCCATCGTTGCGTCGGCAAAAGCCTATGCCGCAGCCCTGGCTGACAACCACACAGGTCCACCAGGGTCAACAGGGAAATGTGCTACGAGCATGCAGCAAAAAGGGGGCTGGAATACAGCCGCCAAGCGGCTATTCTACAACAATGAACCCTGGTGAAAACAATACTGCTATCAGCTTTAGCGGGTATCATCCCGAAGCAGAGCACTACCACGATGAAGTATTTCAGGCCCCAGGAAAACCATGGCCCTGGGCCGATCAACTCATCCAGGCCCTGGAAGCTCTGCCGCCTGGTGAGTTACAGCGGCGCCAGTTGGCCTCCGATGCCCTCCTTCTCGAACGCGGCATTACCTTTACCGTCTACAACGATGACGACGGCGGCAGCACCGAACGCATTTTCCCCTTTGATGTTTTGCCGCGGGTCATCACCAGTAAAGAATGGGGGCGACTGGAGCGCGGTCTGCACCAGCGCATTACCGCACTCAATTGCTTTCTTGATGATGTCTACGGCGCCCAGCATTGCCTAAGGGATGGGATTATCCCCGAAAGCTTGGTGCTGGGCAACCCCGCCTATCGTAAACAGTGTCAAGATTTGCGCCCCCCTGGTGGAGTGTGGATTAATGTTGCAGGCATTGATCTGATTCGCGATGCCCAGGGCGTTGCCCATGTTCTCGAAGATAACTGTCGTTGTCCATCGGGAGTGAGCTATGTGGTAGAAAATCGTCGCGTGCTCAAGCGTACCCTGCCGCGCATTTTTGAGCGCATGGATGTGCGTCCCGTTGACGACTACCCTTTGCATTTACTTCATGCTCTGCGCTCGGTTGGTCCTGCGGGCAATCCGGATCCCCTGGTGGTGGTACTGACTCCGGGCCGGTATAATTCGGCCTATTACGAACACACTTTCTTGGCCCAACAAATGGGCGTGGATCTGGTCGAGGGCGGAGACTTGGTGGTGCACGATGGTTATGTACAGATGCGCACCACCCACGGACTGCAGCGCGTTGATGTCATTTATCGTCGCATTGACGATGACTTTCTGGACCCCTTATGTTTTCGCGAAGACAGCATGCTCGGCGTTCCTGGACTCATGCAGGTCTACCGCGAAGGCCGCGTCACCCTGGCCAACGCCCCTGGCACGGGCATTGCCGATGACAAAGCAGTCTATGCCTTTGTCCCCGATCTCATTCGCTACTACCTGGAGGATGACCCGATTATCCCCAATGTCCCCACGTATTTGTGTGCGCGCGATGATGAACGCGCCTATGTTCTCGAGCATCTCCACGAGTTGGTGGTAAAGGCGGTTGATGGTGCTGGGGGTTATGGGATGCTCATCGGTCCCCATGCCAGCCAAGCCGAACGGGAAGCCTTCGCCACAATTATACGCGAGCGGCCCCATAAATACATCGCCCAGCCAACTTTAAATTTGTCACGGGTACCCACCCTTATTGATGGATGTGTGCAACCGCGGCATGTGGACCTGCGGCCCTTCATTCTTTCGGGACGTAATTCCACCTATATTCAACCGGGGGGCCTCACCCGTGTCGCCTTGCGTAAGGGTTCCCTCGTGGTGAACTCCAGTCAGGGTGGGGGCTCCAAAGACACCTGGGTACTCAACGCATGTTAAGTCGCGTCGCCGAAGCAATCTATTGGATGGCCCGCTATGTTGAGCGGGCAGAGAACATCGCCCGCTTTCTGGACGTAACCCTTTCCTTAAGTCTTGATACGCCCGAAGAAGCACGCATAGGGCACTGGCATGCCCTGGTCTCTACCAGTGGCGATGAGGAGTGGTTTGCGCAACAATACGGCAATGCCAATCAAGACACCGTTCTGCGCTTTCTCACCAGCGACCGCGCCTATGCCAGTTCCCTGATCTCCAGTGTGGCCCAGGCCCGAGAAAACGCACGTTCGGTACGTGAGGTGCTTAGCCGTGAACAATGGGAATGCCTCAACCATTTTTATCATATGGTACAGCACCATCAGCCCACTGGCGATGACTTGGAAGCGCTCGCAGGCTTCTACGCCACAGTGCGACGACAAGCAGCCTTGTTCCACGGCATGTCCGATCATGTCTGGAGCCACGATGAGGGTTGGCAATTTTTACGCTTGGGCACCTCTATCGAGCGCGCCGACAAAACCTCACGCATCCTTGACGTGAAGTATTACCTCCTTTCCTCGGGATCTCCAGTGGCTGGTGCGGCCTTTAATCTGGTGCAATGGTCGGCATTACTCTCTTCAGCCAGTGCCGATCAAAGTTATCGCCAACGCTATCATGAAACCACTCCCGATCATGTGATTGATTTCTTAGTTTTCGACGCCCATTTCCCCCGTTCGATCCGCCATTGTGTGGACACTGCCGATCATGCCCTACATACCATTAGCGGCACGCCCATTGGATCAGGCTCCCTCCACAGTGAACGCCTACTGGGGCGATTACGAGCACAACTGGCCTATGGTAATGCTGGTGAGGTACACGCGCGTGGACTGCATGATTATTTGGATGATGTGCAAGGGGAACTCAATGGCGTATCCAGTGCCGTGATTGACGATTTTTTTCGCCACCGTTAATGGGCGCATGGCGCCACATTCGCAATCCCGCCCTTGGATTATCCCACCCAGCCCCCACAATAGCCCTATAAAGCGCATGAGCACCCCATCTTCTGTGAGCACCATAGCGGCGGGGGTATGCTGCCTCGCTCCCTATGGCTGAATGTCTCATTTATTGGAAACCGTTACCCTTGAACCCCTCTCATCTCTCTTCCCTGACGAGCCCTTGGCTCGAACATCTTGACGACCAGGACCACCCACGGCCTGGTTGGACTGCCGTCCATACTTTTCTCAATGCCGCCAGTTATGCTGAACTCGACCATCTCGATCGCCTCCTGCAAGGCCGCATCGAACAACTCCACACCACCTACCTTCCTGTGGGTGATACCAATCATGACGCTGCCTCGCCATGGCGTTTGGACCCCATCCCCCTGATTATTGCCGAGAATGATTGGCGGCACATTGAAGCAGGGATTACCCAACGCGCCACTCTGTTGGAGGCGTTGCTGCGCGATACCTATGGCCCCCAGCGTTGCCTGGCGGATGGCCTCTTGGACGAGGACTGCATTTATGACAACCCTGGTTTCCTGCGCGCCGCCCATGGCTGGCAACCAGGATCGGGACAACGTCTGATGAGCTATGCCGCTGACCTGGTGCGTGGTCCTGATGGGCACTGGCGGGTGACTGCTGATCTCTGTCAATATCCGCATGGTGCGGGCTATGCCGTAGAAAATCGCCTGGTTATGGCCCGCGCCTTATCCGACACCTTCCGCAATAGTGGGGTACGGCGACTCTCATCCTTCTTCGAAGCCATGCAGCAGGGATGTAAGCAGCTCTGTCCTGGCGATGCTCCGCGAGTGGTACTTCTTGCGCCCAGCAACAACGATCACGCCATTGACCAAGCCTGCTTGGCCCGCTATCTCGGCTATGAAATGGTAGAGGGCCGTGATCTTATGGTTCGCGGTGGGCAACTGACCCTCAAAACTTTGGGCGGCTTGCAGCCCATTGATGTACTGCTACGACATGTGGATGACGCCGCCAGCGACCCCTTGCATGGTGCTGTCGATGGCGGCGGTCCAGCAGGACTTTTGCGCTGCGCTGCTGAAGGGGGCGTTGTGGTGGCCAATGCTCTCGGCAACGCCTGGGCCGAAGACCCTCGCGTTGCCGAATATTTGCCCCGTTGTTGCCCTGCACTCTTGGACCAAGACCTCCTCTTGGCGCAAGCTCCCCATGATATCCCACACAGTCACGCCCCCTCTTGGCAGCACGGGCATTTAGCCCTTCAGCCCTTGACCCTGCGTGTATTTGCCCTTTACCATCAGGGCCAGTGGCAGGTCATGCCTGGCGGCTTTGCTCGCACTGGAGACCACCAGGGCGGCAGCAAGGATGTCTGGGTCACCAGCCAAGGGCCCGCGCCACAGCAACAGGCTCCGCTGAGCTTTAGTGAACCGCTACACCTGCGCCGAGGTGGCATTGATGTGCCCAGCCTGCTTTTGGATGACCTCTATTGGCTGGGGCGCTATGTAGAACGGGCCGAAACCCTGGCGCGGGTATCCCGCTGCGTCTTTGATCTCTATGGCGACCAGCGCAGTGAAGGGGTTGAAGCTGCTTGCCACTCTTGCTATGGCATTCTTGTGGCCTTAGGTGCCGTCAACAATCATCCCGAAGCCTTCACCGATCATTCCATTAGCGCTGCCCTTCACGATGAACATTGCTCAGGCAGTTTGCCCCACATTCTGCGCGCCACGAATACGGTTAGTGCACGAGTACGCTCGCGCCTCTCTCGTGATGCCTGGCGGGCATGCCATGAACTCTGTCAGTTTAGCCATGGCATCACCTTGCATGAACACCGCCCCATTACCTCCGCCTTGAACATATGCGATACAGTCATTGACCGCTGCGCTGCTTTAGCCGGAGCTTTTTCGGAGAACACCGTACGCGGGCATACTTGGGCATTTCTGGATTTGGGCCGCAGAATCGAACGCGCCCGCAATACCATCCTCATCTTGCAGGCAACCGCACCACCATTGGCCACTAGCGCCCACTTGGAGGCTGCCCTGGATATCGCCGACTGCCTCCTCACGTACCGTGCTCGCTACCGTGGTCGCCTGTTTCCTGCAGCGGTGATTGACCTGTTACTCTGCGATGAAAGCAATCCGCGCTCGCTGCACTATCAGGTGCAAGCGGCACGGGCGCACTTGGCATCACTGCCCAAAAAGGAACAGCAGATTGGCCCCCATCCAGCCGAAAGCACAATCATCGCCTTGGATGCTAATCTCAGCATTTGCGATCTCCCCCAACTGTGCAGTCAGCAGGGCGAAGAACTCTACCCGTTTCTTCAGGACATCTATCAACAATTAGGGCTCGCCAGCGATCAGATTGCTCATACCTGGTTTGAACATGCCCTTCCCCATCGGGCCGATGAACATCGCTCGTGGATGGTAGTGGACGAGCGTAGCCCATGAATCGCTATCGTGTCCGCCATCGCACTACCTACCGCTACAGCGATCCCGTATTGAGTTCGCATCACTCAACCCATGTCATTCCTCGTGATTGCCCACGGCAACGGGTAAACTCCAGCACCATGGCCATAACCCCCACCCCAGAGCACATCCACCGCTACCGTGACTTTGCGGATAATGTGGTCTGCGATTTCAATATCGTCAGTAGCTATCAAGAGTGCAGCGTGCAAGTGGACAGTGTAGTGGAAGTCGAACCCGCTCCCAATATTTTCCCACCCGATAAGGCCGCCCTGCAATCCTGGCAGGATTGGCAAGCACACTGCCGCAATCTTGACTGGGATCAGCGGCAACACATTGCCGACTATGTGCGACCCAGTCCAGCCACACCCTGGGAACCCAGCGTCATCACCTGGAGCAAGAGCACCTTCACCCCCAACCGCCCCCTCACCGAAGCAGTGCTTGAATTGAATCAACGCATCTTCCAGGAATTCACCTATCAACCCGGGGTGACCGATATCGATACGCCTCTCGCCACGGTTATGGTTCAACGCCAAGGGGTATGCCAGGATTTTGCCCATCTCATGGTGGCAGCACTGCGCGCCCACGGCATCCCAACGCGTTATGTCTCGGGTTATCTGGAAACCTTTCCCGCTCCAGGTCAAGAGCGCCTCGTCGGCGCCGATGCCAGCCATGCTTGGGTGAGTGCCTGGTTGCCAGTACTGGGTTGGGTGGACTTTGATCCCACCAATAGTCTGGTAGTCGGGGAGCGCCATATCACCACTGCCTGGGGACGTGATTACCACGACGTCACGCCCCTTAAGGGCATTGTAGTGGGCGGAGGCGTTCACAGCGTGGAAGTCGCCGTGGATGTGGAGAGTGCCTAAGCGCGGTCTACTAATACCCTTTAGCTATCAAGGCGAGTCAAAACTCGCCATGGGAAAGGAATGCCGGATTCGCGGGACATACTTTGAGTAGCCTTACTTGCGCCATATCTTTCTGCGTTGCCCGAATCCCATAACAGGCATGATGTATTGCAAACCTAGTCAGCAATGACTGATAAGGAGGCTGGCCATGTATCGCTGCTTGCTGATTACCTGCATTCTATGGGCCTTGTGCGCACCGGCATTGGCTCAAGAGCTGCAAGGCCAAGATGGCAATTTTGATGGGGTCGAATTTGCCCCCTTCCTGCTTAAGACAGATGTTGGCATGACGGCGGCCGAACGACGTCGTTTTGCCAGTAATTATGCGCGCATTGTCAGTCGCAATCTCAACCATTTTCTCAATGCCTTTAATATGGATGCGTCTGATTTTGAACGCTACGCCCAGTTGCGCGGCGCCGAACAAGGACAATTCGACCCTCAAATCCGCCTCCGTATCTGGCGGCGCTTTGAACCCATGGTCGCAGATCTGCAAAAACGCTACGACACCCAGGCTGTAGCGGGTGGCTATATGGGCCAAATCCAACCGCGCGATGAATACGGCGAGCCCATGGGGCCGGCATTCCGCGAAATCGCCACCTATGCAGCAGGGCAGAGTCAGGAAGCTGTGCTACGCATTATTTATCACGAATTGGGTCACCTTTTTATGCAGACCTTTATGCTGCTGCCTGCTGAAGTACCCAATTGGCTGGAAGAAGGCACTGCCCAGTTATTCCAATATCGTCCTGGCAATGGCACCAACCCTGAAGAAGATCGCCTGCGCCAATTAGCCTGGGCCTATGAAATGATTACCCACGATCACGACTTTGGCCGCGTTATCCCCTGGCGTGAACTCATTACAGTGCGCAATATGGACAACCTGGACTTCACCTACCAAAGCCCCCTGCGCTCCACTCAGCAGTACATCCAAGTATGGCTGATCACCGAGTATTTTGTCAGCGACCGCAATCGCTCACGCGCCTATATGCAAATGCTCAACGCCATGAAGGAAGCGGTGGAGCAACGCTGGATGAACCTGGTCCAGCAGGGTCGCACTGGCGCAGCATTGTTTAATGGCGTGCGTTACTACCTCTACGACCGACAAAATGAAATATTTCGCAATGCCTACGGTCGCGATATTTTGGCGGTTGAGGATCTCTGGCAAGAATGGGTGCAAACGGAGTATAATCGCCTCCTCCGCCGCAATCCCAATCTCCGCTATTACCGCGGCACCTGGCATCTTGATCGCCGTGCGGGGCTCGCCCCTAGTGCCGAAGTGCGCGCCGAAGCCATCGCCCGGGCACGGTCCATTTTTGAAGAAGCTATTGAGGAACTCCCCAGTAACCCCGTCGGCTATGTAGGCCTAGCTCGTATTGCCATGGGCGAAAAGGACGAAGAACGGGCTCGCGAACTCTTTGCCGAGGCCAATCGACTGGGCAGCCAGCACTTTGAAACGCTGGTCTTTGGCGGCGAAGCCCTGATTCGCAATAACGAAGCCGCCGCAGCCATCCCAGGGCTGGAAAAAGCCCTGGAGGAACGCCCCAGCCATTGGGAGGCTACCTTTTATCTGGGCAAAGCGCTCATTATCACCGGCCAAGATGTGGAACGGGGCATTAGCCTGGTACGCAGCGCTTTCCACCAACGCATGAGCGATCCGCAGGTGCGTAACTACGAAGCCTTTGGGCATTACCTTTTGGGCAACTATCGCCAGGCCGCTGCATTATTTGCCGATATTTTTGTTGCCACTGGCCAGCGCGATGCTTTTTCTGCTGCCGCTGCGGCAATAACTCGAGCTCGGCAAATGGATGATGAAGATGTGGAAAACTGGCTTGGCCGTCTACAGCAAATTAATCCAGACCTGGCTCAAGATCTCCATCGCCGACTCATACAAGAGCAAGAAGCCATCCCCTTAGGCTTCACTCCTGCCGGCGAACCAGCCATTGTTGGCTATACCGTCAGCGAAGACGAGGCAGTCATTCCCGTTCCCCAGAATCCCGATCAAGGCCAACAACGCCGGAGACGCTAGCCGATCTTCCCGAGCATTCTTATCGGCTGACAGCGATCTGCGAAACGGCGTTTTGCCGACCACTACGACTCTTCTTCATCCTGGGATGGAGACAGGAAGCGGACATCAAACCCATCAATGAAAATTTCCTGATCTCCCACCTGAATACGCAGACCGTCATCATCATCGTGCAGCGTTTGCACGCTTGGTGGATCTTCTTTCCCCAAGGTAAACACGGCAATAAAACGACCCTCATCACCACGTCGGCCACGCGCTTGAATGCCATGTAGCGTTGCCGCTTCACGTTGACCAGGAATATCCTGCTCGTGGTTAAGCACTGCCTGCAAACGCACCCGTTGCGGATGCAGGAGCGTGGCGCGCATGAGCGCATCGCCCTGCTGTAATTGGAATGCATTGCCATCAATATCTAACTGCGGGGCATCAATATCAGTGATCTTGGCGGGAATATTCCAGTGCCAGCGCTTGGCCTGATTGCGCCCCCCTGCAATGTCATCCACCACCACCCACAGGGCTGGGGCGCCGCTGAGTCCTGAATAGTCGACGGCAACACTGCGTCCTCCACGCAGGCCTATATCGGCAATGTGCTCGGTGCGCAGTTGTAGGAGGTTGTCCACCAGGGCATGGGGGCGCTCGCGCCCGTGGCGATCATTACGGGTGCGTGTTCCGGCATAAATTAAACTTAAATCCATGGTGACCATGCCACCAAAGGGATCGCTACGAAGCTCTTGCACCTGACCGCGCATATCTCGATTATGCTCGAGCCCAGGTAGGTGCACGACTGACTCGTGTTCGCGGTGAGGAGATGACTGGTGGGGCCGTGCGGCCCATTCATGACCATAGGCCCAAACCGAAAGCGCGCCGGCATTGGGCCGCGGGTTATTACCTTCGCCCTGCTGGCGAGCTAGGGTTTGCACAATGATATCATGCTCTGGCCCGCGGAAGCCATTACGGAAAATCACCCCACCACTCCCCTTTGCATGCCATGGCGATGCAAGGACATCATGGGGATGACGCGACTGCATACCAAGCGGGTAATGCAGATAGGTAAAGAAGGCTTCATCACTATCTTTAAAGCGAATACGCTCGCCCTGGGAAAGTAGTAAGCGATCCCACAACCAAAGGACAGCTGGTTTATAGGCATCGGGAATGCGCGGCCAGGCTCTGGCGATATGGCCTGCTTGGACTGCCTGAGAGCTATCAAGACGCGCGTGATCAACATGATCGTCAGCGAATACCATCTGATACAACTGGCGAACAACCATAACCTCTATATCATCTTCACCACTGACGCCATGGCCGTACACTTGGCCAAAGGCGGTATTATATTCCATCGGCAAGTGCAAACCATCGGTACCGCCAAGGGCCCATCCTCCAGACCCTAGGGCATGACGATAGTAATCATCCATATGAATTTGGGATATTGCTGACATATGGCGCCATGCGGGATTGCTGCCGTTTTGCTGATCGAAATAGGCACGGTCTTCTTCATAATCTGCATAGCGCATTTCGTATTCAGCTTGACGGCGGCGGATATCCTCGCGCATGGCATCTTCTGTCGCCTCAATAAAGCGCGGGCTCATCCACATTTTACCCCAAGAACTTGTTCTGTGAATAAAGGCGCGCACCAAGACAATATGGCGCCCCTCCTGCA
>REDP01000229.1 GCA_007693455.1 Planctomycetota bacterium | reverse complement strand
GATTGTCCTCCTGCACCAAATCGCAGGCCGCGGCCACATAATGCCATGAGCCATCATCTTCGCGCAGGGCAAGGGCCACCGAGGCATCGGATCGCAGATGCTCGCTATGCACCCGAATGCGCAGGCCACGATAGGCGCTCCAGTCACCAGTTTCCGCAAAATTTATATGTGACCAACGGGCGTGGTTCCAATTTACCCGTCGAGTACCCATGTCGAAGGTAAAGCGTATGCCGTGTTCTCCAGGCTCACTGTTGGCAAAGTCTGCCGAGAGTAAATCAACTGCTGCGGCTTTCGATTCTTCGCCATGGGCAGACAGAAATAGCAGCGACAGTAAGGCCACTAAACCGCCGATTATCCAGACTCGCAAGTAATCATGGGTAACGGAGAGGGGTTGTTGCAGGTGGCACATAGGGGCTCGAATCACAAGGAGAGAGTTCATGGAGATCCATGGAAAACTACCACATCGTCAGCCAAGTCAGGCCGGCCGCGCGGTGAACAGGATACTCTTACCCCACTCGGGCAATTGCTGTTGACTCTCCGGGGCAGGGGGCACGCGTCTCGTAATGAGCGAGAGCAAAGGTGCATAAGTGCTGAGCAAGGCAGTCGAGCCACCAGATGGGGCCAAACAGGCATGCGCGCCATTCCTTGCCAGCGGACGCATGCTGCTGGGCCAAGGGGGCCCTAACGAGCCTCAAATCGGTCATTCGGTGGTGTAGACAGAGTAGGTATTGCCTACTGGATCATTTATATTATATATTCGATCATGCCTACGGTAGCTTTTTTTGTCGAATCGCTGATTGCTCCCCATGGCCAAGTATTGGCTGGCCTGGAAGGATATCGTAAAGAACACTCTTTGGATTGGTCAATCGTAGTCGTTACTCAGGGTTCGCATATTCCCAAAGCAAGCGAAGGTCCCTTGTCCTATCTGACCATTCACCCGCGCTTGCTTACTGATGAAGTGGGTACCACCGCAGAGCACCCAGCGTTGGGAATTTTCGCGGGCTCGGATGAGCGCTACCACAGCTGCGTTGATCTCGACGGCGCAACCTTTGGCGATCTCGCGGCGCGCCACTTTTGCGATATTGGTTTGCGGCATGCTGCCTATATTCCTGCAGCCAGGGCTCAGGGACGACAACACTTTGCATCCCACTACCAGGGTCTACGGGAAGGGTGTCGTGCGAATGGGATTATTTGTGAAGAATTACCGCCAGGAAGTGCCGATGGCGATCAAGCCTTATGTGCAGCCCTGCGGCAGCACGTCAAGCCCCTAGGTATTTATTGCGCCACTGATGCCCAGGCAGCTTGGCTGCGCGAGCGTTGTTTGCAAGAAGGGCTGGGCGTTCCCGATGAGATAGCGATCCTGGGGACCAGTGACCACCCTCACCATTGCGAGCGCCGTCACCCTACCATCAGCAGCATCGCCTTTCCTTGGTTTTTGATGGGTAGAAGTCTTGGTCAGGCACTGCACCGGCAGCTTTCCGGACAAGCGCGTCCCGAGCCGCAGTTGCTGCGACCGGTGCGAGTGGTTGAACGGGAATCAACCGCAGGACAGCTGCCCACTGACCCCTTGGTGGCAGCGGCGCTATCCTGGCTTCAGCGTCACCTGCGCGAACCGCAGCCCCTGGCCGCCTGCGCTGCTGCCCAGGGCTGTTCGGTGCCAACCTTGGCCCGCAGGTTCCGCCGGGTCTTAGGCGCTAGTGTCAAACAAGTACACGCACGTATGCGCCACCGCGAAGCAATGCGCCTGCTCTCTACCAGCGAGACAAGCCTGACCAGTATAGCACAGACCTGCGGCTACGCCGATGCCGCAGCTTTGAGTATAGCCTTCAAACGTCATAGCGGTTGGTCGCCGGGTCGCTGGCGACTCGCAGCCAGATCGTAGGGAACGCTCCGAAATGGCGAAGAATCACATACACGCCAAGTGGCAGATCCGATCAATCGGTAAGGGCAAGCCATTTACGCAAAACATGTGTGAAAGCGCGCACCGAAGGGCGGTCTTGCGGTAAGGCGGCCGTAGCTGTGGTTGCGAGTGCCCGTAAGGCGGCAGGTGCTTGCGGGGCAACTTCGTCAATCGGTTTAAAAAAGCCGCAGCTAGCAACGGTCATAATCTCTCGGGTGTGCATGTTTTTATACAAAGGACGATATGCAAGAAGAGCGTACAGAGTGCCGCCTAAAAGAAATACATCGGTGTTATAGCCGATGAGTTCACGGTCGGCATTGGCGACTTCGGGGGGGAGATAGGCTGGCGTTCCCACACACAAGAGGCGAGAGTCCTCTGGCATGAGAGGGGCGATGGCTGGGCCGTCTGCTGGCGGATCAATGGTAAGCGCCAAACCCCAATCAACCAGTACCGATATCCCATGATCGGCAAACATAATATTTTCCGGTTTAATGTCGCGATGAATAATCCCTTTTGCATGGGCGTAGGCGACCGCATCACAGACATCAGCTAATACCTTAACATGTTGCCGTAGTCTGAGGTGCTCATGATCCTGGCTTAATGATTCTGCTAGGGTTTGTCCCTGAATGCGCTGCATAACGATAAAGGTTTCGCCCATGTCATAAACCGGAACAATGTGGGGATGTTCCAATTGGGCGAGGACGCGGGCTTCAGTCTGGAATAATTCGAGGGCTCGAGGGTTGCTACTGCCACTGCGCAAGACCTTGACTGCGACCTGACGGTTTAAGCCGTATTGATCCGCCAGGTAAACATCCGCCATACCACCACTGCCGAGGCTGTGCTGAGTATAGAGATCAAAGTCAAGCCCACTACGGGGATTTTTGTCTGCCTTCTTGGCTCCACTTATGGGGAGTAATGGGAGATGTGGTGCCAAACGAGTTCGCGTGCTTTCCTGGGTATCGCTGCGGGCGATGGCCAGTTTGATCGCCCGCATGAGCTCACCTTCGCGCACCTGTTTCTTGACCAGAAAGTCCTGGGCGCCCTGCTGAATGAGTGCGAGAATCACCTCTTCGTCGTCCATGCCTGAGAGGACAATGGTCGGCGTCTGGGGTGCCCGACGGTGGATGGCGAGAAAGGTCTCTAGGCCGTCGCTATCAGGCAGCGATAGATCAAGGATGATAGCATTGGGAGTACTTTCACCCAGGGCGCTGAGAGCATTTGCGAGCGTTTCAACACTGCGGATCTGGACGGGCTGTTTGCTGCGAGACAAGGCCGCAGTGAAAAGCAGTCGTTCCGCTGGAGAGTCCTCAACTAGGAGCAGTTCGAGTTCCTGATTATTAGCCCTTGAACTGAGCCTGTCGGCGTCTTGAGTGGTAGCATTGTGCAGATTGTTCGTTGAGTGCTCGCGGTCTCGGGGGCCGCGATGATGCAGCGCTTTCACCGCCTCTGCATGCAGGCTTTGCAACAAGTCTACATCATCTTCAACGAGGTCCTGCTTGTTTCGCAAGACCTGTTCTAAGTTACGGCAATGCTGGGCTAGGCGCTGGGCACCAATGGAGGCCGCGCAGCCAGCTAAACGATGGCAGGCTTTGGCTGCGGCAAGCTGGTCGTCGGTGGCGAGGGCTGCTTGACAAGCGGATAACTGGGCAGGGCCTTCTTCACTAAGAATAGTTACCAATTCATTGAACAAATCTTCACCACCACTGTGGCGATGCTGGTTGACCAATACCATGTCCAGCACGTCATGTGGCAGGGTGGTTTGCAATGACTCGTTACCAGATGACGCTGGTGCCCGTGGTAAAGCACAACTACTGGTAGAGACGTTAGCAAAGCGTTGCAGGGCGGCTCGTAGAAGATCTTCTTTCAGTGGCTTTTCCAGTACATAATCCATACCCGCATCCAGACAGCTGCTTTCGATTGCGCTATCTTTGGTGGCGGTCCAGGCGAATAAAGCCGGGGTGGCATCGCCCAATTGGCGGCGTATTTCCACGGCCAAAAACTGCCCACTTTCTTGACCCAATGAGAGGTCAAGAAGTGCTGCGCAGTAGCGTTGCGTCTGGATGCATGACAGGGCCTCTTCAATATTGGCGGCACAGGTAACCGCAAGGCCCATGCGCTTGATTACTAAGCTGCCAATGCGCCGATTGGCAGACTCGTCATCGACTAGGAGAATGTAGCTATGAGGAAGTATTGATGTAGAAGAAGAGCTTGTAGTCATTGTTTAGCAATAGATAGTCAGATTGATGGTGTGTTAAGTTGAAAGGTACTTGTGAAGGACGGTGGTGAGGGCTTCTTTGCGTATGGGTTTGCTGAGGTATTCATCCATACCGGCCTCCAAGCAGCGCTCCCGATCACCATGCATGGCGGTTGCAGTAACCGCAATTATCGGGGTACGGTTGCGATTGTGTTCTCTTTCCCATGAGCGAATCGCAGCGGTGGCTTCCAGTCCGTCGCGATCAGGCATTTGCACATCCATGAGGATAACATCTGGTTGCTTGGCTATAAACGCTTCAAGGACTTGATTACCATTCTCAGCGAGGCGAGGTTGTGTGCAGCCCAGGGCCTGCAGCAGGGATTTGAGCACCAGTTGATTAACCATATTATCCTCGGCGATGAGGATGTCGCTTTCACGTAGCAGATTCGATAGGGATGATTGCTCGACGCTTGCTGGAGCCTCTGACTGGAGGCTTTCCTGGCTCAGCAGGTGGCTGGAATCGGCGGTGGTCATCTGTTGCAGCAGGGGGATGAGTGCCTGATCAGCGTGGGGTAGGGGAAGGCAGGCGCGGCAGCCCATGTCTAATGCCAGGGCCTGGTTTTCCGGGGCATCACAGGGGCTGATCCAGCAGCAGATCTGCCGAGCGCCCAAGGCACGCAGCCGCTGGATGTGCTGTGCAGCCCAGAACTGCCCCCCGTCCACGATCAGGATCGCTTGTTCAGGCCATTCCGGATCGTCGGGTTTCGCCATCGCGGCATCGTTTTCGGCATAAGAGGCGATAATATTGCCGCTCTGACTGCGAATACGTTGCTGAAGAATGTGCCCGCTGGGGCCATAGTCACTGAGCAGGACAAATGTTTGCTTGGCCAAGGACAGGGGTTTGGAGGGGAGCAATTCTTGCTCAGAATCTAAGTGCAAGGGCAGTTGTACCCGGAAGCAGGATCCCCGCCCTTCCTCGCTGCGAAGTTCAATGTCGCCGCCCATGGCCTGGGCCAGGCGTTTGCAAATGGCCAAGCCTAAACCGCTCCCACCATAACGTCGGGCGGCGGAACTATCAACCTGTTCAAAGGGCTGAAAGAGAGCCGTTTGCCGTTTTCTGGGTATGCCGATGCCGGTGTCTTGAATCTCAATCACCAGATTTTGGTGGTCAATCTGCGCCTTGACCAAGATATGTCCTGATTCGGTGAATTTGACCGCATTATTGAGTAAGTTGCCAATAATTTGCCGTATGCGTCCAGCATCGCCATAGTGCCACTGGGGAAGCTGGGGATCTTGCTGCAGCAGCAGTCTCACATCCCCACCATTGAGTCGCAGGAGGTATGGTTGAATGATATGTCGCAAGAGGGCATGGAGATCGTATCGCTTGCGCTCAATCGGCATTTTTCCTGACTCAAGGCGAGAAAATTCTAGGACATCATTGACTACGGTAAGCTGTTGTTCGGCGGAGGCGATGATGGTCTCGGCCCACTGTCGCTGTTGTGGGTTTAAGGAGGACCCCAAAAGTAATTCCGCCATGCCCATGACCCCATTCATGGGGGTGCGGATCTCGTGGCTCATATTGGCAAGAAAGTTCGATTTCGCCTTGCTTGCTGATTCGGCGCGTAGCCGTTCTTGTTGGACTTGTTGCTGAATGGCTTTGCGCTCGCTTATGTCCTCTTTGATCGCGACAAAGTGAGTGATCTCACCACCGCCATCGCGCACGGGAGCAATGGTTGCTGCCTCCCAATAGGGGGTGCCGTCTTTGCGAAGATTATAGAATTCCCCCTGCCAAACACCGCCCTGGGTGATGGTTTGCCACAGCTCGTGATATTCCTCATCGGTGGTATGACCAGATTTAAATATTTGCGGCGTGGCGCCAATGAGCTCCTCAAGGCGATACCCGGTGATGGTCAATAAGGCCTGATTGGCAAACTGAATACGACAATGGGTGTCGGTGATCACCACCCCAGCCGAGCTCTGTTCAACGGCGCGAGTCAGTAAACGCAGACGTTCTTCATCATCTTTGCGCTGACTAATATCCATACTGGAACTCAGTACGCATTGCTGGCCATGGAGGGTGACAATAGAGACTGTTACTTGCTGCCAAAAGGTGCTTCCATCGTGTCGCTTGCCAAGCCATTCCAGGTTTTGTGGACCTTCACGCTGGGCTGTGCCTACAATCGTCAAAGCGTGTTCTTTGTTAAACGGGGGCTGAGCCCAGATATCGATGGCTTGTAGCTGTGCAAGATCGGTGCAGCCATGACTGGCGATGGCCGAACTATTGGCTTGAATGATGGCGAGATCTTCCATGCGAAATACCATTTGCGAAACAGGCGATTCTTCAAAAAGCGTCTGAAAATTGGCTTTCTCTTGGGCAAGCGCCATTTCTGAGATGGTTTTATCCGCGAGTAATTCCTGCAGATGACGGTGCGTGTCTTCGAGGACTTGAGTGCGCTCACGCACATGATTTTCCAAGACCACGGTGCGTTCAAAAAGGGCGTAGGTATTATCGCTGCGATCGAGGCTATTCTCCACACGCTGGATCAGGGCCTGATTGGTTTTGCGTAGGGCCGCTATATCTGCTTGCAGCTTGGCTATGTGTTGGGATTCACTGTCCTCTGACGAGGTATTATTAGGCATGATTGTCCCCGGAAATCACCTTGTTGAAGGTATAACGCTGGGCCAGTTGCGGCTGCCGGTTGTGCGCCGCCACTGCTGACGCAGTGGCGAATGTCATGGGTGTATTGGTGTTCGGACTTGTGATCACAGTGAATACTACACTGTTGTAAACGGTGGGTAAAGGGGTGGACCTGTTGTCGGCGCAGAATTGTATATGCTCTCTTGTGCGAAGCAGAAGTTGGGCGCAAGCGCCATGCAGGCTATGAACGCCACTTTTAAGTACGATTATTGCGGACTAATGAGCTCCTAAGGTTCGAGTAAGGTCCTCAGTAGAGCCGATAACGCGGCTTTGCGTACGGGTTTACTCAAGTACCCATCCATGCCGCTGGCGAGGCAGCGTTCGCGATCGCCCTGCATGGCATTGGCAGTGATGGCGATGATCGGAGTATGGGTGGTCTGGTGTTCTGCTTCCCAGGCCCGAATGGCAATGGTTGCCTGCAGCCCGTCAAGCTCAGGCATTTGTACATCCATCAGCACCAGGTCGGGTGGCTGGTGGCAATAGGCATCGACGGCTTCTTGGCCGTCATTGGCGAGTATGGGGTCTTTGCAGCCAAGGCCTTTGACCATAGCGGTGATCACCACCTGATTCACCGCATTGTCCTCGGCGATGAGCACCCGTTTGTCGCGTAGCGGCTTGGTGCTATCGACACTTGGAGCTTGTCTGGTGTCTTTGCGGAGCTGACTGCGGGTGTGGATGTGGGATTGGGTATGCTGGGCCAAACGAGCCAGCAAGGGGATGAGTTCATTACGGTAATGCGTCCAGGCGAGGTAGGCCTGGCAGCCGCACTGTGTTGCCGATTGCTTGTGTTCAGGATTGTCATTGCGCGCAAGCCAGCAGCAGGGGCCTGGGCTGTTGTTGTGTTGGCGCAAAAGCTGGCTGTGGGCACGGCAGAAGTCGGCATCACCATCTAAGAGCACCGTGCCGGGTTGCTGCCAGTCCATGCTGGCCGGCGCTGTGGCGCTGGCAATGACGGGGGAGGTAAGAAGCTTGCCGCCCTCTTCCTGGATCAAGGTACTCAAGACAGCAGCGCTACGAGGGAGATCACTGATTAGATAAAAATGTTGACCGGAAAGGGCTAAAGGCTGGTCAAAAGGTCGTCCAGGGTCTTGTTGCGGGTGAATATCCAAAGGGAGGAGCAGGGTAATGGTGCTGCCTTGTCCTTCTTGCGATTCGAGAATAATCTCACCATTCATGGCTTCGCTGAGCCGTTTGCATATGGCCAAGCCTAACCCACTCCCGCCATAGCGGCGGCTGGTGGAATTATCAGCTTGTTCAAAGGGCTTGAAGAGAGCAACCTGACGATGCTGAGGGATGCCAATGCCACTGTCCTCAACGCGCAGCATGAGGTGCCGGTGATTATGCTGGGCTGAAAGAACAATGAAACCAGATTCGGTAAACTTGACCGCATTATCGAGGAGATTTGCGAGGATTTGTCGTACTCGGGCCGGATCTCCCCAGTGCCACTGGGGCAGACTTGCGGGGGTATAAACGAGTAGATCAGTGGCCTGACCATTGAGGCGGATCAGATAGGGCTGGGCCACTTGATGCATGAGCGCATGGAGGTTGTAGCGCTGCCGTTCAATGGGCATTTTCCCTGATTCTAGGCGAGAAAACTCAAGAATGTCATTAACAATGCTTAATTGGGATTGGGCGGAATCTATAATGGTGCGTACCCAGTCTTGTTGCTGCCCATTGAGTTTACTGTCCAAGAGGATTTCGGCCATACCCATGACCCCATTCATGGGGGTGCGGATTTCATGACTCATATTCGCTAAAAATTCAGACTTAGCCTGGTTAGCTGCTTCAGCTTGAATTTTTGCCTGCTGCAAATCCGCAATCATGGCTTTGTGAGCGGTGATGTCTTCTTTTATGGCCACAAAGTGGGTAATGATGCCCTGGTCATCGCGTACTGGCCCAATGGTATCTGATTCCCAATACAAACTGCCGTCTCTACGACGATTAAGAAATTCACCGCGCCAGATCTTGCCTTGGGTAATGGTGGTCCAGAGATCTTGATAGACTTCAGGGGGGGTGCGATCCGATTTAAGAATGCGGGGGTTGGCTCCAATCAACATTTCCTTAGGATATCCGGTAATGGTCTCAGCAGCCTGGTTGATGGTGGTAATGGTTCCAGTGATGTCAGTAATGACCATCGCTGCGGAGCTCTGCATGATCGCTCTATTGAGTAGGCGTAGTTGTTCTTCGGCTAGTTTGCGCTGAGTAATATCACTGGCAATTCCAGCGTGGCGGATGATGCGGCGCTGATCATCGTACACTGGAAATGCGCGCACCGAGAGCCAGCGTATGTCGCCACCGGGTTGTGAAATCCGATAATGTTCATGAAAGGTATGCGTGTGGAGGTACTGGGTAAAGGCCTGGTGGATGCGTGGCCGATCATCTTCGATAATGCAGTCGAGAAAGCTGAATGGCTCATCATAGAGACTTTGGCAGCTGCGGCCAAACACGCTCTCATAGGCTTGATTGACATACAGCATCTGCTGATTATCGGCACTGCGAAGCCAAAAAACCTCTTTCATGGCCTCGGTTAATTGGCGCAAGAGTAATTCACGTTCGCTCACTGCCTCCTTAGCCTGAACTTGCTCTAGCAACATTTCTTGCAGGCGATCTTGGGAGGCCTCTAAATCCTGGGTGCGCTGGCGTACCGCATCCTCGAGCATAACCGTGCGTTCAAAAAGTGCGTAGGTGCCTTCTGCCTGATCGAGCGTAGATTCCACGCGCCCCATCAAAGCTTGGTTGATTTTGCGTAGGGCGGCATTCTCTGTGATGAGACGCTGAAATTCCTCCTCGCTGTGGCTCATATTGCGCCCCGCAGGACCAATCCCGTCATCGTATGGTTGACATGAATGCCATGGCATTGCTCACCATACGAGCTCATTCCGACTATGGGATAGTCAGACAAGGTTGCACCTAACCGGCCCAGTTGTCCGTGACTCATGGCATCAATGCGGCGCAGAATGCAATCAAAGGCAATGATTCCGGCAATGGATCCAGGCTTCTGTTGCAAAGCGTTGAGATCGGCTTGGACCTTTCCGGATAAATCCTCAGCTTCTCCCAGTGTCAATACGAGGCCTTGGTCAATAGCGCAATAAAAAGTGAGGCTATCATCATCGTGGCGCTGTTGCACCGAACGCACAAACCAGCGTCCGCCCAAACGTAGCATGAGGGGGTGGGCGGCAAAGGCGGCGGTATCCAGTTCATGTGCCTGGCAGCCGATGGCAGCAGCATAGGCCCGGGCAGCGGGAATGCCGTCAATTTCGCGCACTAGGCGCTGGTCTACTTCGGCCTCGGTTATGACCAGTTTGCGTGGACTGGGCCGAAAGTGTTGGGTCTGTAGGGTTTCTGGCTGCAGAGAACTGCGGCATAGGCCAAGTACTGCCGCGTTGCTGTGAAAGTGTCCTTGATAGTAGACATGGGTTTGGGCAAAGCGGCCATCATCGCCGGCCGAGCCACCAATGACGGGTACGCGTCCCAGGCTGTGCTGAACTGCGGCGATGAGGTACTCTTCGCAGCCACTCAGTCCATCGCAGAGTAGTAGAGCAAAGTCAGGATCGGCCGACTCCAATATGCGCCGATGAACCTGACTAGCCAGGGCCCCTTGCGCATCATTCGCGAGCGGCTGAATTAAAACCGGATCCAGACACACAGCGCCGGGGCCAAAGCCCATGGCCACCAGACTTCCTTCAACATAACCGGCAGCATGGTGGATCTCACCGGCAGTGGTGCAGCCGAGAATGGGGCAGGAAAAGGCGGCATGGAGGGCCGCACCCAGTCGTGTTAGATCATAACGGCTCGAGCAAAAACACATGAGCGCCGATAGCTGGCTGCCCAATTGCTGCTGGATCTCGGCTACTGCCTGATCGGCGTCGGGGTTATGGCTGATGGCGGTGGTGATGCGGGAGGTCGGCATTGCTGTGCGTGTGCTTATTGTTGGGGGAATTGCTCATGGATGGCTTGCACGGTGGCGTCAGCTAGGGTGGTGAGCTGATCAAGGCCTGCGCATGTGCCCATGCGTGCGGCTTCCTCGACTTCACCAGCTGCTTCGGCCAGGGGGTCAAGGCCTAAACTGGCGCAGGCGCCTTTGAGGGAATGGGTGGCCTCGCGCAAGCCAGTACAGTCGCCGCTGGCATGGGCAGTGCGGATACTACTGAGACGCTGGCTCATTTCGTTTTGCATATCCACATACAAACTGGGGCAGTCCTCGCCGGCCAGTTCGCGTAATTCAGCAAGGGTATCGGGGTTGATCATGGGGAGATCCTTATTGCTGGAAGTGGAGCTATTCTCACTATTGGCTGGCGGGTGAGAGTCTTTAGGCAGGAGACAATTGTTAACGGCGGCTTGCAAGTCTGGCGCGCGCAGGGGCTTGCTGACATAATCATCCATGCCGGCGGCCAGGCAGCGTTCGCGGTCGCCAGCCATGGCATTGGCAGTCAGGGCGATAATCGGCAAGCGCGATAATCCATCGCGAGCTTCGGCATTGCGGATGGCTTCGGTGGCTTCAAAACCATCCATGCCTGGCATTTGTACATCCATAAGCACGAGATCGGGGCGGGATCTGGCGACGGCCTCTACCGCAGCGCTGCCATCATCGGCAATGCGGATGTCCGTTGCTCCCAGTCGAGTGAGTAGCAGTTTGGCTACCTTTTGATTGGTGCGGTTATCCTCGGCCATGAGAATATGCAGGCCAGCTAATGGCTTGGCATCCTCGTTTGATGCATGTTGCCGAGAGGTGCTGTTTTCCTCACGCAGGGTGTGGCGGGTAATCAGCGCCGGTGGCGTTCCGCGCAGGACGCGGGCCAAGATTCCCGCCA
>REDP01000302.1 GCA_007693455.1 Planctomycetota bacterium | reverse complement strand
ATCAGGGCAGCGTACTCCACAGTAGCAAACAACGTCATTCAAGCGCCGCAAGCAAGCCGCGTTTGATCTCCTTACCCTGTGCGGAGATGCCTGACGGTGACATCATCCCTCGCGACACAGCAACATTAGGGATCATGCCTCCTAGTCCTGGCAACGACCAGGATCTTTTTGACCGTTTTTGCCAACAACTCCCCTCCGAGAGCGCGGATGAATACCTCAAGGCAGCGCTCCATAGCTGGGCCCTGGGGCGACCTGAATCCCTCACCGAAGCCCTCTCTCGCCTGGCCCGTGGGCCAGGACGAGGCCGCAGTCGGCGCGCTCGGGAGCTAGACGATGAACTAGGTTTATGTGGAGTATGGGGTTAGCCCCGAGAGTGGGGCACATCATGCCATCAAAGCAATAACGACACTGCCCCGACACCTCTAATCGGCATCGGGGCAGCAATAATTGTCATCACGCACAGCTATGCGTCAGAATGAAATCAGATGGCAAGACGAACGAAGGCCGAAATCTCGGCATTCTTGCTCTTGGCGTAAGCGGCCACATTGGCGCCATCTTCGTTGTCTACGAGCATCTCCTGCTCAAGGAGGACGCGTTCTTTATAGAAGCGACCCAATTTGCCTTCAATAATTTTGGGCTGAATATGCTCGGGCTTACTGGCGACATCAGGCAGCGCGCTAATAATTTCCCGCTCTTTATTGAGTAGGTCTGGATCAACATCATCTTTAGTAAGCGCGACTGGCTCGGGATTAGCGGCAGCAATATGCATGGCGACATTACGCAGAATGCCTGCATCGCCCTTACCAGCCACCAGAGCCGCAACGCGACCACCATGGTTGTAGCCGACAACCGTGTCACCAGCAACAAGGCTCACCTCAGCCAGCTTCATGTTCTCACCAAGCTTTTGCACCATGGCCACAATGCCTTCATTCACCGATGTGCCATCAGCGAAACTGGCAGCCATAAGGCTATCGGCATCATTGGCTTGGGCAGCCAATGCGGTTTCGGCCAGCTTGGTGACGAAGGCCTTAAATTCGTCATTGCTACTGACAAAATCGGTCTCACAAGCCAGCAACACTGCAGCAGCAGCAGTATCGCTAATGGCAATACCGAGACTGCCAGCATTGGTGTCGCGCCCTGCCTTTTTATCGGCAGTGGCTAAGCCCTGCTTGCGCAGGTGCTCGACAGCAGCTTCAAGATCACCGTCAGTCGCGGTAAGAGCTTCTTTACATTTCATCATGGCGAGACCGGTACGGTCGCGCAGCGCTTTCACATCGGCGGCAGTAATGGCCATGGGATGATTCCTTCGCAATGGGGTAAGAGAAAAATATAAGGGAGAAGGGCGCAAAGTCCTTAGTCCCAAGACACAACGACGGTGAGTGCTACAACCACCCACCGTCGCGAAAACCATGTCGACGCTCGTCGACGGTCATGGCCTCATTCACTGGCGGCGGCTTCGGCACCTTTCGCCTCAACTGGAGCGGCAGCTTCCTGAGCAGGGGTTTCATTGCGGGTGACTTGCTGCGAACGGCCATGATTAAGGCCATCAATCAGGACCTTGACCACCATTTGAATGGCACGAATGCCATCATCATTGCCAGGGATCGGCAAACTGATCTGATCAGGATTACAGTCGGTATCAAGCAAGGCGATGACTGGGATGTCGAGGCGCCGTGCCTCGCGCACCGCCGTGTCTTCGGCGCTCGGATCAACCACAAATAAGGCGTCAGGCAGCTTGGTCATGGTGCGAACACCTTCCAAGTTACGTAAAATACGGCGACGCTCGCGGGCATGGCGCGCCTGGGCCTTCTTACTTTGGCGCAGGTATTCGGGACGCGCCATTTCGGTTTCGATCTCATCTAAGCGACGCACCGAGGTGCGCACGGTTTCGTTATTGGTGAGGATACCACCCAACCAACGTTCCGTGACATAGGGCATGCCCGCTGCACGAGCGGCATCACGCACCACATCTTTGGCCTGGCGCTTGGTGCCCACCAACAAGATGGACTTATTCGCCTTGGCCAAAGAGGCCGCATAGTAATAGGTTTGAATAAGAGCCTTGGCGGTTTGCTTGAGATCAATAATGTGGATCCCATTGCGCTTACCAAAAATGAATGGTTCCATTTTTGGATGCCAAAGGCTGGTCTTGGTGCCGAAATGCACGCCGGATTCAATAAGCTGCTTAATGGTCACAATGGCCATAGTAAAACTCTCCTGCCCCCTCTACACGGGAACGGATCGGAAACCTGCGGACTCCTAGTCGCCGTCCACCTTGGACGATAATTCGCACCTGTCGCAAGTTTCCGTGGGTAATCCCAAAACGGTCCAAGCAACGAACTACCTGCCACAAGCCGACATGGCTGCGACAAACGAGGCGCGGAGGCTAGGCCAAATGTGGCGGTGGTCAAGACTGCTTCTGGGCACTGTGCCAAGAGTTCTTCCCTTGGCCTGGGCCAGTCAGGGATTAGGCTCTCACCCCTGCTTCAGCATACAGCCGCTGTGGCAACCCTCGTTTTAGACCCGTATCACCACAGGACCACACGATGCCCATCCCTTATGTGATCGAAAAAGATTCGCGCGGCGAGCGCAGTTACGACATTTATAGCCGCCTCCTTAAAGACCGTATTATTTTCCTTGGTGAGCCCATTGACGATCATGTGTCTAATGTGGTGGTGGCTCAGCTCCTCTTTCTGCAGAGCCAAAAACGCGATGCCGATATTACCTTCTACATCAATAGCCCTGGAGGGATGGTAAGCTCTGGCCTCGCCATCTATGATACCATCCAACATCTACAATGCGATGTGGCGACCGTTTGCGTTGGCCACGCCGCCAGTATGGGAGCATTTCTCTTGGCGGCGGGAACCAAGGGCAAGCGTTTTGCCCTGCCGCATGCTCGGGTCATGATCCACCAACCTTCTGGCGGAGCACGGGGACAGGCCTCCGATATCGAAATTCAGGCGCGGGAAATCCTCTCGCTTAAATCTGAACTGAATACCATCCTTGCTGAATGCACCGGACAGCCCATTGAAAAAATTGAACGCGATAGCGAACGTGACTTTTTCATGAGCGCAAAGGAAGCTTTAAATTACGGCATCGTAGACAAGGTGCTCGAGCGTCAAAAAAAGCCGAGCAGCGACGCCTAGAGCGCGTGCACTAGCCGCCGAATGAGAAAGGGCCCATAATATGGCCAAGAAGTCTGGACCCAAACACGAGGACGACATTGATCATTGCAGCTTCTGCGGCAAAAGTGCCGAGCAGGTGGAGCGTCTTATTGCCGGTCCACCTGGAGTATTTATCTGCAATGAATGTGTGGATGTCTGCGCAACCTTAATTCGCGATCACCGAACGGGATCGGGCAGCACGCCAACGCCATCGGCCAAGGGCTTAACTCCTGCTGAAATTAAATCCTACCTTGATCAGCACATCGTTGGCCAGGAACAGGCCAAACGAACCATCGCCGTGGCAGTCCATAATCATTACAAGCGCCTACGTCACAATAGCGAGAGCAAGAAAAGCATCCTCGAGAAATCCAATATTATGCTACTCGGGCCGACTGGATCGGGGAAAACCCTTATCGCTCGGTGCCTAGCTAAACTTCTCAACGTACCCTTTGCCATTGGCGATGCCACCACCATCACCGAAGCTGGCTATGTGGGCGAAGATGTGGAAAATCTGCTTCTGAGACTTTTGCAAAGCGCCGACTTCGATGTCCCACGGGCGGAGATGGGCATTCTCTACATTGATGAAGTCGACAAGTTGGCAAAAACTGGCGGCAATGTCTCTATAACCCGAGATGTTTCCGGCGAGGGCGTTCAGCAAAGCCTCCTAAAACTCATTGAAGGGACCGTCTCCAACGTGCCTCCTGGTGGTGGCCGCAAGCATCCCGAGCAAAAATGCATCCAACTTAACACCGAAAATGTTCTCTTTATTGTTGGCGGAGCGTTTTCTGGCCTAAGTGAACTGGTGGCTCGGCGCATTGGCGACAAGGTAGTTGGCTTTCGCACTGAGGACCAGGAAGACGATGGTCCAGATATAGAAGATAGCGATGCTCTTCTCCAAGTGGTAACCCCAGACGACCTTGTTGCCTATGGATTGATTCCGGAATTCGTGGGCCGCCTGCCAGTAATCACCGCCTTAGAACCTCTCGATGAAAATGCTTTAGTGCGTATCCTAACCGAGCCCGAGCAATCGTTGGTAAGGCAATATCAAATATTGTTTGAAATGGACGGAGCCGGTTTGGAGTTTACCGAGGACGCCTTAGTGGCCATTGCCCATAAAGCGATGGAACGCAAAACCGGCGCTCGAGCCCTGCGCTCAATTATGGAAGACCTCATGCTAGACCTCATGTTCGAGCTTCCTGGCCATGAGGGAGAAGGACGCAAGTATTGCATTACCGGGGAAATGGTACGTGGAGAATTAGCGATTACCGAAAGCCTGATCCCCCACAAAGAAAGTGCCTAAAGCGTGATCAATAGCCATCCGGTGTGCACGGTGAAACGCCGTAAAGTGGCAAATGTTTTTGCTGGTGAACCATGGATATACCCCAATGCGGTTGTTTCCACAGATGCCGAGCATGGTCTTATGCAGGTGGTCACCGAAGATCAGCAGTGCATAGGCTATGCCGATATCAATACCCAGGCCCCTATTCGCGCGCGACTTCTCTGGCGAGGAACTGACTGGCCTGGGGATGAGGCCTTTATCGAAGAACGCCTGCTTGCCGCGATTGAACGTCGCCTGCGCCTCGGCTATACCTTTCAGGCCTGTGGTATACGGGTGGTCAACGGCGAAGGTGATGACTGCTCGGGTTTAGTCGTTGACGCTTTTGGAACCAGTCTAGTCATCGATGTCTATTCACGCGGCATGCGTGATAGGCTCCCGGTTATTGAGGCTTTTTTCCGTGAACGTTTACCCCACATGCACATCTATACACGATGTGGCGAAGACGCGGCTCGCCGAGAGGGAATCGACCCCATTGATCCAGTCGAAGGCACTGCAGTATTTTGTGAACAAGCTGTGCGTTATGAGATTACCTTTGGCGCAGGACAAAAAACCGGCTTCTATCTCGACCAGCGCGATAATCGACGCCTCGTCGCCCAGTGGGCCCGCGGACGCACCGTTCTTGATCTCTTTTCTTACCACGGTGCCTTCGCGCTTTCGGCTCTGGCCAACGGCGCAGAGAGCGCCCTTGCCGTAGACTCTTCAAGTAAGGCGCTTGAAGTGGCAATGGCCAATGCCACCGCCAACGGCCTTGAATTGGAAACCTGCTGCGGCGATGTCTTTGACATCTTTGATGACCTGGTTTCCCTTGGCCCTTTTGATATGGTCATCTGCGATCCGCCAAAATTAGCTCCAGGAAAACGGGATCGCAATAAGGCACTCAAAGCCTACAGGCATTTAATCGATCGATCACTGAAAGCTACAGATGATCAAGGCTTATTGCTGGTAGCCTCATGCTCACACGCCATCGACCATGAGGATCTGCGCACCATCCTTAAACAGCAGGCAAAAAGCCAAGGCTGCCTTCTCGATGTGATCGCCATAACTGGCCACCCCAGTGATCACCCCTGGCCAGTCGGCTTTACCACTGGACGCTATTTAAGCGCAATCATCGTGGAAAAACGCGGCACGTAAGTACTCGAGGCCACGGCCAGGGCCGCGAACTGCGCAAACCTATCACGACTTATCCTGATCAAGGCCATGCACCGTTTTTTCCCATTTATGTGGGTTAAAACACAGCTGCCACAGTCCCTTCCATCCAGCAAGACTGATTAAGACCCAATACAAGGGGGTAAAAAGGGCTGCCACAATAAGGCCGCGCTGACCGGCGCGATGACCAAAAATCATATTAATGATCACAAATACGAAGTTGCTCAACAATAGCACCAGCGTCACTCCAGCAAAAAGCACCGAGAGCACGCTCCACAAGGGATCTTGCGCTGGCAATTGGTCGCCCACCCCAAACCAATGCGCCAGGCCAATCCACACTCCAGCATCACTATCACCGCGAAGGTAGAGCAATGGCCAGGACCAACGACCGTCCCCGATTTCGGGAGGCAAAGCAAGAATCTCGCCCATACTCCACCCAGCCAAGAGATCGCGGCACATAACTACCGCATAAACACTTAGGATAGTCCATAAAGCTAGGTTGAGGATGGCCAAACCAGCGATACCAAGAATCGAGCAAAAGAAACGAAAGGTGCCCAGGGGTCCCAACTGCCAGGCGAGATAGAGTGGACGTCGGCACCACACAATATGGGTAACCAAGTATCCTTTGAGCCAACGCGAGCGCTGACGCAACCAATTACCCACGCGGGAATTGGCTTCTTCCCAGGTCACGCTATCCAGGGTGGCCGTGCGCTGCCCAGCCACATGAAGACGGATCCCGAGGTCGCAATCTTCGGTAACATTGAAGGGATCCCAGCCATCTAGACGGCGCAACGCTTCCATCTTAAAATGGTTGGATGTTCCTCCGAGTGGCAAGGGCCCGCCGAGGCGGTGCAGCCCGCTCAGGTAGCGCTGAAACCACACATTATATTCAATGGTAAACCAGCGAGTCAGAAGATTTTGCTTATGGTTATGATATGCTAACTGGGCCTGCAGGCAAACCACCTGCGGTGGATGCTGGGCAAATGCGCTAACTGCTTTTTTCAACTGATCTGGCTCGGGGCGATCCTCAGCATCGAAAATAACCAAATACTCCCCCCGTGCCCGCTGCAATCCATGGTTACAGGCCCGCGGCTTGGTTTTAGGCTGGGCATCAGGAACAATAATCACTTCACACCACTGTGGAATCCCATCGCGCTCGATAGCCGCGAGTGTTCCTGGATCATCGGCCTCCAAAAGAAACTTCACATCCAGGCGGTGATGAGGGTAATCGAGAGCCTTTAGGTTGGCGAGGATCTTGGTAGCCACTGCCTCTTCACGATACAGTGGCACCAACACCGTATATATGGGCCACTCATCATCAGCGCGCTGCTCCACCAGCCCCGCACCAGGGCGTCCACCCAAACCTAAAGCAAGAAGCCGGAACCCCATGACCAAACCATAAGCCAGGGCAATAGCCGAGGTGATCACACTGGCCGCTACCAATGGATCATAGAGAAGGAGATAACCCAATAGAACCACGATACACGCATACCAAGGCTCTTGCGTCATCGCCGGACGACGCCCACGAGCTAGCATCCCAGCAATGCTTGCAATGCTCGATAACATAACTGTACCAACCAGCATCCCCAACAAGACGGCATTGCGATTGCCTAGAAATTGGTGGAAATACCACGCCAACGATCCATCCATTACCCATGCCGGAGGTGGGGGTGGACTAGCGCCCACCATATTTCCCACAGCACCCGCCGCGACAATGGTGGGTAATGCCAGCACCAGATACCACCAACTGAGAATATGCATGGCACTGTCGGCCGCATGATTAAGCGCATATTGGCGCACCAGGGGATCACCACCCTGCTCATCAGTGATACGAATAATGCGCGGGGATTCATCGTTATTCACCCAAAGCATCCTCTCGTTGGATAATAGCAGTACCACATACGTCCAGATCTGCATATACAGCGTTACGATCTGCAAGTCGTGGTACGGATAGCGTAGCCAAACGTTCATCACCTCCTTGGGACTGGATCTGCAGGTGCCATGCCCGCATGGAGTCCAAAGCCGGGATACGCGAAGGCCACTCCACCACCACGAGTCCCCCCTGCGCCATATCCTCAAGCCCTAGGGCGGCAAAATCCTCGTCCCCCTGCATCCGCCAAGCATCCACATGCCACACTGGCAGGCGCGCCTCATAGACATTCATCAAGGCATAACTCGGACTCGACACCGCATCTGCCTGCCCATCCAAAGCCGCCACCAAGGCGCGGGTAAACGTAGTTTTACCCGCACCCATAACCCCTTCCAGCAACAACCAGTCATCAGCAAGAAAACGGGGCGCCATAGCCCTGGCGAGATCACATGTAGCCTGCTCAGAAGGGAGATGCAGATGGAGGCGCTTCACGGAAAAGCTACCTCCATGGCATCATCCAAACGATGGGCCACCAAACGACCGCTCCCTTGACCACTGCCTGGTCCAAGGAGGCGTTTAAAACCCAAGCGCCGGGCCTCGGCTGCGCGCAATTCATAGCGCGGTGCCGGCCGCAGCTCGCCACCCAAACCCACCTCACCCAAAGCCACCAGATCTTTCGGCACAGGTATATCACGCCAGGCGCTGGCCAACGCTAGGGCAATGCCAAGGTCTGCGGCGGGCTCTAAAATCCGTGCCCCGCCCGTAACATTAACAAAAACGTCGCAGCCTCCCAAGGGGTAGCGCAGGCGTCGCGTCAGCACCGCCAATACCATGGCAACGCGATTGGCATCACAGCCCGACACTCGGCGCACTGGCTGCGGGGCCTCGGTGGGATTGACTAAGGCCTGTACCTCCAACATAAGGCAGCGATTGCCCTCTACCGCTGGAATGACACAACTGCCAGACTGTTGATCATCACGGTTGGTGATAAACCACCCACCAGGATCCGCCACCTCCTCTAGGCCTTTGCCGCCCATGCGAAAAAGCCCAATTTCATTGGTTGAACCATAGCGATTCTTCACCGCTCGCAGGGTACGCAAATCTTGATAACGGTCGCCTTCAAAGCTAATCACCGCATCAACCAAATGCTCCAGGAGACGCGGTCCGGCCAAGGAGCCGTCTTTGGTGACCTGTCCCACCAAAATTAAACCACAATTACCCGCGCGGGCGGCTTCCGAAAGCAACTGGGCCGAGGCCCGAACCTGACTGACGCTACCCACGCCCCCATCCGCATCATTCAGACCCACAGTCTGAATCGAGTCCACCACCATGGCACGATGCTGCCCACTGCGCAGTAAACCGGCCAGGGCTTGAGCATCAGTGGTGGCAGTCAATTGCAGCTGCGATGCCTCCAAGCGCAAACGTCGACAGCGCGCACGTACCTGAGTGAGGGATTCCTCGGCCGTGGCATAACACACCGGCCCACTGCGGCTCCAACCAGCAGCAGCCTGGGCCAGTAGCGTGGATTTACCTACCCCTGGTTCACCGCCAACAAGCACTGAGGCACCTGCAGGCAGGCCCCCTCCCAGGACACGGTCCAACTCAGCAATACCACAATCCAAACGCGGCACCACATCGGCATCATCCGAATGCAAGGGCTCCAACTGCAAAGCTGCACTGGCCTGCTGTTGCTGACGGTTGATATCAGCCACCGCCGCAGCGTCACCGCGAAGCTCCTGAATCGAGTTCATGGTGCCGCAAGAAGGGCATCGCCCCGCCCACCGGGCGAAGGTCTCACCACACTCACTACAACCGTATCGCGCTACCTTTTTCGCCATCTCCCTATGCTGCTACCATCAGCGGCCCTGACAAGTGGGGGGCATGAGGCAAATCGCAACGCAAAGCTCACCCAGGGGAGAGAATACTCACTTCGCGGGCCAAGTTTTGCGCCACCCTGAGAGAAATTCCCCACAACGCCAAAAAAAAGACCCTCTCATGCACCGAGAGGGTCGCAAATCTCATCTTCAACAGATGAGATTTATTCCAAACCGGCAGCGCGGCGATAAGCGGCGATATACTCCAGTTCAGGAGAGCGCACGGTCATCCCCAGGGGGCCGGCAGCAGGACGCACCACATGGCGGGCGGGGGTGGCACCGTCTTTGGCAAAAGCATGCCCTTCATCGCTATGCGCCGGGAAGACCCACAGGCGCTCATCGCGAATGCCGGTAATAAAGCCTTCTTGGCTCACCACATAATCCACGATGTATTCCATCTCGGGGCTGCGCAGGGTCATGCCGCCAGGGCCAGCACCGGGGCGCACCACATGGCGAGCGGGGTGCGAGCCACTCTTCTTGAAGGCTTCATACTCTGGGGTGCCATGCTTGTACACCCACAGCCGACCATCCCTATCAAACACCGAGAAGCCAGGTTTGGTTCCGAGGTATTCGTTAATGTAGGTCAGTTCGGGAGAGCGCAGGGTGGTACCCATGGGGCCGGCACCAGGGCGCACCACATGCCGGGCGGGGTGCGAGCCGGATTCTTTATAGGCCTTATATTCAGGGGTTCCCTGACGATAAATCCAAAAGCGGCCATCCGCTTCGACCACGGTGAATCCGGGGCGGGCCAGCATATAGGCTTGAATATCCTCAAACTCCGGGGCACGCACGGTCATCCCGGCCGGGCCCACGCCGGGGCGCACCACATGCCGGGCGGGGAAGCTGCCATTGGCGGCAAAGGCTTTTCCTTCGTCGCTCTCAGCCCGGAATACCCACAGCCGACCATCGCGCACCGTGGTCACAAAACCCGGCTTGTCATAGACACTGCCGGATTTACTGGCACTGGTTTTACCGGCACTGCTGCTGGATTGTTCTGCGGCGCGGGCCTGGGCGGGATCGCAGCCTTGGGCGATAATCAGGACGGCAGCGGCAATAATCGCCGACAGCCATGCGGGGCGAGACAGTGGGGTGGACATGGGGACTCCTAGTGGTTTTGGTGGTAGGCGAAAAATGGGGCTGGGAAAATGCGTCATCGCGGTGGAAAAAGGTGGAAAAAAGATGAAAAGCTAAAAGTCAGCCGAAACGGCCAGTCACATAGTCAGCGGTTTCTTGCAGAACGGGTTTGGTAAAAATGTCTTCGGTGCGGCCGTACTCCACAATATGGCCCAGGTACATAAAGGCGGTATTATCGCTGGCACGGGCGGCCTGCTGCATGTTGTGGGTGACAATAAGCACCGTGTATTCGCCTTTGAGGCCCTGAATCAGGTCCTCAATCTTACCCGTGGCAATGGGGTCCAGGGCCGAACAGGGCTCGTCCATCAGCAGCACCTCGGGCTCGGCGGCAATGGCGCGGGCAATGCACAGGCGCTGCTGCTGACCACCGGAAAGGGCCAAGGCGCTTTTATGGAGGTTGTCTTTTACTTCATCCCACAGCGCCGCGCCGCGCAGGGAGCGCTCGCAAATATCTTCCAGAAGAGACTTATTGCGCACCCCGTCAATGCGCAGGGCATAGACCACATTTTCAAAAATGGTCATGGGGAAAGGATTGGACTTTTGAAACACCATACCCATGCGCTTGCGCAGTTCGATCACATCCACACCTGGGGCATAAATGGAGTCGCCGGCCAAGGTCATTTGACCTTCGATACGCACGCTATCCACCAGGTCATTGAGACGGTTGACCGAGCGCAGGAGGGTAGATTTTCCGCAGCCAGAAGGCCCCACCAAGGCGGTAATCTGACCGCGGGGAATATCCATGCTATTATTCCACAGGGCCTGAAAGTCGCCGTAGAATAAATTAAAATCCTTAATTCGCAGCACGGCCTCCGGATCCTCCATACCTTCATGGTATTCGGTATCAGGATGCTTCCCGGAGGCAATCTCCTCTAAACGGGAAAATTTCGATTCTTGAGCAACGGTCATCATGGGACATCCCATCCTTTCATTTCATAATCTCAGGCAGCATAGCTCGAACAAAGAACAAGGGGCACACAGCAGTCCAGGGCAAAGCCCTTTCCGACGCCGTAGGGGCGAAGCGCAGTAGGGGCGAAGCCCCTGAGTTAAAAGAGCGCGCCCTGGAATTTGCGTTTCAAGC
>REDP01000142.1 GCA_007693455.1 Planctomycetota bacterium | reverse complement strand
GGCGGCGCAAAGCTCACCTTGGGTAAGGAATTCCCGCTTCGCGGTGCATGCTTTTAGCGCAAAAAGCGCCCTATTCACGGCGTTTTCGCAGGCCGATCAGGAGATCGGCGATCCCGGGGGCAAGCTTTGCGCCGCCCTGTGGCGGAGCACTGTGTGGCGCCGCACTCTTCCCACCGTGGCTGGCGCTGGGCGCATACCACGGTGGGAATCACGTTGCTGGCACTACAAAACCTCGTTGCGCTGCTGGTCTTTGAGGTGATCGACCACCTGTTTCACGCCCTGACTCTTGCCTTTGGGAACCACGAGGATCGCGTCTGGCGTAGCCACTACGGTCATTCCCTGCAGACCGACGCCAGCAATAAGTTGCTGAGTATGGCTCATCAGCAGGCTATCAACGCAGTCAATTGCCACGGTGTCACCAGTGCTGATCACGCCTTCTTCATCGGCAGGAAGATGGTCATAGAGAGCATCCCAACTGCCTACGTCGTCCCAGTCAAAGGCCGCGGTGACAACCTTGATATCGTCGGCATTCTCGAGCAAGGCGTAGTCGACACTGATTTTCTCCAATGGTTCGTAAGCTTCTGCCAACTGTCCGACAAATTGCTCACTACCCCAGGTTTCGGCGACTGGGGACAAGGCCTGCATAAGCCATGGGGTATGGGTTGAGAGAGCCTCAAGAACAACATCAGTGCGCCAGGTAAATATGCCGGAATTCCATCGATAGGAGCCATCTTCAAGGTATTCTTGGGCTGTAGCGGCATCTGGCTTTTCAACAAAACGCTTCACCTTGTTGACGGCGATGGCATCGCTACGGGATATTTCTTCGGCGACCTGCACATATCCATACCCCGTGCTGGGGAAACGTGGAGCAATGCCGTAGGTTACCAAGCCACCACTGGCGGCGGCTTCAACGCCTACCGATAAGGTTTTCTGAAAGGCATCGGCTGGGCTGATGACTTGGTCGGCGGGCAAGAGAATCATGGTAGCCTGAGGATCCAAGCGTTGTACCAGTAAGGCCGCCAAACAGACACAGGCTGCAGTATCGCGGCCAACGGGCTCTGCTATAATCTGCCGCTCTGGGACCATGGGGAGCTGTCGGCGCGTTTCCTCGGCTAATGCTTCGGTGGTAATCACCAGAACGCGTTCGGGTGGAATTGCCGGCTGGAGGCGGGCTACTGTGGCCTGAATCATGGTTGCATCGCCGAGTATATTGAGCAATTGCTTGGGCTTTGCCCCTCGACTCAGCGGCCAAAAACGCGTGCCACTACCACCAGCCATGATTACCGCATACACACTTCCTTCACTCATTGTTTCGCTCCTTATTACGATGGTTTTTATGATGAATAACGATCATTTCTTGAAGGCTCTTTAGGCATGCTGGAGTTTCATGAGTAACTCATTCAACGGATGCTGAGGCGCTTGATTGGTATGGGCTTCTACCCACGCGATTCGCCGACTGCGGCACATTTTTTCCAAGGCAAGACGGTGTTTCATGACTTCCTGACGATAGGCTTGGCGTAACGCTCGTGGTTCTGCAACCAACTCACCGTCCCCCTCTAAGCCTTGAAAACGACTGACCGCGGGCACCGAAAGGTCTACCTCTTGGGGATCAAGTATCCAGACCAAGGCTACGTCATGGCCGCGTAAGCGAAGGCGGTCAAAGACCTGTCGTAGCTCCTCAAGATCGGTAAAACAGTCGGAGAGAAGGACAACGAGACCACGGCGATAGGACGGTGCTGCGACCTGTTCAATGGCCTTTGCGGTATTGGTGCCCAAGCTTGGCTGATGCTCTTCTAAGGATGCACATATTCGCGCTAATTGGTCGTGTTGTGCAGGACGGTGCTCGAGGATCTGATGGTCGGTAAAGAGAACTAAGCCCGCACGATCCTGCTGGGTAAGAGTGAGATAGGAGAGGGTAGCGGCCATAATCGCGGCATAGCGATATTTACTCATCGCCATCCCATCGCCCTGATAGGCCATACTGCCGCTACCGTCCACAATCAGGGTACAAGCAAAATCGGTTTCCGCCTCATAGCGTTTCAATACCAAGCGATCGCGACGGCCCAGTACCTTCCAATCAAGATGCCGTAGATCATCGCCAGGCACATAGGGGCGATGATCGGCAAAATCGACACTATGACCTTTAAAGGGACTGCGATGGGCTCCTGCATTCAATCCATCGACCACTGCTCGTGCCGCAACATCCAGAGAATGGATATGGGCCAAGGTTTCCACTGAGAGCAATTGCGAGGGATGGGCGGATCCTGCCATATTACACGAGAGGGTAGCATTGATCGCAGGGCTCACCAGTGCTTTTTATAACCAAGTGCCGCGTCCTCTCCATAAGCATCAGATCTTATTGCGGCCGGTACCACCAGGAAAGGGATTCCTGGCTTCTTGAAACATGCTGATCAGTGCCCTGTCGGCTCATTGCGAACCTTTTACTTGCCGACCAGGCGGCAGTGTCGGGGACAGGGCAACTCAACCCTCAGCATGGGGAAGGAATGCCCACTTCGCGGGGCATTCCTTGAGTGCCAAAAGCACCCTGTTGAGGGCGTTTTTGCAGGCCGATCTGGAGATCGGCGGTCTCGGGGGCGAGCGTTGAGTTACCCTGGGGATTCGGCGGGCCCTGGTATTTGCCTCTGCCTGTGGTTGCGGCATACTGCTGGTATGCATGCTGCATGGGCCATTTGTCGTCGCGACCTCCTCGCTATGTTTACCACACCCATGGCATGGCTGATTCTTTTCGCCTGGACCATGGTGACCAATGGCCTGTTTTTCCTCACTGGCATTGAACCTGCTAGCGGGGATATGCCCATGGCACAACCGCTGTTTGTCAGCGCCCTTGATGCTGGTGCGTGGCTCCTCACCCTACTCGCGCCAGCAATCACCATGAACGCCTTTGCCCAAGAACGCCAACAGGGGACCATGCAATTATTGATGACGGTTCCCGTGGCTGAATGGCAGGTAGTCGTGGGCAAATACTGCGCCACTATGGTGATGCTATTTACCTTAGTGGCGGCAACCTTGGTGCACATTCTCGTCCTGCATTTCATTAGCGACACTGGCGGCAGGCAGGTGCTTGCAGGCTACCTTGGCCTTTTGTTATTATGCAGCTTTTACGCCGCCCTGGGCATATGGATGAGCGTTCTGGTGGAAAGCCCCGTGGTGGCCTATGTGATCACTTTTGGCGTTATTGCCTTATTGCACCTCTTCGGCCTTGCCGCTGGGGGCAGTGGTTGGCTTAGCGCCCTTGGCGGCTGGCTGGGCATTGCCCCCCATCAACAACCCTTTACCCAAGGCGATGTTCGCTTGGTTCATGTGCTATGGTTTATTGCCGCTACTGGTATCGCCCTCACCCTTGCCCATGGCGCCATGAGCAGTCGTAGGATTCACGGCCTATGAAAGTTCCCTGGAAACTTCGTTTAGCTGCCCTGGGCATGCTGGGGATGCGTAGTGCTTTAATCATCGGCGTTCTGATTGCTGCGGTAGCTGCCGCCCACCGCATAGATTTGCGGATGGACTGGTCGGCCAATCGTCATTTCACCCTCGACCCCGTTCTCATTGATATTATTGACCGGGTAGATCACGATCTACGCATTGTTGGGGTCTGGCCGCAGCATGCAGAAAGTGGGCGTGATGCCATGGTAGCGCACATTGGTGCATTGGTCGCTCCCGCGCTACAATTAATGGCCCGTCGCTCTGATCACTTGAGCTGGACGCAGATTGATCCAGGCCAAGATCTCCCCCTTCTCGATTCACTGCGTGAGCGCTATGGGAGCATCGGACGCGAAGGCATTTTTCTCCTGCGCGATGGCCAACGCCCCTTCCGTATTCCTGTGAGTAATGCTTTACCTATTATCTTACAGCGCGAAATGGGTGGCGCCCTACTGGCCACTGCTCGTGATCAGCAACCCTTAGCCGCAATATTTCAGGGCCATGGCGAACTCCGTCCACAAGGCGGTAACGAGCATGGCATTACTGCCCTACGTCGCCAGTTGGAACTCAGCGGCTTTCAGGTCGCGCCCTTTGATCGCGCAACCCTTGAGCAATGGGGACGACTCCCCATGGATGCCATTGTTGTCCTTGCCGGCCCCACCGAGGCCTTGGGAGCGGCAATGCTGCGGGCCTTCGAACAGCATTTACGGGATGGTGGTCGGGCTTTGATCTTAGTCGATCACCGCATGGATCCCGACCTGGCGCGCACCCTCCAGGGATGGGGCATTATTTGTGGCCCACTGCATCCTGTCGGCAGTCTAGATAACCCGATCCAAGTCTTAGCTAGGGATGCTCCCCTACAGCGCCCCCACCTCCTCTATTCTCTGGAACATTCCACGGGTCGTGATGGCAGTTTTCATCGTCTTATTCTGCGACCCGAAAGTGCGATGGTAGAGGATCAGTTTGCCATTATGCGCCATACCCGCGGCAGTGGGCGCTTGATCAATAGCACCCTCAGCATCCCCATCAGCGTTGCCGATCCTGCCCTCTGGCCTGATCACAGTGAGGGAATTATTACCGCTCTCGCATCATTGGCTACGCCCCCCTTCCAGGGCGAACCGCTCCTAACCCTTCCCCGCAGTGAAAGCTGGATTGATGCGGTGCAGGCACAGCAGCGCCAGCCGCAAGGGCTGAGTGATCGCCGCGGCCATACCGCACTTGCCTGGGCTATCGACTACGAAGTAGACCCCCGTGGGAGTAACGACGCACGTGGCCCGCGCATGGTGATTTGGGGCTCGCGACAAGCGGCAAGCGATGGCATTCTTGCTGGTGATTCGTATGCCAATGCCCAACTCCTCAGCGACATGATGCATTGGCTTAGTGATCACGATGACGCCGTCCCCATCCCCGCCGCAGAGCTCCAAGCCTTCCGCATCGACGCCGAAGAGAGCACCATTACTTTCCTTTTAGCGCTCCTCATCGCAATCATTCCCTGCTGCTGCTTGGGGGTGGCGATGATTACTTGGTGGGAACGACGGTAAAAGAATGCTGATCGTGACAGTGCAAGCGTAGCGCCTGACGGGTATGCTCATCCACACGCACGCGATGGGCAATCGTCCATCCAGGAATCCATACAACCCCCTGCTTATCGGCGAGAACCAACAGTCGCGAACGCTGCCAGGCCGGTACACCTCTATCGGCTAACCCTCGCTTCACCAAACGACCCCCCTGAGCCCCCAGTGGTCGCCAGCGTTCGGCGGCACGAAGACTCCGCCACACCAAGGGGCCATCAAGACGCTCTCGATCCACCGTTGCCAGATACGGATCATAACTCAGGTCGCTTGGCGCAACGGGAACACCCTCCACCACCGGAGCAGCCTCGTGTTCTGGCAATGCGCCTAGAGCGTGTTCACGGTCTGGTGTAACCGTCTCCCAGGTAATGTGTGAACGTGAGCGGCGTAACATCCATTGGCCATGATGGTATCGACGTCCCCCGTGGCCATGCAGTAAATCATCACAACGTCGACACCACTGACGATCCACAGCAATGTGGAGATAGTCAGCCAAGGCCCGCCATAAAAGCCAACGTTGTGACAATGATAGCGCTTGTACCTGCTCCAGTGGCAGAGCGCTACCATCCCTGACATAGGCCTGCATCGCTTGCTGCGCTTGGCACCAGAGCGGTTCATACGCTCGTCGCTGCTCCTGTGCCCAGACACACAATGCACGGGTAAATCCAGGGGCACCCGATTCAAAACTGGGGAGGACCTGATGACGCAGCCAGTTCCTGGTAAAAGTCATGTCACTATTACTCACATCTTCATGCCAGCTGAGTCCGCGTTGACGCAGAAACTGATGGCAGGATGCCCGTGTTTGCGTAAGCAACGGACGAATAAGCTCAACCCCCTCCACTAAACTCCGGCGCTCAGCCATACCCCATTGGCCCACAGGGCCACAACCTCGTAAGAGGTGATGAAGAATCGTTTCCGCCTGATCATCAGCATGATGAGCAGTAAGGATCACCGATGCCTGATGATCCCGGGCTATTTCAACAAGAGTCGCATAGCGTAAATGACGTGCCGCTTCCTCTATTCCACAGCGTTTTTCCTGCGCCCAATCGCGGACCGCAACCTTTCGCACGTGCACCGGAATGTCGGCCTGTAATTGCCGCAACATCTCTGCAATGGCGTCCTGATCGGCCTGTGCGTCAGCCGGCGTGCGCAAACCATGATCAATATGTCCTATATGCACTGGCCACTGCCGCAACTGCACCATTAAGGCCAAAAGCGCAAGACTATCTGCGCCACCACTCACTGCCACCAAAAGGGGCTTTCCTGACGCTGGTAAAAGGCGTTGGGCCGAGGCTGCGAAGCGTTGCAGCATCGCATCAGCATCCATTATCCTTCTACCACACGCTCTTCCACATGTTGTGAGCGCACCACTGCTGAGGTGATCTGATCAATAAGTAAGGGTAAAACACTGCTTGCAGATCCGCCTAAATAATAGGTCGCGGCAGCACTTAATGGCGTCCGTTCAATATTGATCTCAACCACTGGGCGGCCCGACAAGGCCAGTTCAGGAGGAATCGCAGCAATAGGCTGCACCAATGACGACGATCCCACTACCACGCAGCCATCGGGATCGAATCGCTCAAGACTGTGCAATACCTGTTCATTCAAGTGCTCGCCAAACCAGGTTGAGCCAGGACGTACCAAGGCACCGCAGTTGGGACAGGGACATAAACTCCATGAATTGTCTTGATCGTCGGACACCGACCAACCGCAGTGCTGAGAACATACCGTGTCAAAAAGCCGTCCATGCACATGCAAGACATCCGATACCCCAGCACGTTCCAAGAGATCATCTTCATTGGTAGTGGCCACCAACACCGACAGCGACTGTGGCAAATAGTGCTGCAGCATTGCCAGAGCCCGCTGCCCCGCATGTGGCCGGCAACTGGCCACTTCAAAGCGGCGCTGACGATACCATTCCCACACCCCTTCGGGATCGGCGCGAAAGCCATCGACACTGGCAAGCTTTTCCGCATCAATTTGCGTCCACAAGCCATCTTTACCACGAAACGTGGGAACGCCTGAGTCTGCTGACATGCCAGCGCCAGTAAGCACCAAGAGGCGCTGACACCCGGCCAAAGCCTGAGCGGCGTAGGCAATATCGCTATACTCTGTCGTGGCCATTACCCTAAGACTCCCCTTCTAAGCGCTGATCGCAAGCGATAGCGACCCGTTGCACATCATGCTCGATCTGACGCATGAGATCATCGCGATCAGCAAAGCGCCGTTCTTCGCGTATGCGCTCAATAAAATCAAGGCGCAGGGCTTGGTTGTAACAATCACCGGACCAATCAAGCAAATGCGCCTCCACCCGTGACTCTCGCGCGGTGGCGACAGTCGGTGCCGTGCCCACATTGACCGCTGCTTTGATCCGAGAACCATCAGCAAGATAGGCATGGGCGGCATAGACCCCTTGAGCGGGAACAAGATTGCTCACATCACCCATATTGGCTGTGGGAAAGCCGAGGGTACGCCCGCGTCCGTCACCCGCCACGACGCGACCACACAGGGCGTGCGGTCTCCCATACAAACGCCGCGCTTCGTCCACAGCGCCAATCGCCAGGGCACTGCGAATGCGCGTGCTGGAAATCATCACCTGCTCATCCAGCTCTGGCGGCACCACTGCCACCTGGATACCAACGGAGCGGCCCTCTTCACAAAGCTCCTCGATGCCCGCCTGACGATCTTTGCCAAAACGAAAATCACTGCCTACAACAACCACATCGGCATGCATATCCTGGGCTAGGATCTGACAAAATTGTTGCGCGTGTAGATGCCGCAACTGCGCAAATGGCCAGCGCAGGACATCAATGGGATGACCAAGCTGAGCACTCCACTGGGACAAAATACGCGGTCGATCTGCCTCCGAAACCAAGGGGGGGCGCGGTATCCACCCCAGTACCGTGGCCATTCCAGTCATGCGCAAAATAGTCGGCGCGCCATACTGCGCGGCACGCCGTAAGAGTGCTAAATGGCCCCGATGCATGCCGTCAAACTTACCAAGACAAAGGATGCGTTGCCGACTCATGCGCTCACTATTCCTGAAAAGATTCCCTCTGGTGCCGATAAGAGCATTATCACAACTCATCATACCACTGAATACGGGGTGCATGGGGCACCTGTGCAGACCAACCATCCTCATAGAGCATTGCCCGCAGCGCGGGAAAATCATTCCCTGCCAGTAGTGCTTCAGCGGTGTCTGCATGGTCGTCATTGGGCGCCAAAAGGCGAAGGATATTGGCCACTTTGCGCCGCAAAGGACCCTCAATGCGCTGGGCAGTGCGCTGGGTAAGTAAAATTTGATCACGAACTCGGGGTTGTTCCCAATCGGGGATACTTCCATCTTCGAGTGTCTGGCGCTGCTCGGCTATCCAGGCATGGGCATGCTGCCACCATTCTAAGGCTTCCAAGTAGCGCTCTACGGCCTGACGATGATGTCCACGATTGCGCGCCAAATTGCCATCATGCTCAAGGTTAATGGGCAGTAGTCGCCGAACAAAACTCGGCACGCGATATGCACGCTGCGGGGCCTGATCGATGATAAATGCATACAAAGTAGCACCAAGGCGGTACGGCGAGGCGCCTACTGCTGGAACCTCCATACCAGCTTGCTCGAGTAAGGGCCCCAACACTGGTTCCCAGTCATAGGCCTCGACGCGGTCGACAAATTGCTGACCACGGTGGAGAATCATCCAAGCGAGATAGCGCAAGAGACGTTCGCCGCGGGGATTGCGCATAGCCCCTTCCACACCAGCAGCAACAGCCGTAACATACCAGGAAAAACGCGCTTCGTCATCATCCATATCAGCGGGAATATTATAGGCCATATCCCACACCATATATTCCCACACGGTTTCAAATTGCGGCTGTGTTTTACTGATCAGTTGGAAAAGGGCCACACTCTCATAATAGCGCCCAGCTTCTTTTGCGGTAATCGCTCGCATCCATAAAATGTCGATGGCCAGGCCTCGCATGCCTGCCAGCATTAAAGTTCCGGCAATCTCTCCCGGATCGATTTCAGGGATGACGATAGTGCCCTCAGTAGCTCCAGGAACACTCATCTGGGGACGTCGTTGCCAGGCCATACTAGCGACAACCTGGGCCATAATAAGCATGGCCAACGCAATACACAGCATCCAGCGCAGGCGCATTTACAATTCCCTCCGGCGCAATGTCCACCATGCCAAAACCAGGGCCACGATAATCCACAGGGCAAAATATCCCCAAGCCGCAAGCACCGTACTCAGGTGAATGGTTTGCCCCTGAGCAAGCATGGAGGCGACTGGAAAACGTGAAAAATCAGGAATCACTGGCAAAATGAGATCCAATAGTCGGCGAGTAGTAGCCCCAGTCTGTGGGGATTGGGCCATTTCCCGCACCACGCTTACTGCAGAACCTGCACCCAATACGGTTAAACTGGCCAACAAAGTCGTACCAACCCCAGTGAAGATAACACACAGTAAAGCAATCGCCGCCAAGAGAGACGCCTGTGCAGCAGCCACCAAACTGGCCTTCCATAGATTGATCACAAAGGGCTGGCCTTGCTGACGGATCAAGAGGGAATTATCACGATACCACGTCACCATACCCTCATCATCCGTACGAATAAGACGGATGTGAAGGTTTCCCGCATCATCTAACCACTGCGGCTGCAAAGGAAAAGCTAGGTAATCGCGCTGCAAATCATTACGATTATGATCTCGATGGCGCAGGAGCACCTGTCCCGAATCCACCGATCGACCTGCGCGATCACGACGGCCGGAGCCCTCAAGGGGTTCAAGGGTGAAGGGTAATAGCGCACCATCATCGCCTGTGCGCAGTACCGCAACCTGCAGCGGCACCGATACAGCCCCCGTTACACCCCCACGAACCCCAGCTTTCACCAACAATACCGCATCTTCATGCAACTGCACGCCTGAGAATCGCACCTGCATACCTGCCCCCGTGCGCTGGGGCATACTCATACGCTGCTCATCATCACGTACCATGGTCTGGGCACCAAAGCGATCGATACGCTGCCACTGCTCTGGCGCCTGCACACGAAACGAAGAGGGCGCTCCCCCCAATTGCAGGATTACCGCAAGCGTACCTGCCAGGGCCAGGACACTCACCACCATGATAACACTGAGTGTAGCCCCCAACCAGCGGCCCAAACAATAGGAAAAACGTGGCAGGGGCTTAGAGAACAGCATAAACGAACAGCGGGTTTCAAGATCTCGGTGCACCGCCACACAAACCATAAAAATTGCCAATAACGATGTCACAAAGGCAATCGTTCCTGAAATAACCGCCACGGATAAACGCAAGCGATCCGAGGCCTCAGCAGCCTGGAGAAGCGGCACAGCCAAAAGCACAGCAATCACCGCCACGACCAATACCACCCATAGGCGCTGGCGCATAGCCTCACGCACACTTAAGAGGGCAATAGCCATGGTGCCGCGGAGGCTATCCATGATCCAAGAGGGTTCTTGGGGGAGTTGACTCATGAGTCTGCAGAGCCCTCGCTGCGAGCGGCTGCACTACTGCTGACTATAGTGGGGTCGGCACTTTGGGCATCAGCCTGCTGGAGGATATGCCGGAAATGATGCTCAAGCCGTTCACGGGGATGTTCTTCGGCCAGCAACTTGCTTCCGAGACGTTGCCGCAACCCTGCAAGCAACTCCTCATCGGGTTGATCCAAGGTCAGCACGGTTTGGTTACTGCGCACCAATAATTCTTCCACAGCCCCCTCTTCGCAAAGCCGACCGCGATAGAGAATGGCAATACGGTCGCATACATCCTCTACATCCGCCAATAAATGCGAGCATAACAGTACCGTCTTTCCTTGCTCTTTGAGGGCCACAATGAGATCCTTTACTTCGGCTGTGCCCAAGGGGTCCAGTCCTGATGTTGGCTCATCCAGGATTACTAAATCAGGATCGTTAATCAGTGCCTGGGCGAGGCCGAGGCGACGCGCCATACCTTTGGAATACTCCCCTAATCGCCGATTGCGTGCATGCCCCAAGCCAACCTGATCAATTAAGCGATCGCTGCGCTCGCGCAGGGTCCGCGCATCAAGCCCAAATAAGCGGCCATAGAAGGCCAAGGTTTCGGTGGCATTAAGAAAACGGTAGAGGTAGGTTTCTTCTGGCAGATAGCCCAGGCGGTGCTGCGCTCCGCGATCACCAGGACTACGTCCAAAGACAAAGGCATTACCTGCCGTTGGCTGCAGCAGCCCCAAGAGCAACTTAATAGTCGTTGTCTTGCCGGAACCGTTGGGCCCCAATAAGCCATACACCTGGCCGCGACCCACCTGTAAGGTGAGAGGCTGCAAAGCCTGGACGCGAGGCCGCCCCCAAAAGTCGGTATAGGTTTTGGTTAAACCTAAGGTACGTAACACCACATCGTGATCATTCATGCTTGCTCAGTGTCGATAACGGACGCCGCAGGCAAGGCCCCAGACGGTGCATAGCCAGAGCGGCGCAAAGCTCACCTTGGGTAAGGAATTCCCGCTTCGCGGTGCATGCTTTTGGCGCAAAAAGCGCCCTATTCAGGGCGTTTTCGCAGGCCGATCAGGAGATCGGCGATCCCGGGGGCAAGCTTTGCGCCGCCCTGGATGCATAGCCAG
>REDP01000151.1 GCA_007693455.1 Planctomycetota bacterium | reverse complement strand
TTTTTGGCCGCAAGGTAGCCTGGTCGGGTTTGCTGACAAAGTCGCGATCAAGGGTGAAGAAGGATGCGCAGCCGCGATCGGTAACGTATATGGTGTCGGAAGTCCCTACCGTTTTATTGCCGTCTACGCCCCACATCCAGGGGATAATGTGGAAGGTCATGCCTTCTTCGAGAATGGTCGAGTCCCCCTGCAATAAAGAGAGGATATAGCCTTCATCCCAACTGGGGGGGAAGGCTATGCCGATGCAATAGCCTGAACGGGTAATCAGCGATGCCCCCACATCATTATCGGCGATAATATCGCGAATAATATTATCGGCATCGCTTACCGTAAGTCCAGGACGTATGGCTTTTTCGACTTCGGTGAGGGCATATTTCATCCGTTCTTGAGCTTTAAACATGCTGGATGACAGTTCATCCAGTACCACGGTACGCATCAGGGCTGTGTGATATCGGCGGTAGCATCCAGCCACTTCTAAAAAGATATGTTCGCCAGGTTGCACTACCCGCCCTTCCCAGGTGGCATGGCCAATCATGGTGCGGGGGCCACTGGTGACATAGGGCATGACTGCTGGAGGCTCGCCGCCGGCGGCAAACATGGCAGCGGAAATAGCCCCACCAATTTCATTCTCGGTTGCTCCCGCTTTGCAGGCATCATAGCCGGCCAGGAGGCCTGCTTCGGTGGCTTTGGCAGCCTTGTGCATGACTTCAATTTCATAACGCGATTTGCGAATGCGTCCCTGCTCGACAATGCCGAAGCAGTCGATGAGCCGCCCTTCGGTGAAGGAGGTGTGGATGCGGTCTTGCTGATAGGCTGGTAGGAAATAACTATTGCGCTCATACCCCACATCGGACTTTGCTAGGCCCATATCCTTGAGAACCGTGATCACGGTTTGGATGGCATCGCCGATGTCGGGGTAGGGCTCGGTTTTTTCCACCCAGGTGCGGGCATGGACGTTGGATTCTTCCATATTACGGGTAACAAATACCGGCTCCCCTTCCAGGGGGACCACTAGGGCTTGGAAGAAGGAGTAGCCAGTGGTTTGGTAGTCAGTGAGATACATCAGGTTTTCTGGATCGGAAATAATCACCGCATCCAAGAGGCGCTGCTGCATGCGTTGCCGTAATTCGTTAAGACGGCGTTCGTATTCTTCCATGGGGAAGGTCATGTCATCGCGTTGACGCATGGTGGGGGTGCTCCTACAGCGCTGCCGCAACTGCGGCGGTGAAAATGTCGAGGCCCTTTTTGAGGTCCTCATCAGATATAATCAATGGCGGGATAAGCTTGAGCACGCGACCACCAGTGCCACACGGTCCGATTAAAAGGCCGTGATCAAAGCAGGTGCGGGCAATACTTTTGGCTACAGCGCCATCCACCACATCTAAGGCCTGCATCATACCTCGGCCACGCACGCTCAAGCCCTTGCCATGCTGCACGGCGATGCTTTCTAGTTGCTGGCGCATATCAGCGCCTTTGCGTCGCACGTCACTCATCAGTGTATCATCGGTAAAATAGCGCATGGCCTCGGCGCCAGCAATGAAGGAGATGTCTTGGCCTCGGAAGGTTCCCGTGTGTTCACCAGGCTGCCAGTGTTGGTCGTGTTCGGGCTTATTGAGATTCATGGCGATGGGCGTGCCAAAGCCACCCAGGCCCTTGGCGAGATTAATAATATCTGGATCTAGGCCCATATCATCAAAGCTGAAATAGCTGCCCGTGCGTCCGCAACCAGCCTGGATGTCATCAAGAATAAACAGAGCCCCTTGTTCGTGAGCGAGACGCTGCAGGGCATGGAGAAATTCTGGTGAGGCCACATGTACGCCGCCTTCGGCCTGAATAGGTTCGACAATCACCGCCGCAATGGGTTCCAGACCGCTGCTGGAGTCGGCAAAGGCGCAGCGCAGTTCATCAACCATGGCCACGCCACCGCCAGGACTGTCTTCAAAGGGTATGCGCAGGACGTTGTCTAATGGTACGCCCGCGGCCTTGCGGAAATAGTCATTGGCGGTGCAGGCGAGGGCGCCCAGGGTCATGCCATGGAAGCCATGGGAGCAGGCGATAACTGTGCGTCGGCCAGTGACTCGGCGCGCCAGTTTGAGCGCCGCTTCGACGGCATTGGTGCCAGTTGGCCCCATGAATTGCAGGCGATAATCCATATTACGGGGCTTGAGAATAGTGTCGATAAAGCGCTGCATAAAGTCGCGCTTGGCAGTGGTATACATATCAAGGCTATGGGCTACCCCATCATTGCTGATGTAGTCAATAATGGCTTGCTTCATGGCAGGATCGTTATGACCGAAATTGAGCACGCCAGCACCAGCGAAAAAATCAATATATTCTTTCCCTGCTTCATCATATTGCCGCACCCCTGAGGCGCGAGTAAAGACGGTGGGGTAGGCACGGCAGTAGCCGCGAATGTTGGATTCCCATTGTTCGAAAAGGCTCATATCCATGGTGTCTTGTGCTCCTCAATTCGTATGCGCGAAGTTGCTGGTGATGATGGGGAGAGCATAGGCTCGGAGGGGTGAACGGAATAAAAAACCACTGGAGGTTGCGGCAGCAATTCTGGCTTTAGAGTGGACAATGCCTTCTAGGCTGCGGTTTGCGCAAAGGGGAGGCCTACGAGGCGGCAATACAGGCGCGCTACAATGGGGATTAAGGCATCATTAAAGTCATAGCGGGGGCTATGGCAGGAGGGTGCCTCTGGACTTCCGTCTGCGCCAATAAGGGCAAAGGCCCCAGGCCGTGCTTCCAGATAATAGCTAAAGTCTTCCGAGGCCATAATTGGTATGGCTGTGGTGGAAGAGCGCCAGTCGAGCCCGAGTTCAGCCGCCAAAGCCTTGCGCATTTCCGCCGCCGGGGCAGGGTGATTGACGGTGGCCCCATAGCGCGGCAGATGTTTTACTTGGGCACTGACTCCGTAGGCGGTAGCGGTAGCGGTGGCAATTTCACTGATTAGGGTTTCTACCTGACCACGACTGGTGGTGGTGGTGGCGCGGATGCTGCCGCGCACTTCGGCGCTATCGGGGATGACGGTGTCGGCGGCCTCGGCAACGATGGAGGCTACGCTGACCACTGCGGCCTCCTGCGGGGCCAAACGGCGGGAGACGATCTGTTGCAGGGCCTGGGTAATGGCCGCACCAGCCAAAACCGGATCGCGGCAGGTTTCGGGCTGGCTGGCATGACCGCCGGCCCCTTGCAGGTGGATAACGAAACTGCCATTGGCACACATGACCGTTCCATCGGGACACACCGCCTTACCAGTGGCGATGGCTGGCCAGTTATGCCAGCCAAAGACCACATCTACCCCCTCTAGGGCGCCATCGGCAATCATCCGCTTGGCACCATGGCCGCCTTCTTCGGCAGGTTGAAAGAGAAGTGTTACGGGCCCTGGTAGGCTGGCTTCATGCTGTTTGAGCCATTCGGCTGCAGCCATAAGGGTGGCGGTATGGCCATCATGGCCACAGGCGTGCATCACCCCCGAGACCTGGGACGACCAGGCCTTGCCCGAGCATTCATGAATGGGGAGGGCGTCAATATCCGCACGCAAGGCAACGTGGCGTCCGGCGGACTGTGCTGCTAGGGTGGCAACGGTGCCGGTCTCGGCACAGGCTCGCCAAGCAATACCCAGACCATCCAATTGTTCGCGGATTACGGCCGCCGTGCGGTGTTCTTGCCAGGTGAGCTCTGGCTGCTGATGCAGGCGGTGGCGCAGGGCAGTGGCATTGTCAATGACGCGATTCCAAGTCTTCATGGAAGCGATGACATCACCTAGAAAGCGTGGGGCAATGGCGAGTTTTGGTTTTAGCACAGGGCGGCGCAAAGTTCACCATAGGAAGGGAATGCCCCCTTCGCGGGAGATAATTTTAGCGCCAAAAGACCCCATTCATGGTTTTTTTAGCTGGCCTATCCGGAGATCGACGGTCCCGGGGCAAGCTTTGCGCCCCTCTGGGTCTGGGCATGCATACGGGCTGGTGATGAGTTTCACCAGCCCGTATGGGTACGTATTCTTGGCTGTGAGAGGCCTTAGAAGTTAGCTTCAAAGCCAATATAGGCAAAGCGGCCTTGGGCTACGCGGGGCCCGTGGGGCAGACGCGAGGTCACTGATTCGTCATCGAATACATTGTCCACGCCACCCAGGAAGGTGATGTGTTCTTGGGCCCGGAAGTGAGCAGACACATCCACTACCACGCGGCTGTCGATTTTGCCAAAACGGGCATCGGCAACGCCATCGGAATCCACCTGTTCGCTGGTATTAAAACCAGAGGTATACTGGCTCGAGACGTAGTTGAGTTGCGCCAAGGCACCCCAGCGGGCAAATTCCACGCCACTGCCCACGCTGATTTGATGGTCGGGCACATAGGGTACTCGGTCACCCTTTTCCGAGTCACGGAAGATGTCTTCGTTATTGTCTCGCCCATCATAATCCCCGCCAATACGGGCGCGGCTGTAGGTATAGGAGAGGAAGCTGGGCATATTGAAGCTCCAGGTCAAATCCGCGCCGGGATCATAGGTTATGGCCAGTTCCAGGCCCGTATTGTCCGCTTTGCCGATATTTTCGGTGCCACCAGCACCGCCGCCGCCCACATTATCAACGGCTAACATATCTTCAAAACGGATGTGGAAGAGGGTTGCTTCCACGCGCAGGTGGTGTTCGGGCAGTTGGTAACGGGCCCCCAGTTCGCTGGCGATACTGGATTCTTCCTTAAGGTCATTTAAAATACCGCTACCGGGGGGCGTGACGCCACGGTGTACTCCGCCGTAGACCTGCCATTCTGGGTTGATGTCGTAGGTTACGCCCAGGCCGCCACTGACCATGGTGAGCGACTCACTGTCGCTACCGAGGCGCACATTGCTGGGTGCTTGGGCAGTGTCGTAGCTGGTGCGCTTATAGCTAATGTGTTCCACGCGAATGCCCGGGGTAAAGGTCCAGTCATTCCAGCTTATCCGATCTTGGAGGTGAATGGCAAACACACGTGCCTCATCCAAGCGGTTGCTTTCAGAGCCCCGCTCTTCGGTAAAGCGATGGGTGATGCCGCCGTTGTCATTTTGCCGATAGCGCTCATGCCACTGTTTGCGGTGAATTTGGTCGTAGTGATAGCGCAGACCCAATTCAATATCGTGGTGGGTATCACCTAGGGTGAGTTCATAACGCGGGATTACTTGAATACCGTAGGTGTAATAATTACGGTTGTTGTTGCGCACACGGAAACCGCCGGCGGATTCGCCGCGAATGACTTCCATAAGGTCGCCATCCATGAGTGCCCGGGAGAGGTTGGTGCGGCTACCCCAGGTTGGGCTGGCAGTCTCATCACCACCGAGCGGATCATCATCATAGACATCGTGCAATTTAATCCAATTGCGATGGAAATTGGTATAGTAGGCCGTGGTATCAATGGAAAAACCGTCATCAACCTGGATAAAATGGTTGAGCGAGGTGCGGTGTTGTTCGGTGATAATATGGTCAAAGCGGGTGGCGGCATAACGGCGATGGGGGTTGTCGCTGACATCGTCCTCATGCAGGCCGAGGTAGGAGATATCGCCTTTGCGGTCGGTATACCCGTAGTTGAGCTGCAAGCGCTGGTAGAGGGAGGTGTTGGGTTCCCACATTACTTTGACATTGGGCTCAATATTGGTGTGCCCAGTGGTGGCATTGGGACGAGCATCGGCAAAATCACTGTCGAGGGATTGAAAGCCATCGCTATTGCGGTAGTAGCCTTCTACCAAAAAGCCGAGACGCGAACCATCACCCAAGGTAAAGGTGTCGCCATAATGGGCATGGGCTCGGAAGTCGCGATTCTCCCCGAATAGCATCTTAACATAGCCAGCGCTTTCATCGGGAATGGGAGTGGAAATGTAGTTGATGACCCCGCCGATGGAGTGCGGCCCAAAGCGGATTTGGCTGGACCCTTTGAGCACCTCAATCCCCGCCATGCGGCCCACAGTGGGGGTATAGTAGGCGGCTGGGGCAGTATAGGGCGCTGGGGCCATGGGGACCCCGTCTTCGAGGATCATCACTTTGGATGAGCGCTGGGTGTTGATGCCACGAATGGATATATTGGGGAAGAGGCCGTAGCCATCTTCTTCGCGCACGTAGACGCCAGGAACCCGCTGCAGGGCTTGGTTGATATTATCCACATTGCGGGCCCGCAGCTCTTCGCCACTGAGATAAAAACCTGAGCCTGGCGTCGCATTGACCCCCTCCTGCGAGCCAAAGATGGTCAGACTGCTGCGCGTGGGGTTCGCGCGAGCTTCTGCCTGTCCCTCTTCGCCTCCCTCTTTGGCTTCGTTGTGCTCTGTGGGGTTGGGTGCCTGTCCCTCTTCGGCTTGTGATAGGGGCAGGCCGAGGGCCATGGCTAGCAGGGTGGTGGATAGGCCAGCGCGCCAGCCTGGTAGGCCGCCCACAGGGGTGGATGATGTGGGCGCGTGCGATGATGTCATTGCATGATCCTTCGGCAAAAAATCAGGGGTGAACACTTTGCTAGCGGCCGTGACCCTGCTGCGGGCACCAGGGAGTGGTGTGGGCACCCCCTGGCACCGCCCCGCAGGACTCAGGCCGCTCGCCTTGCTGATAACGAAACTGATTGTTATTATCAGATGGGCGGCATGCTAAAGTGGGTTTTGCCGAGTCAAGATGTAAATGACAATTGTTTGCATTTGTGCAAGGTTTCGTATTTAAGTTGTTCACCAAACTTGTCTTGAGGAGTATCTATGGTTGCTTATCGGGCACGTGGGCTTGCAGGTAGTGGAGGAGTTGCTCAACATTGCGGTTGTAGGGGTTCTCCTGCAGGAGTGCTTCTGCCTCTTGCAGCGCTTCGTCATAGCGGCCCTGTTGCATCAACAGGCGCATGAGATGCATGCGGGTTCGCTGTAGGATGCTGCGATCAGTGGTACTCCTGGCGAGTACCGCACGCAGATGCGCTTCGGCCTGATCCAGGATGTCCTCTTGCCAGGCCAGCTGGGCGGCCCAGAGGCGGAGATTGGCATCGGCCTGCCCTTGGGCGATAAGCTGGTCGATGGCCTCCAGGGCGACGGTGGGTTCGCCTGTGGCGGCTTGGCTGCGGGCATAGAGCAGCTGCCAGGCGGTAGTGCGCTGCTCATGGTCTATAGCTTCGAGCCAGGCGATGGCTGTGGTGTGGGCGCCCTTGGCCTCGGCACTGCGTGCGGCCATAAGGAGGCGCTGCGGACGTGCCTCGGATACTGCTCCGGCAAGGAGGGTGTGTGCCAATTGGTAGGCATCGTCTGCAAAGTCATGGTCCATGAGCATGGCAAGATAGGAGTCGGCAATGCTGGGGTGGTTGGGGTCGAGTTGGTGGGCTATGAGCATTGCGCGCCGCGCTTGACTGTGCTGCTCGGCGCGGTCGAGACTATGACTGAGATAGTACCAGTCTTCAGCCTCGGCTTGGGCATGGTTGGCAACGCGCTGCCAGGCGGCGATACTGCGTTGGGGATCGCCAATGTCTTCCATGGCAAGGGCAAGGATGCGGCCAAGGACGATGTCGTCGGGATACCGGCCGAGTCCGCGTCGCGCAATGTCTTCGGCGATGAGGGCGTCGTTGTCTTCCCAGGCGGCATGGGCTGCCGCCCGCCACCAGGGGGCGGGACTATCGGCGTGTTCCAGCCAGGGGCCGATCATCCGCCGTAAGGCAGGCCAATCTTCGAGCATGGCCAAGGCTTGAATGCGGCCTTCGGCGGCGGGGCGATAGTCTGCCTGGTGCTCTAGGGCTCGGGCAAAGTGCACTTCGGCTTCCCGCCAGGCATCTTCCAGGGCGCTGACGCGACCCCGCCAACTATGACTAAGGAGGTGGTCATCATCGGGGTGCTCAGCCAGGGTGGCGCGGGCCTCTGCGAGGTCCTCGTTCTCCACCGCCTCGGCGACTGCGCCCAGCCAGGTCTCACGTTGTGATGCGGAAAGCTCGTTGGCCAGGAGCGGTACAGCCGATGTTACCAGCAATATCAGGGCGAGAAGGCCATGCCTCATCATCATCATTCGATACGCCATTGCATCTCCTCGATAACAACGCTTTCTACTGCAGCCCCGTCGCGTGTTGCCGGTCGATAGCGCAGGTGGCGGGCGGCGGTGCGAGCTGCCTGATCAAAAATGCCACGAGGACGTGATTCGAGTACTTCCACTGCGCTGACGCGGCCTTGGCGATCCACCTGGAGGCGTAGCCGCGAAACGCCTTCTTGGCGGCGCTGTCGGGCGGCTCGGGGGTAAAAGCGGCGCAGTACTTCGGGCCCCGTGATCAGGGTTGCGCTCTGATCTATGCTGTGCTGACGAGTGGTCTGCGGTACTTCGGGGCTGCTGGGTTGCCAGTTACCGATGCCGCTGACTGAAGCCTGCGAGGGACGGAGCTGTGGGCGGGGAAGGTCGGGAAGATCGGGAATGTCTGAGAGCTGCTGGGTCTGCGCTGCTACCGCGGTGGCGGTGCTGGGTTCTTGGCTGTGATCTTCTTGGGGTGGCGGCGGTGGTGGTGGTTCAACCCGTTGCACGCGAATGGTATCGTGACTCATTCCCTGCATCAGGTCTTCATGAAGATGTGCGTGCATCAGCATAAGAATCAGCCCTGCGCTGAGGAGGCCCCCTGTTATGCCCGCCAGACGAGGAATAGAGAGGCTGCGATGGCTTGCGTTGGGGCTCATGGTCCCCCTCCCCGTGCCCGATCAGCCGCCAGGTCGATGTGCTGCGCACCTGCGGCGAGGCAGGCGTCCATAACTGCCACCAGACGATCAGCAGTCACTGCCGCATCGGCATGGATCAGTACGCGCCCCTCATCGCCTTCGCGCAGGCGCATGGCCAAACGGCCGCTATCGTCAATCGCCCAGGGCCGATCGCCCAGGTAGGTGCTTCCATCACTGGCAATCAGTACCAGTACCGGCCGCGCGGGCATGGCTTGCGCCTGGGAACTGATGGGCCGCTGAATGGGTAGTGCCGTGGGCGAAACAAACGTGGCAGCCAAAACATAAAAAATCAGAAGCAAAAACACCACATCAATGAGTGGGGCGAGATCAACCCGAGCATCATCGCTCTCGTCATGGCGGCCGCGCAGACGGATCATTAGGCATCCTCTGTGGTATGGTCCGTGGGTTCATCAGGGCGCAGGCCCCACACCACCTGTACCGCCAGTAAACCTGGCACGGCGATTAAAAGTCCCATCTGCGTGGTGGTCAGGGCGCGACCGATTCCCGCCCCTGCACTGCGTGCATCGGCGGTAATGGCCAGGGCCGCAAAGCTATCAATGAGGCCTGATACCGTTCCCAGGAGTCCCAATAATGGCGCGGCAGTTACCAGGGCTGCCGCCAGGCCAAGCCAATGACCCCGTCGGCGGCAATAGATAATACTCACCACATGGTGGATGATCAGCCCTAGCAGAACCGCCGCGAGGACGGCCAGGGCCAGCAGAATCGGATCATTGCCGGGGAGCCACCACGGTCCTGCCGTATTCATGGCTGCTTCTGCCCAGGGCCTGGGGGCGGAGGAGTGCTCGACGGAGTGTGAAGGGTGTCCAAGGCTGATAGCAGGCGCAGGGCCTCGGCTTCGCAGCGTGAACGCCAACGACTGGCGTCACGGGCGAAGAGGGCATGCACAATCAACGTGGGAACAGCAACAATAAGGCCCAGCTCAGTGGTCAGTAAGGCTTGGCCAATACCCGCGCTGAGGCGCTCGGCATCGGCGCCAGCCTGTGCCCCTAGGGCTTCAAAACTGGCGATCATGCCAGTAACGGTTCCCAAAAGGCCCAATAAGGGAGCGGCTGCGGCGAGCACAGCCAAGAGACGCAAGCCACGAGAGAGGTGTACTTCGGCCTCGGCAAGCACTGCTCCAGCAATTTCTTGGCGCTGATCAGGTGCGCTGGTGAGAATGCCCACGAAGATACTGCCGATGGGCCCGCGCCAGCGTCGTGCTTGGGCAAGGGCCTCCGCCACATCGGGGGCTCGCAGAAGCTTGGCCGCCGCTCCTTGTGGGCGGCGCCAGCTCAGGCGTAGGCCGACACGAGTCAGGGCGGCCAGGATGGCAACCACAGCAATGGCGAATATGGGCCAGACAAAGGGCCCGCCGCGTTCAATAAAACCCCTAATACCACGGGGACGCGGCGGCTCACTGGCAAGGCGGCCACTGATGTCGAGCCATGCCCCCGCAGCAGCCGTCTGCTGCGGTATGGTAGGGCCTTGGATGAGCCATGCCCCCGCATCGTCACGGGTAAGAAAGCCGCGATCCTGGGCCCGTGATCCCAGGGCCACGCGCTGCGCCATGCCCCACTCAAGCACCGGTAAGGTAGCGCTGTGGCCACTGCGGTTGTAGACGGTTATGTCACTTCGGCGGGGCCTGGCATGGTGGGTGAGCAGGTCCAGGCGCTCTTGGAGCTCCTGCCGTAGCGCCGCATCATCCACGATGTGCTGGTTATTGTCGCCAGAAACCAGGCCGTGCTGCTGGAAAAGCGCTCTAAGCTGCCGCAGTTCGCGATTCCCCTGGTGCTGCTGGGCCCTTGCCTCCTGCAGGACTGCAGCGGCCTCCTGCTGCGCTGTCTGGGCCTTTTTGCGTTCTTCCTGGGCTGTACGCAGCTCATGCACGGTGTCCTGCAGGGTGCGGAGGCGCTCGCGTCGTGCCGCTTCAATCTCCTGGCGCTGCTCTTGCAGCTGCGCTTGCAGCAGAGCGATCTCGGCGACCACGGCAGTGCGAGCCTGTTCATTGGCGGCCGCCCATCCACTCAGGCAGCCCAGCAATAGAAGGGCGGGGAGGTAGCGGCTCATGGTTGCGCCTGCGTATCATGCAATGGCAGCAAGAGTGGCTGCGGCATGGCGCCACTGCGAATGCGGAAAGCACGATGGATGGCGGCACTATGCGGCCCAGTATACGGCTCGAGCTTGAGTCTGCCATCTGCCACCCAGGCCGTTCCCACCGCATCGCCATCCAGGGCACGCCACCAAGCCGCCGCATGCCCCACGGCAATGACCTCTACCACCTGCTGTGAACCATCGGGTAAGTGCCCCTCACGCAGCCGCAGATGCATCCCTCGGGCATGGCGTTGTAAGGCCTCTAGGCGCTCAAGGCTGCTGCGCCAAGCGCTCACCAGGGCATCATCAGCCACGGCGCTGCCATTGTTCTGTGCAGCCAAGCCCGCCAAGAGAAGGAGACTGCCCTGCTCAAGGTCATCCAGGGAATGGGCAAACCAAGTTTGCAGGGCCGCAGCGCGCTCCAAGGCCTGGCTTTCGGCTGCTCGCTCTTCTTGCAGGGCAGCAAACGCGGCTTGATGCGCCTCTTTTTCCTCCGTAAGCGCCTCAATTCGCGCCTTTTCAGTATCGCTCATGCTTTCATACACGGCTATTTGCGCGGCTATCTCCTCTGCTTCCGACTCCCATCCTTCGCGCAATGCACGCAGGGCCTCACGCAACTCGTCCACCTCTCCAGAAAGCTCCCAGAGACTGCGCTGGTCGTTGGCAGAAGTGCCATCCTCACTCGCAGCAGCTGGCATAACAAGCACCGCCAGCAGGTAAAAGTTTCTGAGAATCATTCGCAACATGGCGGCAGAATGGTCCCTGCTGGCTGGTGGTCAAGTGAGGCTTTGGTTGTCGGGGGGGCAAGCCCCCCCAACGGCCCCCCCGGTACGTCCTCGCTTAGGCTCGGACTCCCCACGACCTTTGTCGGGGGGCGGTGCTTCGCACCTTAGGGCGGATCGCTTCGCGATTATATCCGCCCTTCCCCCCTCGGCGGTCGGT
>REDP01000161.1 GCA_007693455.1 Planctomycetota bacterium | reverse complement strand
GAGGGTCGGCGACTGGGGCAGGCGGTGCGGATTTCAGTTGCGCTGATGAGGCCGATGAGGCCCGTAGTTCTGCAATGGCCTTATCAAAGATGCGTTCAAGTTCCAGGTGGGGGAGTGGTGCTGCCTGATCGTGTTGGAGTTCATGTTCAGCCATGGCAGTGGCCATGGCCTGCAACATTTCGGGGGTAATCTGTTTTTGCTTACGCGGAAAGCCACCCACCCAGGATCCACTGAGGGGGTTGAGCCAGCGTCCATCGGGGAGAAAGCGCCGCAAATCACGATTTTCTGCAATATGTTGTTTGAGATAGTGCAGCCAGCGCCGACTTACCACAGCGCTGCGTTTGTGCGGTTTTCCATGCTTGCGCCAGGGGCGATGTCGCAGGAGCCAATCCACGGCAGCTTCCTGCCAATCAAATGCGGCCTCGACAAGGTTGAGACTGAAGGGGTCAATCCAGTGGAGGCCATCCACCGTCATGACCTGGAAGCGAGCGTTTTCCGCACAGAGGCGTTGTAGGTGCTCTTGCGACCATCGTTTGACAATGGGTCGACCGTGCTCGTCGAGTTCTGGTTCGGGCGATGGAGTCTTGCGGCGGAAAAACATAGGGTAGAGCGAGTTTCCTGTGTGGTATTATGGAGCAGTGGCGCTGCTTGTGGTATCGTGCTGGTAGGCTTCGAGTTTTCGATACAGCGTTTTTAAGCCGATGCGCAGCAGGCGCGCAGCCTTTGATTTATTCCCCTGGCAGTGGTCTAATGTGGCAATGATCATGCGTCGCTCAACTTCGTCCATAGGTAATCCCACCAGTGAGGCGATGGCGTCTTCTTGGTTTGCGGTGTTCCCTGCGGGGGAGGGCTGCGGGGCGGCGGCGAATTCATCGTGGAGGCGTGTGTGTGCAAAGGAGCGTTCTTGGCGCAAGATGCTAGCGCTAATGCTGGCTCCTTCGCTCAAGACATAGAGTTTTTCCACGGTGTTTTCGAGTTCGCGAATATTCCCTGGCCAATCCATGCGCCGCAGTACTTCCATAGATTCTTCATTAAGGACTTTGTTGCCCCCGTGTCGCTGGTTAAGGCGATCAACAAAATTTTTGGCTAAGAGCGGGATGTCCTCACGTCGTTCACGAAGGCTTGGCACGTGAATGTTCACCACATTGAGTCGATAGTAGAGGTCCATGCGAAAATTACCGTCAAGCACCTCTTGCTTGAGGTTGCGATTGGTGGCACAAATCAGGCGTACGTCACCAGCGATATCGACATTGCCGCCAACCCGAGAGAAATGTCCATCCTGTAGAACGCGCAAGAGTTTTACCTGTGCGTCCATGGACATTTCGCCTATTTCATCGAGGAAGAGGGTCCCCGTGTCGGCGACCTCAAATTTCCCTTTTTTCTGTGCCACCGCGCCAGTGAAGGCCCCGCGCTCATGGCCGAAGAGCTCGGATTCCAAGAGATCGCGGGGAATGGCGGCTGTATTGAGCTTGACATACGGTCGCGCACTGCGGCCTGATAAGGTGTGGATGGCATCGGCAACGAGCTCTTTGCCTGTGCCGCTTTCACCTTCAATCAATACCGATGCATGGGAGTGGGCGACCTGTCGAATGGTCGCTTTCATGGCCTTAGTGGCAGGAGAGGTGCCAACAATGCGATCCAAGGCTTCATCGTAGCCGAGTTCTCTGCGTAGAGCCTTGTTTTCTCGCGACAGGCCTGCAGTTTGCGCGGCGCTCTCCATGGTGGCTTTTAGTCGCTGGAGATCGACTGGCTTGGTGAGATAGTTAAACGCGCCTTGTTTAATGGAGCGCACGGCGATCTCTTCGCTGCCATGGCCAGTGATGAGTATCCATGGCGTGCGCCCATGTTTTTCGTGAGCCAGTTCCATGGTCTCCAGGCCATCTAGGCCTGGTAACTTGAGGTCGCAGAGTACGCAGTCGACAGCCGCAGCAGTAAGCTTGGCCAGGCCTTCTTCACCGCTCGATGCGCTGAGTACGGTATGTCCCTCTCCTTCCAGGATATCGCTATACGTATCGCGGTTGGTGGGATTGTCATCAATGACGAGAATGTTTGCCATGGTCTATCTGTTCCTTGGACTCTATCAGCAATGGGATGGTATTGCGGGTGCGTTGCTTGTCTGAAGGGGTCATATGAGGGGGTGTTATGAAGCGTCTGGGTGAATACCGGCATCGGGTGCTGGGAGTTCGGTGCGATGTTGGGCTGGTCCGAGAGTGGTGGGGAGCTCGATGGTAAAGCTGACTCCTTGGTCTGGATTGGACGAGGCGGTAACGCGGCCGCGGTGGAGCTCCACGAGGCGGGCTACAATGGCCAGGCCAAGGCCAGTCCCGCCATCTTTGGCGGAGAAAAAGGGATCAAAAAGGTGCGCGGCGGCAGTCGAGTTGAGGGCTGGACCATTGTTGGCGATGACCACGCGGATGCCGTGGCGGCGATTGCGTGCGGCAATAATGATTTGTCGATCGATGGGTCGTGGATCGTCACGTAAGGCATCGCGGGCATTGAGGATAATATTGAGAAATATGCTCCGCAGTTGCCCCGAATCACCTGGGACTGCTGCCAGATCGGGAGCGACGCGGATGGCGATGCTAATGCGATCGGCATTGAGGAGGTCGCGTTGCTCGTCAACGATGTGGTGGAGTAGTTGACTGATGTCAACTTTATCCACATCAGGTCGCCCCGGTCGGGCAAAGCTTAGGAACGATTGCACAATATCTTGCAGATGATTGGTGCCTGCCTGAATCCGTTGCAGACGGGCTTTGCTGCGCTCTGGCTGGGGGTCACCTTTGGCATATGCATCAAGAAGGAGTTCCACGTTAAGGGCGATAGCACCGAGCGGATTTTTGAGCTCATGCACCAGACCTCCAGCGATGCTCCCCAGTTCCGCCAGGCGATCTCGCTGCCGCGGATCATCGGGTAGGGCAAATCCAAAGCCATTCTCACTGCGCTCATCCGAGTCCATGGTGGACGTCCTTTTGGGGGTGCTCACGAAAGAAAAGGGCTAGCGACGCAGGACAGATCCAGGTCTGCCATAGCGTTTTTTATGCGTTTGCTCAAGTTCTCGCAGGCGTCGCCGGGCCATGGTTAACTGAGAGGGGGTCAGGTGGTCAACGAAGAGGGTGCCCTCGAGGTGGTCGAGCTCGTGTTGGAAAACGATGCCCAAGATGTCATTGCTGGCATTGAGCTGACGCCGGTGTTCTGTGCCACTGGTGTCTTGCCATACCGCAGTGAACTGGTCATGGCGCTGCACTTTCGCATAGATACCAGGGAACGAGAGACAGCCTTCCTCGTAAGTGGTGCTGCCCTCAGGGGCCTCAATGCTTGGATTGATCCAAATCATTGGCTGGGAGGGGGCGTCTTCGCCCTCAAGGCCCACATGGTCGCTGACAAAAATGCGTTGGTTTACCGCAACCTGGGGTGCTGCCAGGCCAACCCCGCGGAAGCTGCGCATGGCATCCAATAGGCGTTGGCAAAACGTGGCGAGGGCATCATCAAATTCCGTCACCGCAGTATTACGCGCACGCAGGGCTGGGTGCGGATAGGTGACGAGTTCGAGTTCGCTGGGGTAGTGGTACGCTGTACTCATGGGGACACAATCTCATCTTGTGAAAGGCGGGACAAAGCTATAGTGTTCGGTCATCCAGACAAGGGCCATCTTCGTCGGGAAACCATATTTATATATCGTAATGACATAGATTACAGGGAGTATACTGTCATGGTAGACCTAAGTAAGCACATGCAGCGGGCGCGACAGGCTGTTGATCGCCGTCAATATGATATTGCTATTGAAGTATGCTTAGAATGCCAGGAGATTGATCCTGGTAACATGGAAAACTACCAATTGCTGGTGGATGCCGCCAAACGACGCGCCCGTGAAGGGGGGAAGAAAGGTCTGTTTGGTGGTCTGGGCGGCTTTTCGTTCAGCAAGGATCCCCAGAAGCAGCTGTCAGCAGCAGTGAAAAAGATGTCAAAGTCGCCTGACCTCAAAGGTTTTCAGGCTGTGGGCGATGCTGCCATGAAAGCCAATGGCAGCGGCCCCAAGGGCATGCTTGATTTAGCTATTTTTATGTATGAGGAGGCGCGTGCCACGGGGCTTTTCAATGCCCAATTGCTCTGGGATTTGGCACATGCCTATCAGGCCCGCTTTCAATCCACGAAAGAGATGGGTGATATTGAGTCGGCGATCAAGGCCCTTGCGGAGCTTGAGCGGGGTATGCCCTCTCACCCCGAAGCCTCGCGTACGGCAAAATCGTGGGAGGCACTCAAGTCCATGGCCCGCCGCGCCGAGAACAAGTCTGGCGATTATCGTGATCAGCTAGCCAGTGATGGCAGTGCGCGTCGTAATGAGGTTATGAACCGCATTATCCGCACCCCCGAAGATGCCAAGGAAGTCCTCTCCTTTGTTGATAAAGACCTGGAAGCCAATCCCAAGGACAAGTCACTGTGGCAGAAGAAGGGGGATGTGCATCGCCGCGTCAACCAATTTGACGAAGCTCAGGCGGCCTACGAAAAAGCCCAGGAAATAGACCCACACGACTTTGTCATCACCATGCGCATCGGTGACACCAAGCTTGCCCGTAGTCGTGCCGAATTGCAGCAGGCGGAGGCGGAAGGCCAAGATATCAGCGCTGGGAAGCAGCGATTGTTGGAGCTGGAGATTGCTGAGTACCGTCTGCGCCAACAGCGGCAGCCAACCGAGCTGAGCCACTCTTTTCATCTTGCTACCAAGCTTATGGCCGCAGGTGAGATTGATGAGGCGGCAAGTAATTTTCAGAAGTCAGTTGGCGACCCTCGGTACAAAAAACAATCGCATTTCCATCTTGGCACATGCTTCGCCAAGAAGAAGCTGCTTGACCTTGCTGTGCAGCAATATACTTCTTGCCTTTCCCTGATCGAGGACGACCTTGGTGACGAAGCCAAGGACGTTCGCTATCACCGTGCGCGGGTGTACGAAGCGCAGGGTAAAGTGAATGAAGCTGAGACCGACTACACGAGGCTCGTTGAGCTCGATCTTGGATATAAGGATGCTGCGCAGCGACTCTCTGCGCTTCGCAGCAACTAGTTGTTTTTCTCGCCTTTTGGTGTGAAGAACACATGACCTTCGAAGGTAGTGCTTCCTTGGCCATGGCTCATCATTGCAGAGTGTGCGCCTGGATGTCTCCAGCGCAATCTATCTATTTAATGTGTTCTTGTCTTCGAGAATGAGGAGTGGGGATTTCAAATGCCGAATTCTGCTAGCGCCAAAAAGCGCGATCGTCAAAATGAAAAGCGCCGTGTGCGCAACAAGGCTCGTAAAACCGAGCTCAAAACCATCGCCAAGAAGGTTGAGCGCGCGATTAACGATGGCAACCGTGATGAAGCCGAAATGCTCTATCGCCGCTATGCCAAGCGCCTTGATCAGGCTCAGTCCTGCAGTGTGCTGCATAAGAATGCTGCCAATCGGCATAAATCACGTATGGCTGGAAAGCTGCACGCCTCGCTGCAAGCGTCCTGAGTCAAACGCAAACCTCGCTCTTTGTCAATAAGCGAAGAATAATACCCTTCTAGGCGGTTAACGTATTCGTACGTTGTCTGCCGCGTAAACATCCGTGTGTAGGATGTTCGCTGCCTCGGGGCCACGCAGGTAAGTGGCCTCCCCGACGCCCGACGTCGGGTCCGTGAGAACCCGCATACACAGTCTCGGGATACTGTGTACCCTCTGCATACGTAAACAGAGGAGGAAGTTGTTAATGCGTACCTATGAAACCACTATTCTTGTTGCCCCTGGCCCCGCTCGTACGGACTATGAAGGTACCGTAGCGCAAGTCCGTCAGGCCTACGAAGGCGAAGGCGCTGAATGGATTGAATTGGACAAATGGGAAGAGCGCAAGCTTGCCTACCCCATTGCTGGCCAGACCAGCGCCCTCTATCTCATTGGCTATTTTAAAGCTGACTCTGATGTGGTGGGAAAAATCGAGCGTCGCGCCCGTCTCTCTGATATTATCATGCGCCAGTTGATCGTAGTCCGTGATGGCAAGGCTTATGATGCCATTCGTGATCAACGTTCTAAGGCTGCCGAACGTGCTGCCCGTAATGATCGTGAGCGCGATAGCGAAAACGAACAGGAGGAGTGAAGTTATGGCAGTCAATCTCAATCGAGTTCTTCTGGCAGGTAATTTAACCCGTGATCCGCAGGTGCGCTTTTTTGCCAATGAACGCGCTGTGGCAAACTTCTCCATTGCAACCAATCGTCGTTACAAAGGTGCCGATGGTGAATTGAAGGAAGAAACTACGTTTGTCGATGTGGAAGCCTGGGGCCGGACTGCAGAGCTCGTCGGTCAATATCTTACCAAGGGCCAGCCCTGCTTTCTTGAGGGTCGCCTGCGTCTTGACCAATGGGAAGACAAACAGACTGGCGCCAAGCGCTCACGCCTCCTCGTCGTTGCCGACTCGGTGCAATTCCTGAGCACCCGCGGTGCTGGTGGAGGTGGTGCTGAAAGCGGTGGCGGTTACGGCTCGCGTTCTGAACAATCATCCGATGCGCAAGCACCAGCTGCGCCCTCGCGTTCTGATCCTGCTCCGTCCTACGATGATGAAGAGCCCCCATTCTAGGTGGAATGAACGCTCCCTATCCTTTTTTTTCTTAGAGGTACCTTTCAATATGGCTAAATTTAAAAGCAAAAACAGCAAGAAGCGCGCCCGCCGCGTAGTGGAAACCCCAAAACCCTGTCGCTTTACTCGCGATGATATATTTGAGATTGACTATCGAGAGATCGATGTTTTGCGGCGTCATGTGAGCGCCCAAGGCAAAATCAGCCCTCGTAATCGTAATGGCATTAGTGCTGGCTATCAACGGCAGTTGAAAGTCGCCATTAAGCGCGCCCGTTTCCTCGGTCTCTTACCTTACGTGGGTGAATAAAGAGGCTCTACCCTGCCATAGTTCTTGATGGTAGGGTTTTCATTCATAATCGTTGTGTCACCATCGTCTTGGCGAGGCTCATGTGTCGCTGGTGATGGAAAGGATCTAATCATGTCTAAAAACGTTGAAGTCCTCTTGACTGAAGACGTGCTCAAATTGGGGAACATGGGTGACATCGTTGCCGTGCGCCCTGGTTATGCGCGCAACTTCCTCTTGCCCTACGGCAAGGCCATTGCCGCTTCGCAGGCTGCCAAGCGACAAATCGAGCTCTTGCGCGAGCAGGCAGCACGACGTCGTGCCGAGCACGAAGGCCAAGCCTTGGCAACCAAGAAGCAAATCGATGGTATGTCCCTGCAAATCGCGGCAAAAGTATCCTCTGGGAATACCTTATTTGGTTCCGTCGGCATTCGTGACATTGTTGCGTCATTGGCCAAGAGTGGTTACGAAATCGACCCCAAACAGGTGCACCTGCATGAATCATTCAAGCAGCTCGGCACGTATCAAGTTCTTCTCCGCCTCTTTGGTGAGGTTGAAGCCACCATTGAAGTAGAGGTTGTCGATGCTGATCCGCAGGGCAGCACCATGGACGAAGTGCTGGCCAGCGCTCATGGCGAAGAGGCCGTTGCTGAAGAGCGTTGATTCGAGCTACTACTGATCGTGCCGTGAGCGCACATTCCCAAACATCCATTATGAGGAGTTGGCCGTCATGAAGGCTGAAATCCACCCAGAAGTTCGCCCCGTTATTTTTCAAGACTCGGTGAACGGTTGCATGTATCGCATCGATAGTGCGGTCGAAAGCAGAGAAACCATCACCATTGAAGGCCAAGAATACCCCTTGGTAAAGGTTGACGTTACCAGCAGCAGCCACCCTTTCTACACAGGCAATCAGCGCATCATGGATACCGCTGGTCGTGTGGAGAAATTTGGCTCCAAGTTTGGTGCCAATCTGTCACGCTTGGCGAAAAAGAAGGGTAAGGCCTAACGGCACCTCCTATGCTTGGGCAGTCCAACGATTTGCTTCAGAAGCTGGCACATGTGGCTGCCCGTCATGAAGAACTTGAGCAACAACTGGCGGATCCAGTTGTTGCATCAAGTCGTGAGTACCCTGTCTTGGTGCGTGAGCATGGGCGATTGTCTCGCGTGGTGGAGCCCTACCGCGCCATGCTCCACGAGCAAGACCGGTTACAGCAAGCCGAATCAATGTTGCAGGACTCAGAGCTCGCTGAGCTGGCGCGCGAAGAATGTCACGAGGCGCAAGCCGCTTGTGAAGCCCTGTTAGAGCAAGTGAAGGCACAGATCGTTCAGGGTGATGCCCTGGCTGACCGCACTGCCTTGATGGAGGTGCGTGCCGGCACAGGTGGCGAAGAAGCCTGTCTATTTGCTGGTGATCTGGTGCGGATGTATCAGCTGCATGCCCAGCGGCGAGGCTGGCGCATTGAGCTTATTGATGCTAGCGAAAGTGAGCAAGGTGGCTTTAAAGAAGCCATTCTTGAAGTGCGCGGCGAAGGCGCCTACGGCCTTTTGCGTTATGAATCGGGTGGACACCGGGTGCAGCGAGTTCCCCAAACCGAAAGTCAAGGACGTGTGCATACTTCTGCGGCTACCGTAGCCGTGCTTCCTGAGGCGGATGAAGTCGAAGTGGCTATTAATGACGATGATCTTGTCATCGAGCGCAAGCGCGCTGGTGGTGCAGGTGGTCAGCACGTCAATAAAACCGAATCAGCCATTCGCGTAACCCATAAGCCGACAGGCATTGTTGCTTCATGTCAGGATCAAAAAAGCCAAGGGGCAAACCTCGATCGTGCCATGAAGGTACTGCGCTCCCGGTTGTTCGAGGCTGAGTTGCAGCGCACTGCTGCGGCCCGAGCCGCAGAACGTAAGGGCCAGATTGGCAGCGGCGATCGATCAGACCGCATTCGCACCTACAATGTGCCGCAAAACCGTATCACTGATCACCGCATTAATTGGACCAGCTACGATCTTGATCGCTACCTCCAGGGGCATCTTGAGGATGTCCAGCAAGCCATGATTGATCACGCCAAAGTGAGTTTACTTGAGCACTGGGATGGAGTGCTGTAATCAAGGCGACGCAAAGCTCGCTATTGTGTGCAAAAACGCCCTACACAGGGCGTTTTTGCTGGACGGTCTGGAGACCGGCGGTTCCAGGGGCAGGCTTTACGCGGTCCTGCTTTTGTGATCGCCTTGCCTCTTGGCTCTGCGGTATCTTCGGTTAAGAGGTAATGATGTCCGAAATACCCCCAGATTCATCCCCTGCCAAGCCTACCCGCCAGGAGCGTCTGCGCCGTGGCCAGGTGTTTGAAGAGCGACTTCCGGCGTGGCAACGGTGGGTGAATGCATTTTGCGAGAATTGGATTTTCGCTTTTATTATCGCCTTGGCCCTGCGTCAATTTTTTATTGAGGCTTACCGCATTCCTACTGCCAGTATGGAGCCAGCGCTGTATGGTGATGTGGCTCTGAGTAAAGCTGATCACGTTGTGGTTGATAAGATGGGCTTTCGTTTTATAGGCCCCAAACGCTGGGGTGTAGTGGTCTTTCAGTATCCTGTTCCAGAAGTCGAAGGCCCCCATGGCCGTGAAATGCCAGCAATCACCCCTGATGGCGAGCGATTAGATTCCTTCCCTTTCCGCCCCCTGTTGCAGCGTAACTTTGTTAAACGCTGTGTAGCGATGCCAGGAGATACCTTTTTCATCCGTTATGGTGATGTCTATCAGCAGCAGGATGATGGTAGCTTTGCGGTGACCGCCAAGCCACCAGGCATTCAGGAGGCACTGTGGTTGCCAATCTATCGCCATGGCGAGGATTCAGGTTATGTGCCCTGGCGGGGGCGATCGTCAACTGCGGAGATTGATGACGGTGGATCCTTGTTGTTTTCTTTGCGCGATGATCAAGGAATACTCTTTGATCAACCCCTGCGTAATATCTATGTCAAGCCTGGGCCTGTGAACGTGCGGCCCCGTGGGGGAGGCGGTCAATGGCAGCAGCAGCAGGTTTCACTGACACAGCCACAATTTTCTTACAACGGTCGCACCGGAAATATCTATGATCTGGATCGCTGGGAGATTAACCGTCTGACTACGGCAGATCTGGATAGCCAGCATTATGGCTCCAGTCTCAATATGCTCATGCGTGATTTGGTGGGTGATGTTCGCTTGCATATGGTGCCCCAGGAGCGTAGCGGCACGGTTGAACTTATTCTTGCTCAGGGCGGTGTGAATCGTTTGCGGCTGCGATTGGATGATAATGGATGGACGCTCTCTCTTGGTGACGAGCCTCTTGCCCAGGGGGACGAGCAGCTGATTGGCCGCCATATTCGTCTCGCCTTGGTGGATAATACTGCCCAGGCATGGCTGGATGATACCATGCTCATGGAGCCTCAATCAATTGTACCTGTAGACCCCAGTGCCTCGGCCACGCGCACCCGCATTCAGCTGCGCGGGGAGGGCGTGCTACGAGCCCAGCATGTGGCCGTAGATCGTGATGTATATTATACTGCAGATGGAATTTTAACCGATCAATCTGATGTCTGGCATCACCGTTTATCAGCCATGGCCAGTCGTGATGATATGGCACGCTTTGAGCAACGCCGCATGGAAGTGCGCATGATTCGCGAACAGTTTGTTCCCCATCTTGCCAATCCGAACAAGCGCGAATCACTATTGGCCAGCATGCAGGCAGATAATCGTCAAGATCCATCATGGCTCCAAGGCTTAGCCATTTGTGAGGAAACAGCCATAACCGTACCAGACAACGCCTATCTCATGTTAGGCGATAATAGCCCTTTTAGCGCCGATAGTCGTAATTGGGGCTGGGTGCCAGGTACCAATATGCGGGGCAGGGTCTTTGGTGTAGTATTCCCGCGGTGGACGCGAGTGCGTTAGCGATTGTGCTGTGTGAGGTCCCTAACGGCGCGCCTCGACTCATATCTCATCGTTAACCGAGGCCAAAGCCCGATCTTCACGCCCTAAGTATCCCATATCCAAGTGGCAGAGTTGACAAAGTAGGGACAGGGTGTGGTCTTGATCAGGGGCATGGCGAAGGAAAAGGGTGATCCCATCGTCACTTGGTTGGACATGCAGTAATCCGGGGACTTCGCTATGAACGAGCATGTCGGGAATGCCATTGCTCAGACGGAGGCGTATTTGCCGGTCGCTGCGTTCGATGCGCTCAATGCCCAAATCGTCACAGGCACGGGTGAGTGCATGCTGCTGGAAGAGGCGTACGACGGGATCAGGAAGGGGCCCAAAACGATCACGGAACACCTGTGCGGCAGTACTGAGATCGCTGTGCCGGCGACTGTTCTCCAATATTTTATGGAGATCAAATTTAATTTGCGGGGCTTCAATCCATTCATCGGGTATATAAGCATCAATAGGGAAGGCCAGTCGTGGGCTGCGTGTGCCGGTTATATTGGTCGCTTGGTGGTTGTCTGGATCGCCACGTAACCGCCGTACGGCATCATTGAGCAGGCGGCAGTAGAGTTCGTAGCCGATGGCTTCAATGTGGCCAGATTGCTGTGCTCCCAGGAGGTTTCCTGCCCCGCGCAGTTCCAGATCGCGCATGGCTAATTTGAAACCAGCGCCCAAATCGGCGTATTCTTGAATGGCGTCGAGTCGTTCTCGGGCATCATCGCCAATACTGCGTCCCGTGGGGATAATAAAAAACGCATAGGCTTGGCGCGTAAAACGACCAATACGTCCTCGTAACTGATGGAGTTCTCCCAGGCCGTAGGCGTGGGCATTATGAACTATCAGGGTATTGGCATTGGGGATATCCAAGCCCGATTCAACGATGGTAGTTGCCACCAAGCAGTGCAGGGCTCCACTGCGAAAGCGTTCCATGGTATGATGAATATCTTGTTCGCTCATGCGCCCGTGAAGGGTCTCATAGCGCATCTCAGGAACCAAGCGCCCTAGACGAAAAGCCACGCGATCGAGATCTTCAATGCGATTATTGATGACAAAAATCTGTCCACCGCGTTCCAGTTCCCGCTCGATTGCTTGGCGTAAAAGAGCCTTGTCCCAATGGCTGACATGGGTTTGTACGGCCATACGTTCGGCTGGAGCCTCCGCAAGCACGGATATATCACGGATACCCAACATGGAAAAATGGAGGGTCCGTGGAATGGGGGTAGCGCTTAAGGTGAGTACATCAACCCCATGGCGGAGGCGGCGCAGATGCTCTTTATGGCGGACCCCAAAACGCTGTTCCTCGTCTATGATCAGCAGGCCCAGGAGGGGGACATTGAGGTCTTTACTGAGTAAGGCATGGGTGCCAATAAGGATATCAATCTCACCCTGGGCCGCTTGCTCCAAGGTGGCTCGCCGTTGGGCGGTTTTGACAAAGCGATGGAGACAAGCCAGTCGCAGATTATGCCCCTGCAGGCGAGACTCAAAGGTGCGGGCATGTTGATCGGCAAGGATGGTAGTGGGTGCCAGGAGGATGACTTGATGCCCTCCTTTGGCCACTTTAAAGGCCGCGCGTAGAGCAAGCTCTGTTTTGCCAAAGCCCACATCCCCGCAGAGGAGGCGATCCATGGGTTGGTTGGCTTGCAGATCCTGTTTTATTTCGCGCATCGCCAGCAGTTGGTCTTCGGTTTCCTCGTAGGGAAAACGCGCTTCAAAGTGGCGTTGCTCGGCGTCGTCTGCAGGATGTGCTATGCCCTGGGCATCCTGACGCTTGGCTTGTGCCTCAATCAGCTCAGCCGACAGGTCAGCAATGGCTTTTTCGGCTTTAGCACGGCGCTTCGCCCATACCTTGCCACCGAGACGGTCGAGGGGTGGATGTCGACCCGAGCCGCCGATGTACTTTTGAATCAGATCAATGGCGGCAACGGGGACATAAATGCGGCTCTCTTCGGCAAACTCGAGCAGCAAGAAATCCTCAAAGAATCCACGCCGCTCTAAAGTGGTCATGCCACGAAAGCGGGCAATGCCATGATTCAAGTGCACCACATAGTCACCATTGCGTAAATCGGCAAGACTTGAGAGAGGGTTGCCGCCACTCACGCGTTTGCGGCTACGTCGTCGGTTGGGTAGGCGATGAGCCAGCTCAAAATCATGGAGGACGACCACTCCACTCAGCTGATCCCGCCACCCCGCATGCAGGCGACCAATGAGCACTTCGGCGTTGAGGCCATGTTCGCTGATCATATGCCGATGGTCAGTTGCCGCTTCCTCATTGCGTGCGAGCAGAATCAGCTGAGAACCTTCCTGGGGAACGAGGGAAAGTTCAGTCAAATCGCGATGGAGATCACCTTGAAAGCGCTGAATGGTGGTGCTTCCGCCGTCCAGATCGCCGTGGCTCAGGGTGCGTCCCAGGCGAAGTTCTGGCCGTCCATGGTCGTGTTTCAGGCGTTGTCGTAATGGCACATCACCTAGCACAATAATGGGAGCGTGATCAATTTGCTCCCACAATGGCTCAGTGGCAATGAGGCCACCGCCCATGCCAGAAAAGCGAACCTTAGTAATGCGGCTGACCGTTTCTTGGCTGTCCGGTTCAAAACGGCGAATACTATCAACCTCATCATCAAAAAAATCCAGGCGCACCGGTAGTGATGCCGACCATGGCCAAATGTCTAGCACACTGCCGCGCTGGGAGAGCTGTCCAGGTTCTTCAACCAAGGGCGTTACCCGATAGCCCTGGTCATGGAGTCGTTCGGCCAGATCTGAGAGATTGTGGCGCTGCCCCGTTTCCACTTGAAAGCTTGCTGCACGTAGGTCACGGAAATTGGGAACGGGTTGTTCTACGGCATGGGGGGTAGCCAGGATCAAATTCCCTTGCGACCAAGCTTCGCAGGCCAGGAGGCGCTGGCTGAGTAGCTGGGGACGGATGCTGTCCGCATCGCCATCACCATCGTGTTCATCGAGTTCGGGAAGAATGGTCGCTGGTATTCCCAGCGCTTCGAGATCATCCGACAAAGCATCGGGATCAGGGCATACAACAAGATGGACGCGGTGGTGCTGCCGTTGCTGCCGTAGGCAAGCAATGCACACCGCAGCAAGGCCGCCGTGGATGGGCGCCAGACTCAAAGATGCTTCACGCTGTGCCGCGCTGAGGAGTTGTTGAATCCGTTGATCACGCCCATAGCGTTCCAGTAAGACCTGCATGCTCCCTAGGATGATTGTCGAAGATAAATGCAATCAGCATTCAGGCGTCACACCCAGGGCGGCTCAAATCTTGCTCCCGTGATCGCCGATCTCCCGATCAATGGCATTAAGCGTTTTGGGTTCGTGTATTCATGTACACCACCGCACGAATGGTGAGATCAAAAAAACGAGGTAGGGTGTCGGTAAGCGTTTAAAGCCCCAAGGGGGCTTCGCATACTAGCCCAGGGTTGCGCTAGCTACCCTGGGTAAAGGTCCAAGAAACGGTCAACCCTGAAAGGGTTGCGGAGGCTCAGAGCAGGGCAGACGCGAGATTCTTGCTGTGAAGATAATATGCCCATAAACGGCGGCGCAGCCCCGGAATGGAGCAGGATGGCATTACAATATTTACGTCTTCGCAACCCCGTTGGGGCTCGATCAGGCCACGCGCCTGCGTATCGCAAATGCTTCATGCCATTGATAAGGAGATCGGCGGCCCCGGGGGCAAGCTGTGCGCCGCCCTGTAGCCAGGGGCAAGGCGGGGAGAGCCCTGCGACTGTGTTGATCATAGACATGAGTATGGCATTGCCAGGACTTGCGTGAGGGCAAAGATTGGCTTATACTTTGCTAGGACGCGTTGAGAGCCTGGAGTATCGGCTTTGCTCAATGATCCACAATAGCCCGTTCCCCAATTATGGGGTAGTGAGAGAGCCTAGTGTAGCCAAGGAGGTCGTCTATGGCATTGCAGATGCGACAGAACTTTGATATGCGGATGGAGCAAAAGCTCAAGCTTACGCCGCAGATGATTCAGTCGATTGAAATTCTGTTGCTCCCGCAAATGGCTCTCGAAGAGCGGATTATGCACGAGATCGAATCCAACCCCGTATTGGAAATCGTCGACACCGCACCAGAAGACGGCTCTCTCGATGGCGCCGAGGATGTGACTGTCGCCGATGAGGGCGGTCGTCGGCGCACCGATGTTATGGAGGAGATGCGTTCCGATCTTGACCACGAACAGCACGCTGAATTTCTTAAAGCACGGCGCGAAGCGCGCAGTATGGACGAAGACGCTCCGGACAAAATGGAGGCGATTAATGCAGCCCCATCGCCGCCGCAAAATCTCCCTGATTTTTTAATTGAGCAACTGCGCATGGAAGAAGTCCCCGAAGCAGTATTCGCCTTGATCCCAGATATTTGCTGGCAGTTAGATCGCCGTGGCTATCTTGTGGATCCCTTGTGCGATCTCTTTCCCGAAGATAAGCTTGAATTAGCCGAAGAAGCATGGGAATGGGTGCGCCGCTGTGAGCCGGCTGGCATTGCGGCGCGTGACCTAGCCGATTGTTTATGTTTGCAATTGGAGCGTGAATCTGGGGATAATAGCTTCGAAATTGCCCTTGTGCGTGATCATTTGGACGATCTTTTGCGCAATCGTTTGCCCATCATTGCCCAGGCCCTTGATGTTTCAGTTGATCGCGTGCAGGAGGCCTTAGAGGCCATTGCCCGATTAGACCCTGCTCCTGGTAAACCCTGGTCGCGCAGTGAAAATCAATTTGTTGTTCCTGATGTGGTCGTGGAGCGTAGTGAGGCGGGGGAATGGATCGTTGAAATACCCGATTCGCACCTTCCGAAAGTGGAGATCAATCAAGCCTACCATCAGCTCTACGAGAGCGAAGAAACCGCAGCCCGTGATAAGGCCTATCTGCGAGAGCAATTAGGTTCTGCCCGTTTTATTATTGACGCCGTGGCCCAGCGCAAGCGCACCTTGTTAAAAATAGCTACCGAAATCATCAAGCATCAGCAAGGCTTTCTGGAATTTGGCCCAGAGCACTTACGCCCGCTTATGCGTCAAGACATTGCCGATCGTATTGGTATGCATGTGGCAACAGTATCACGCGCGGTAAAGGATAAATACATTCAAACCCCAGCGGGCATTATTCCCCTGGCCCAGTTTTTCTCCGGTGGTATTGCTACACAGGATGGCAGTGAAGCTGAAAGCTCGCGTTCGGTGAAGCTCAAAATTAAGCAACTTGTGGATAAAGAAGATCCCAAGCGCCCGCTTTCCGATCAGGCTATTGCCGATATTTTGGCCAAAGAAGGATTAGATATCTCTCGGCGTACGGTAACTAAATACCGCATTGCCGAGAATATCCCATCGACCCGCCAGCGCCGCAGTTTTGCGTAGCCGTCCATAATCCCTGGCGTGATGCCATACGAGCCATCCCCGCTTCACGTATGTTGCAACGCGAAGCGGGGAGGTTATCCTCGTAAGGTATTTATGAGCGCAGTTGTACCAAGGATGGTTCGTACTGTTCCGGAGGGTTGTGGCCAAGCAGAGTCAGTACAGTGGCGGCAACATTGGCTAAACCTGGCTTGGCGATGTCAGCGATGCTGTATTCATCGGCAAAGTGGGGATCATAGACGATAAACGGCACGGGATTGAGGGTGTGGCTGGTCTTGGACTTGAAGCGACCATTTTCTATTTTTGCATCACCGTTTTTATCCATCTCATACATTTCATCAGCATTGCCGTGGTCGGCAGTAACCAAAGCTATTCCGCCCAATTGCTTGATCACTGGGAGAAGACGGGCAAGACACAGATCAACGCATTCCATGCTAATGCGGGCGGCTTCAAAGACGCCACTATGACCAACCATATCGCCGTTGGCAAAATTAATGCGGCAGAAGCTGTGTGGATGTTCACGCAGGAGCTTGATGGTGGCATCGGTTACCTCGGCAGCTTTCATCCACGGCCGCTGTTCAAAGGGAACCACATCAGAGGTGATTTCCACATAGGCTTCATTGGGTTTATCGATGTAGCCAGATTTATTACCGTTCCAGAAATAGGTGACATGGCCGTACTTCTGGGTTTCCGAGCACGCTGATTGGAACACGCCATTGGCGGCAAGGTATTCTGAGAGGGTACGATCAATTACCGGTGGCTTGACCAGGAAGAGCTCAGGGATGTGCTCATCACCATCATATTGCATCATCCCAGCATAGACTACCTGCGGACGCCGAACGCGTTCAAACGGCACCGTGTCTTGGGTGAAGGCCTTGCTAATCTCAATGGCACGGTCACCACGGAAATTGAAAAACACCACCGAATCGCCATCTTCAATGGTGGCAAATGGTGCACCATCACGTCCAACCACAAAAGGAGGAAGGTCCTGATCGATGGTTCCTGGATGTTGTTCACGCAATGCCTTTACCGCGTCAGATGCCGAGGGAAAGAGCGGCCCTTCACCCAGAACATGGGTTTTCCATCCCATCTCTACCATTGACCAGTTGGCATCATAGCGATCCATGGTGATGACCTGGCGGCCACCGCCAGAAGCGATGCCATAGGCGGGATCCAATTCCGCGAGCCAGGCTTCAAAGGGCTCGGTGTAATCCAGGGCGGTAACTTCACCCACATCACGTCCATCAAGAAGGGCGTGCACGGCGACTTTACTGACCCCCATCTCCTTGGCTTTGGCAATCATGGATTTGAGATGTTCAATATGGCTATGCACATTGCCGTCAGAAAAAAGGCCGAGAAAATGCAAGGTGCTCCCCTTGCTTAAAACATTGTCGGTGACCGTTTTCCAGCCCTCATCGACAAAGAGACTGCCATCATCAATGGCATTTTGCACCAGTTTGGCCCCTTGATCGAAGACGCGTCCAGCACCCAGAGCATTATGGCCGACTTCGGAGTTGCCCATATCGGCATCCGAAGGCATGCCCACCGCCGTACCGTGGGCGGCAATGGGTAGCCAGGGATGATTGGCAGTGAGGGCGTCAATTGTCGGAGTATGGGCCGCGCGCACGGCATTGCCCGCGTAATCAGGGCCCAGACCGACGCCATCCATTACAATGACCACAACTGGGCCAGGGCGCTTGCCGTGAAAAGCATTAGTTGTGAGACGTAGGTGTTCAGAACTCATAGGGAGGATCCTTTATTCGGTACAGTGTCGTTGTGAAACGGAGGCAGCGCCTGTGTTCAGGTGAAGGCGAAGCTTTCAGGCACCGCATCAATGTGGCTGCAGCCTAGGCGACGATTGGCTGAGGCCAAGGCCAAGCCCTTGCCCAGGCTCCACAGCCGTATCTTTTACAGCTGAGCGCTACTGCGACAGGGGTTACCCTGGCGGCCACATGCCCAAGCGTTGCAGGGGAGCGCGTAGCGTCTGAGCCAAAGCCGCATGAATATCTTCTGGCAAATACATGGGGCCACGTTCCTGCCAGCAGTGATCGGCTGCGGAGCATAACCACCATGTAGCAATATGCGCAGCTTGCATGGGTGCGCAGCCACGGGCCACCAGTCCCGTCAGTAACCCAGCCAAGGCATCGCCACTGCCGCCCTGGGCAAGACGCGGGTTACCGCGGGGATTGATCAGCCACTGCTGCCCATCACTGATAAAGTCCTGCTGACCTTTGGCGATAATAATACGCCGACGATGGGCAAAGGCGTGCAGACTATGCCAACTGACGGCCTCGCCAAGAAGGCGGCGCGCTTCTCCCGCATGCGGCGTAAGAATGAGCGGCGGATCTTCCAGCCCCCAGGCATGTATCAGCTCATGGCAGGCACGTAATCCATCAGCATCCACAACGCAGGGAATGTGGTGTTCGCGTGCCCAATTGAGGGCTTGTCGTGCTGCTTCATCACTTTCAGGGGCTTCACCCAAGCCAGGCCCAATGAGAACCGCATTCGCCCGAGAGATCCATTGCTGAAGAAGTCCGCTGCTATCGGGAAGCAGGTGGCTATGAGATTGGTGATGGTGAATAATATGAGGGCGCTGCAGGGCCGATCCCGCCGACCAACGATACACCAAATCACAACCACTGGCGCAGGCAAAATCAGCCGCAATGACGCTGGCGCCTGGATACGCTCCTCCAGCAACGACAACGGCTCGTCCATTAGAGCCCTTATGAGACCCCGCTAAATAGCGCGGAAAGTGCAGGACACACTCTTCTTGGGTGTGCACATAGCAGGTGTCGGGGATGCCAATATCGGCCACGTCCTCAATCATCGTGGCCGCCCTATTTTCTTGCTTCGCGTATTGGAGACTTAAGACGCGTTGTGCCGTGATGGCATCACGATCCTCTCCCCCGGTGGGGATATCGCAGGCCAGAACGGGTATCCCAGACTGGTTTATTGCTCGGCACAGGGGACGCAGGGAATCGCGTAAAGGCCCCTGTTGTCCCGCCCCCAATAGGGCATCAACGATCACATTTGCGCGGTAGTGGCTTAGGTGAGTAATCAGGGGGACGTGAACCTCCTGAGCCACCTGCCACGCCTTCTGGGCTAAGGGACTGCTAGCATCGCGAGCCATAATGACGGCCACATCTCGGCTTTGCTGGGCCAAGGTGGCTGCTGCAATGAGGCCGTCACCACCATTATTTCCTGGCCCACATGCAATGAGCACCCTTCCCTGAGGGTAATGTTGCTGCACCGCCGCGGCGAGGGCTCTACCGGCTTGTTGCATGAGGTGCCAGAGATCAGTGCCCATGCGCTGCACACACGCATCCACCAGGGCTGTGCTCGAAGCCGGGAGAATGGGTGGAGGGAGGTGGAGGAGGGAATTCACGGTGGGACTGGGGAGCTGTTTCATTGTCGATTATGGTGCAGCCTCTTGATTAAAGCCAAGTCCTGGCTTTGTCTCTGCGCGACGGATCTATCTTGTTTAGCGGGGGGAAAGGACACCATATAACGGCTATGAGTAATGATTCTCAACCGTGGTATGCTGAAGGCCTGCAATTTAGCTGTACTCGCTGCGGCAACTGCTGCGGTGGTGCTCCTGGGTATTGCTGGGTAAGTGAGGATGAGATCGTTGCCCTTGCGCAGCGACTCGGCATGAGTGTTGAAGCATTTCGCACGCGTTATACTCGGCACATCAAGGGCCGCGGGATAAGTTTACAGGAAAAACGCAATTATGACTGCGTCTTTTTCGAGCGCGGGCGCGGTTGCAGTGTCTATGAGGATCGTCCGCGGCAATGTCGCACCTGGCCTTTTTGGCAGCCCAATCTCGCCAGTCGTGAAGATTGGCAGGAAGCTAGCGCAGGCTGTCCTGGCATGGACCAGGGAGAACGCCACGATGTTGGAACAATTATAGCGATAGCCAGCGATGATGGATTACCGCGATGAGCGATGTTGACGCCCATATCATCGACAGTGCTGCCGAACGTATGCTGGTGCAGCAAGCCCTGCAAGACGACCATGAGGCCTGGGGGCAACTCATGCGCCATTATGCACCCCGCTTGGCGGCATATATCGGTGCGCGTCTACGTCGTCACAAGGTGGTGGAGCGACTGGTGGCGGAAACCATTTACGTTGCCTGGCGACATCGCCATGAATATGCCCAAGGCCAAGATTTCGCCACCTGGCTGCGGCGTATAGCCGCCAATCTCGCGCTGCGTTGGCATCGCCGTCATCAGGGCGAACCACTGGTGGAGGCTTTCCCACGCGAGCGCTGTGAAGGCATGCAGCAATATGCCACCATGCAGGCTTTGGATAATGCCTTGGGAAACCTACAGGACCGTCAGCGCATGGCACTCGAGCAGCACTACCGCGGCGGCCTTGAAGGCGAAGCCTTGGCGGCAGCATTGCATGTTCCCCCAGATGATGTTGATGGGGTTGTGCAGGAAGCGCTTGAGGCCTTGGATAAGGCGCTGGCCAATGGCGGCGCGTCCTAGCTGCGGCGCCGTACAGGCGCTGCTATGTACCTTGGTAGGAATGACCATGCCGGCATTGGCCGAAGATCAGCAGGGACTCCTATTGGCGGCACAAGATGCCATGGAACAAGAGCGTCCTGAACAGGTCATTCGGCTTCTGCGTGGGAGTGCCCATAGTCCAGACCTGCGTAAAATATTCGCCCAGGCCTTGGCCCAGGCAGTAGATCCCAGTGAAGCATTGCGTTGGTTGCAGCTTCCGCCAGATGGTGCAGACCTGCCCTTGCGTGATGCTTGGCTGGGTGAATGGCCAGAGCATCTGCGTGGTCCAGTGGCGGCACAGGTGGGTGATTGGTGTGCCATGGAGGAGCGTAATGACGCTATTTGGTGGTGGACCATGGCCCTGGATCAAACTGGTTCAGGGGTCAATGCTAATCGCCTTTTATTAGCCATTGCCGAATATGCGGCACAACAGGAGCGCTGGCAGATTGTTTCCTCCAGTACCGAAACCTTGTGGCAGCGGCGTGCTCCGTGGGTGTATAGGCAGGCCGCTGGAGAATTACATGGCCGCGCGCTTTTGCACCTCGCACCACAGCAGGGGCGTGACTTTCTTTTGGCATTATTGGTTCATCCCGAGCTTGATGATGCGGCGCACTATCGCGTTGCCGTACTCCTCGCCCGGGCATTTCTTCACACAGAGCCATCCTTGGCGTTATTGGTAACGGAGCAAAGCCTGCGCCGCAATCAGGAGCAGCCAGGAGAATTACCCCTGTGGCGGACTGCCGCCTTGGCTCAGCTTGACCCACAGCGTGCCGCTCAAGCTCTCTCCCAATTGCCAGCAGAATATGCCAAGCATCCCAGCCTGCGCCATCTTGCGGCGGCACCCGCGGTGCAAGATCCGCTCGAGCAGGCCCTAGGCCGGGCTGAGGCGGCGATTGTGCTCGAGGAATGGGCGCAGGCCCAGCGTCACTTGGAGCCCTGGTATCGCAGTGATAGTATGGCTCTGTCCTTGTGGGTACGCATACCTCAGGTGCCTCTCGACAATCTTTTTACGAGCGTCGCCTTTGCTCACCCCGAGACCGCACTCCAGGTTATTCGCCGCCTCTGGCGCGAAGAATTATGGCAGGAAGTTAGTCAGGCGCTCAGCCAGGCCCTGCAGCTCACTGACCTGGGCCATGATCAGCGCCTGCGCATGCTCCACCTTGCCTTGCGCCTGGCCCACAACCACGCGCATGGGGATGCAACTGCCCTCAGTGAAGAACTGCGCTCCTACCGTGAAGTGCATCCAGGTGTGGGAGAAGCCTGGGTGTTACATGCCCGCCAGCAGGAATCCGATCCGGCCGCCCTGGATGCCTGGCTGCAGGCAGTGCGGTACCTTCCTGCCCATGCGCCATGGGCGCCGATCGCAGCACAACAGAGCCTCCGGCGCATCTTGGCAGAACATTCTGCCTGGAGCGTTGCCGATATTCCCGACCCTCGCCTGGTGGACCTTCGCACCCAGCTTGTGGCCATCGCCCAGGCTCATGCCGAAAATACGGAGATGCAAGCAAGCCTATGGCTCATTGCCCAGGCTCTCTATGCCCTCGGCGCCCAAGACCAAGCCCGCGCAGTGCTTGAGCGCATGCATGGCCACGCCGATGGCCCAGGCCAAGCCCGCATCCAACGCATTTTAGCCCAGTGGTAGCACGCGCCCCGTATATGTAAGAAAAGATCGCGGCGCTATTGCGTGGACTCTTGCTGCACTGCAGAAGGGCGAATGCGATTGCGACTAAATACTTGGGGAGTCAGCTCGCGAATGCGCGCCTCTTCTTGGGCAATTGCTGCGGCAAGGGCCTCGTGATCACTGCTCCTGCTATGCTGGGCGGCACGGTAATAGCTGATGAGTTGCTGGCGCAGAGGGAGGAACCAAGGGTTGAGGGCAATGGCTTGCTGCTGGTGGTGGATGGCTGCCTCCCACGCTCCTGCTTGGGCGTGGCTGGCGGCCAGATCCGAGAGCACGCCAGTACGCGGGGTAAAGCGTTGCAGATGATCCTCCAGTGCACGGATGCGCGCATGAGGATCCCTATGACTGCTGGCCGCCGCCGCCAGCAGAGCTTCGTGGGCTGGGAAGCGACCGGCTAAATGGCTGGCCACAGCCCGTCCCTGTTGGCGCACGGTTTGTGGATCTGCGGCCCCATCGGGGGCGCCGAGAAGTGTCTGCAGTTGCGCCGTGGCCTCGTCCTGATGGTCGCTGGTGAGCAAGGATACGATACGCTGGGCATGGGCGAGTTCTTCACTGCGCTGTTGACCATTTTGCACCAGGAAACTGGCGAGAATGACCATAGTCAGCATCGATCCTGCAGCCAAGTGCTGCCGACGCGGGGTGGAGAGGTCTATGCTGGCGAAGGAGGAATGGCAGCAACTCAATACGATCAGCAGGGTAACTACCGCCATTTCATGGAGATGAAAGTCGATGAGGCTTCCCAGCAGGAGTACTAATACAGCCACCCATGAGCCCTTGGGCAGCGACGATGTACAGCGTGTCGCAAGCCAGAAGACCATACCTGCACAGGCGCCCCAAAGCAGGCCCCACAGGAGCATCATGCCCTGTGCGGCCCCGGGCCAGTAGGCAAGATTGTCTGACTGCAGGGTGCCCAGAGCTACTCCCAACGGTATAAGACCGAGGGGGACCACAGCCATCCACCATGGCGTATGGGGCTGAGATGCTGGCGTTCTCTCCGTGGCCTGGTGGCGCAGGCTTTGGCCACGACTGGGCCATGCCAGCATGATCATTAAGGCGATTAGGGGCAGCGCCGCCAGTAGCCCCCCGGCCACGAGACTTTCCAGCACTTCATTGTGAACCCGGCGAGCAAACTCCGCCCATACCGGAAGGTGCTGGGCGCCCTGGTAGGCGAAAGCCTCCCAACCATGGCCCCACCACGGAGATTCCAGCCACAGTTGAGTGGCAGCAAGGTGATAGCCCACACGTACGGCAATACTGGGAATTTCCAGTAGCGGCACAAAGAGTGCGAGGGAGATCAGGGCACCGCCAAAAACCCCAATAGCAGTCCAGCGCCAACGTGGCCGACATAAACTAAGGCTTACCCAGAGTGTTGCTGCGGCGAGGGCCGCCCAAGAGCCCTTGGTGTCCGCCAGTATCAGCCCCGCCGTCAGCCATAGGGGCAGGAGGAGGCTGGGCCAGCGAGCAGGATGCCCCTGGCGCCAAAGATTGTGACAGAGGCTCACCGCCAAGGCGAGCCCAGCAGCAAGGACAATAGCCAAGCCATTAGCCAGGGTAAAGCTTCCATAGCTGCCGCCATTGCGTAGTCGTTCGGCCATGTCGTGGCTGGCATCATGGGTTACCACATCACTGAGACGACCCGCTTCCAATTGACGCAGTAATTCAGGTAATACCCAGAAATATTGGCCCATGGCCAAGCCAGCCTGCACAGTCACCGCAGCCAGCACCGCAGCAAGTGCGAGATGTACGCGCGGAGCAATAACCTGCATGCAGTACCCCGCGAAAACCAGTTGTCCGGCGTAGGCCAGGGCAAAGCCCATGGCGCTACTGGGTTGGGCTCCGCGCAGCCATGCCGGAAGCAGGGCGAGGCAGAGCACCACAAAGACCAGCCCACAGGGGCCATAAAAGACTTCTTGGCGCCAGCCACGATACCATTCCCAAGCCAATAGCGCGCATCCGGCGAGTAAGAGCACATGCCATAAGTGATGGTCAACACCAGAGAAATCTGGCGTAGCAATCATGACTCGCCATACAATCAGACTGATAAGGATCCCGCTGTGCACATGCCCCAAAGACAGGGGGGCTGTGGACGGCTTAGATAGCGCGGTCACGATTGGCTTCCAGCAGGGCCGCTATGAGTAAAAGACAGGCGGCCTGGGCAACCACAACAACGCCGGTAAGCGTGTCTTGATGGCGCAGGAGTAAGGCTCCTGCCGCCAAGGCCACCTGCAGGGCTACCGCCGTTGCCAATCCCGAACGCATGGAGAGGCCCAAGCGTGAGAGTCGATGACTGATGTGATTACGATCGCCGCTCATCAATGGCCGTCCCAAACGATAGCGTTTAATCAGTACCACCCCCATATCATAAATGGGCAGCATGGCGATGAGCAATGGTGTGAGTACGGCCAAAGGATTGGTCTCAATGCTGCCATCAGAATGCCAGAACACGGTATGCACACTCCCAGCAGCAATAAGAAATCCGAGAGGTAGGCTGCCCGCATCACCCATATAAATTTTAGCGGGCGGGAGGTTCCAAATAAGAAAGCCACCCAGACACCCCAGCATGGACAGCCACATCACTGCCAGGTGCCATTCTTGATTGAGGAGTGCGGTAGCCAGGAGCACGGTAATGCTGACAAAGGCAATGGACCCCGACAAGCCATCCGCGTGATCCATGAGATTGTAGGCATTGGCCAAAAGCAGGCACCACCAGAATGCCAAGAAAGCCGACAACCACGGCCATTGATGAATAATATCCAAGCTGAGATCAGCAAAGCCAACGGTGGTGGCGACAATAATGCCCTGAATGATCAGTTTCCAGCGGGCGCCAAGAGGGCGAATATCATCAATAAAACCCAGGGCAAAGAGTCCGGCTGCTCCGAGCAGGATAATGGTAATGGGGCGTTGCTGCTCAATGAGATCGGGAATGTATACCACCAAAAGGGCCACCAGCAAAGCTACGGCCATGGCCGCGCCACCACCGTAGGGAACACTGCGGGTATGTTGCTTATGGCGCTCGCGGCCAGGCTGATCGGTAAAGCGCAGGCGCGGTGCAAGCCAAATCATTATCCCACACAGCAGCATGGAGATGAGCAGAGCAACCGCAAATGGAGTGATGAATGGCATGGTGCTATGCTTCTCCATGCTGCGGAGGAGGGGCAAGCAGGCGCACCAGGACCATGATCCCTGCACCCAATGCTGCTGCCACTCCTACCCATAGCCAGGAACCATGGGGCAGAATGGGATACATGGGACCCCATGATTCCACCTGCTGCGGCAGATAATGCTGTTTCCACGGCCACAGGGCAAGGAGGCTTCCTGCCATAAGTCCGGTGAGCGTCGCCATGGTGGCATCATGGGCACGCTGTAATAAGCGCCGCAGGAGGGGGATTACCAACGCCACACCAAGCCCTACGCCAATGGCTACGGCAGTCATTTGCCCCACATCACCACGATGCAGGGCATCGGAGATGGGTTGATACATTCCCAATACCAGCAGTAAAAGTGAGCCACTAATGCCGGGAAGTAGCATCACCGCAATCGCTGCAGCCCCAGCAAGCGCTAAGGCCAAGGGATGCACACTGCCGCTGCTGGCAGGCATAAGGGTCAGGCTCATGGCCGCCACCGCACCAAGGATCACGAGGATAATGTGTCTTGGGGAAACTGTGGGGTTGTGACGTGCACGCCATGGTACCGTCAGCGACGCCGCCACCAGGCCAAAGAAAAATCCCAATATCAGCGGTGCCGTATGAGGGGCGATGAGCCACCCCGCGTTTTCGCGCAGGAGGGCATTGCCTTGTTCCACATCAAGGCCTTGAACATCGGGCACAACACCTACCAAGAGACGAGTGGTGAGCCATAAGGCGATGAGCAGTGGCAGGAGGAGGGGGACGAGAAAGCGCAGGAGCGTGGGCAGTTGCAGCCATGGCCCTCGCAGCCACGGTTGGGCGGCAATATCCACCACTGCCGCCAAATGGGCAATAAGATGGCGATAGACGCCAAGGATCAGGGCAATAGTGCCACCCGACACCCCTGGCACCGCATCGGCCACGCCCATGCATACTCCGCAGGTCATCCTGCGCAGAAGGCTTGGCGCAGGAGGAAGCCGAGGGTCAGGGTTGCGGTGCTGGGGCCTAGCCATGGTCGACAACGGGGATGCCCCAGGGGGCAAGAAGGTGTTTTTGACGCTGCCACATTTCCGCACGGTCATCGGCTTCAATGTCATCGTAGCCCAGACAATGCAAGACGCCGTGGAGGATATACAAGATCAGTTCCTGACCCAGTTGCATAGGGTGCCCTGGCTGGCTGCAACGCTCGTGGGCGATTGCTGGGCATACCACAACTTCTCCCACAAGCCGACGATTATTTTCGGGATTGATCGTACCATCAGGGAAGCTCATGCAATCAGTGGCATCGTCCATGGCAAAACATTCAGCGTGAATTGCCGCACTACGCGCGGGATCTACGAGGAGGACAATAAGCTGCCAGCGCGCATCGGGATTGGGGTCTTCATCGGCCAAGGCGCGTTCAATCACCGCCTGCACAATATCCTGGTCGATTGCCTTCAGAGCCTCCTCTCCAGCCCCATCGTCAATATATTCAATGAGACAGTGTGGTGTATTATTCACGGCAGGCCTCCTGGAGACGACTTTGGCAGCGTCGATACTTTTTGGCAAAGGCCCAATTACGGTACTCTGGGTGGAAAACCTCATCAATGGCACAGTGGGCCCGCGCACTGATGCGAATGCAGGCATCGTAGCAGCGGTCAATGCAGTGGACAAAGCGCAGGGCACTTAACTGTTCGGGAAAGGTATCGAGATCAAGAATGCATAGCTCGTCAATGAGGTGGTGGAGGTGGCGGAGATGAGTCAAAGGCGTATGCATCAAAAGTTGGTCGAGCTGGGCCGCGCTAATAATCAGTGAGCGGTCACCTGCTTGGGGGGTAAAGTCACTGTGCCAACGCAGGGGGTGCGCGCCACTTTCGCCGCCATGACTGCGGCGGTAATCATTGCCAGGAACATGGATATCGGTAAATATGCTACTAATGCGCACTAATTGTGCGCGAAATTGATCCACGAACAGACGGCCAGCACCCAGTTCCCCTGGAACCGTATTGCTGGTGACCAGGAGCCGACAACCCCGATTACTCAAGCCATCGCATAATAAATCCGCTAGGCGTGTATTGGAGGGGTCATCTAATTCAAACTCATCAATACACACCAAGTCTGCGGCCAGGCTTTCAATGGCGGCTTGAGGACCTAATCGTATGGCGAGATGAATGGCCTCGGCAAAACTGGCGTAGGTTTTACTTCCTGGGGCCGCGTGCCAGGATGCGGCCAAAAGATGGGTTTTGCCAACCCCAAAATCACCATCCAGATAGCAACCACGGGGATGCTTGCGGCGTCGCCGCAGCCAGTCGGTTACCCCCCGTCGCCGTGCCTGTGCGGCAAAGGCTTGCACTGCAGCCACCGCTTCGGCTTGACCTGGAATATGGGGATCAATGCGATAGGTGCTAAAACGCTTGTCGACAAAGCGAGGTGGCGGCGTCCAGGAATTGCTGGAGGCATAGCTTGCTAGCTGCGCTGAGAATGCATCCAAGTCAACGGGGCTATGCCCCAGCCGTGCCGCAGGGGACGCGGTCACAGGGCAGCCCGGGTCCAGCTGGTGTCTGCGCACTCTTGCTCGGCGCGTTCATTGCTGGTGATGGTTGCACGATGAACCGCAGCGGGGTTGAGGTAGCGTTGGGCTACGGCATGGATGTCCTCGACCGTTACCGCAATAATGCGTTGCCGATAGCGGTTAATGCGTTCGGGGGTATTGCCACTGAGGTCGCCAAGAAAACGTCGCAGTGCTTCTCCCGTGGGCGATCCTGGGTTATCAATGCCAGCTATAAGGGAGAGCTTTGCCTCCTTGAGTTGCGCGGCAGTGGCCGGACAGTCGCGTAGCCACAAAAGGCCATCGCCGAGGTCTTTAAAGGTGTCCTGAAGACGCGGATCACGATAGGAGGTTAATACCACGCTCGCGGTTTTCGCTTGGTAGCTAGCACTCGCCCCATAGGCGCCGCCCTGTTCACGAATATTGCGATGGAGCTGTTCATGAGTGAGGAGTCGGCAGGACACCGCCAAGGCCGCAGCATCCTCATGTTCGCCAGGAACCGTAGGGATAGCCATGGCATTAAAATTGATGGGGGTGGAGGTGGTAAAGGCACTGGCGCTGCAGTTCTGGTCGATGGGATGCGGCTGCCACCAGGCAGCCGCTGGCGGAGTATCTGGCGGTAGATTGCTCCATGACTGGCTCAGGCAGGTGAGGGCACTCTCGGGGTCGGCGAGATCACTGACCAGGGCGAGACTGGGGGGATTCGTGCAAATCCGCTGCAATAGGGCCTGGGCTTGAGCAGCATAGCCTGGGATGTCGCCATCCGGTCCTAGAAGATGCCGCAAGATCTCCCGTCGCCCCAGTCCTGAAAGACGATGACCGATGCCAGCCATACCGGGGAAACTCCGCTGTGCCGCGAGCGCAGCGACACTATGGCCACGACCAATAATCTGTTCATTGAGCCCGCTCAGACTCATGGCCAGGAGCTCTTTGATGCGATTATGTTCATCAAAGCGCTGTTCGCTGATAACCTGGGGCAGAAGCGGCAGCCATTCTTGATAACGGTCTGCTAGGCCATAGATGGAGCAGCTCAAAATGCCTGACACCTGGGATGGATCCTTGCCATCCCCATGCAGGTGAAGCTGGGCGCTAATGCCGCCACAGCACCCTTCCAGCAAGCGCGCGGTATCCTGATAATCATGGGAGCCAAAGCCAAGATTGCCGATGGCTCCACGCAGCATGGGCAGCACTGCCAGATCGCCATCGTTGAGTGTGCCCAAGGGGAAGGCTGCCGTGCAGTAGAGCAGGCCTCCGGTGGCAGCCTGAAAAACCCGTACACCTGGCTTCACCCAGGCGCCATCACTACATGCACGCTGGGCAGGGATGTCCTCAAGCTGCAAGTTGGGGAGAATACTCAGGTCCATATCCTGCTCTTGACGTTGCTGCAGGGTTTCGGCCATGGTGCGCAGTTGCTGACGCTGCGCATTGTCGCAGACTTCCAGCTTCTTCGCCACCAAAGCGGCTTCAGCCTCAGCTGTACGTGCGCTCATCTGAGTATCTGGAATGGCATTGTAGGTAGCGCAATGGGGGTTATTGATGAACCAGCGGCGCAGGTACTGGGGCCAGAAATCAGGGTCACTGGCGGTGTGACGGAGGCGTTGTAAGGCCTGCTCTTGATCGAGGGCGGCGGCGATATCACCATTGCAGCACCATGTGCCAATGGCTCGCAGGCCCTGCTGCAGACCCAAGGGTGCACCATCGCCACCGATGGAACGTCGGCGTAGTTCTAGTTGATGCAGGGCGCTGGCAATCTCTTCGCCGCTAAAGCCATCATTGGCAATGCGTTCCAGGGTGTCATCAATAAGTTTGTGTATGATTGGCCCATCATTGACATCAACTCCGTGCATTTCCACATGGAACGAGCCGTTGCGCATATAGGCCATATAACCCGAGCCATCAATAGAGCGTCCCAGGAGGGATTGCTCAAGAGCCAAGCGCAGGGGCGCAGCGGCATGCCCCAGGAGTAAACTCTCGCACAGTTCCCCTTGCAGAACCGCATCCAGCTGTGCGCTATCATCACCAATCCAGGCGATCCCGGCCATGGTAACATCGCGGGGATCTTGATCCTGGGCCAGGGGCACAGAGATGCGCAGGTCTTGGCGCTGCCGCAGGGGCTGTTGTAACGCAGGTATCGCTACAGCCGTGCCGGGAAAGCGCTGGCAATATGCAGCCATGTGGCTCTGTACCCGTTCCAGATCAAGGTCTCCCCAGGTCGTAAAGCAGGCATTGGCGGCGCAATAGGTGCGGCGGTGGAAGGCAACCAGATCCTCATGCTGCAAATCGGGAATATGGCGCGGATCACCGCCGGAGTTATGACGATAACAGGTATCGGGTAGCAAAGCCGCCGCTAAGGCATCTGAAACCATGGAATCACTGTCAGCCATGGCTCCTTTCATCTCATTATAGACCACTCCTTTAATCGCCCAGCCATCTCCTTCTGGAGCTAGGCGCCAGCCTTCCTGAGCAAAATCATAGACATCCAAGAGGGGGTCGAAGGCCGCATCCAGATAGATATCAAGGAGATTAAAGAAGTCCTGCTGGTTTTGCGTGGCAAAGGGGTAGCAGGTGCGATCTGGATAGGTCATGGCATTCATGAAAGTCTGCAGCGAGCGCCGCAGCATCATAAAAAAAGGATCGCGAATAGGGTACTTCCGCGATCCACACAGAGCCGTGTGCTCAAGGATATGCGGCAGACCACTGCTATCTTCGGGGCTGGTGCGAAAGCCCAGGCAAAAGGCTCGGTGGGGATCGTGATTGGCAAAATGCACATGCACCGCACCACTGGGGTGGCGATATATCTGTCCCTCAGTGGTCAGATTGGGGATGGGGAAGGTGTGGATGCAGGTAAAATCGTTATCAGCCATGCAGGGGTTGTGGGGAAACTGACAATAAGGCAAGGGAGCAGCTGCTGAGTAAGGTCGCTTGGACTGCTGCAAGAGACTATGACACGTGGTGTTTCTCAGCAAAAAGGGGTTTGCCTTTGTTGTATGCCTCATCACACTTGTTGATGATGAGGCGTCCAGAGCGACTAAAATGTAGACTCAGAGTTCTTGTGCCGTGGAGTGGTATCCCATTGCATACCTACCCGTATGCTATGGCCGGGCTGAAAGCGCTATCGGCCAGTAGGGGTCAACGATGAGTGGTAGTCGTACGGCATTGGCTGAACGCACGGTGATCAAAGGTCGCTACCAGGTGACCCAATTGATCGGTACCGGTACCACAGGCAGTGTCTATGCGGCATATGATATGGACTTGAATCGTGAGGTGGCGATTAAAGTCCTCCACGCCGAGTACAGCTCTAATGAAGCGATCCTACAACGATTCATCACTGAAACCTTTGTGACCAGTCGCCTGCAGCATCCTGGTGTAGTGGCTGTATTTGATCGCGCAGAGACAACCTCAGGGGCGCTATGCTATGCCATGAGCTTGGCGCTGGGTAAAACCCTGAGCCAGTACCTGGACGAATTGCGTGAAGCCGAAGACCATTGGCAAGTATCGAGCCTTGTTGATCGCCTCAATATCTTTCTCAAAATCCTCGATGTCATAACCTATGCCCATGGCCAAGGCGTGGTGCACCGTGATATCAAGCCAGAAAACATTATTTTAGGTGAACATGGTGAAGTGCGGGTCTTGGACTGGGGTCTGGCTCGCGTACTCCATGAGCCTGATATTGAGCATCCCGATATAGATGACCCCGATCAACGATCAGCAGAGACCCGCTCCGCTTCTGAGGCCAATACCATGGAAACCATGGCTGCAGAGGAGTTAGCTGATGCCGTGCTGGCTCAGCGGCCAGAGCAAACCGATGCTGCCGAACGCCGCCATACAGGTGAAGATGCGACTGTCGTTGATACCTCATCCCAGCCAGAGACATCTCCTCAGCCCTCAACGGTGCTTGGTGATGCCGACCAGGCAACGCTCGTCGATGGTGTCGGCGGTGCTGAAGCGGTCGATGAAAACGCTACGGCAGCATCACCACGGCCGCGTTCAGGTCGGTATTCTACGCGCCGTGCAACCGTGGCCACCCACCACGACTCTGAGTCACACCGCCCTACGCGCCAAGTGAGCAGCGATCGCTATCGTCGGCGCAGCAGTGTTGCCAGTTCCGTGAACGAGCGCTCTACGCGGGTGGGGGCAGTGCTCGGTTCGCCGGCCTATATGTCTCCCGAACAGGCGGCAGGTGCAGCCAATAGCGCCGATGAGCGGACGGATATATATAGTCTCGGGGTTATTCTCTTTGAATTGTTAACCCTGCATATACCAGTAGAGCGCAAGGCCCATGAGGCGATCGTCAAATATATTCAACGCGTTGAAGAGGGCGACCGCCGCACTCTTGCGGATGTTTGGCCCGAGGCCCCCCAGCAATTGCGCACGATTAGCGAATGGGCCTTGGCCCGTGACCCCCAGGATCGTTATGCATCGTGTGAAATATTCCGTGAAGAGCTACGTATTCTTCTGGTGCAATTTTCCGAGAACTTTGCCGAGCGTGAACGGCAGCGTCTGGCCAGTGAACGCAAGGCTGCTTGGCTGCCAGTAGGGTCATGGAATTATCAGACGCAAACTCAGTTGGACCCCTTTACCGAACCTGTGGTTGCCTTTGATGGCGAGCCTATCGGACAGGTAGCGCACCCAGAAATGGAAGGGGTGCTGCTGGGTGGTGTGGGCTTGCAGGTATATCCTCTTGGTCGTGAAGTTGGTGATGATGCCCACTTGCGCGCCAGTTTTAGCCTGACTCGCGGCAAAGAATGCATGGTATTTGTCCGCGGTGTTCCTCCCCATGCCTGTTATAGCATTTCTCTGGGCGCCTTTGGCGGCCGTTGGCTTACAGTCAGTCGTCTCGAAGGTCAAAGCAGTCATCAGCGCCCAATCCTCCTCTCCATGATCCCCCTGAGAGCCCAGGCCCTCGCCTTTCCCGAACAGCGCCATCACCTCGATGTGCAAGTGGTGGGATCGTCCATCAGTGTGACCTTTGATGGCACAACCCGCCTAGAGGTGCGTGACCCCTGTCCGTTGGCGGGGCCAATGCATCGGCAAATGGCGTTGGCATCGCGGGAAAGCCAGATGGTGATTCATCATTTGACCATGGATCAACGCCGTTCACCACTGATGATTCCCAGCTTTATGGTGGCTAATGAACTGCTACGCCAGAAGCTTATTCCCCAGGCTATTGATGCCTATCGTCGTTTTCTCTCCGAGCATGAGGGAACCGATGATGCCATCGAAGCTCATTTTATGCTCTGTCTAGCGTTCCGTCAGGCAGGCCACCTACGGCAAAGTGAGCGCGAATTAGAGCAATTCCTTTCTCGTAGCATAGAACACGCTCTTGCCCAGGATGCCATTTTTGAATTGGCACGGGTTAAAGTTGAAGAAGGTCGATCGGTCGAACGTGCGGTGCGTACGGTACTGTCCTATCAAGAGGCGGGCGACCGTGCCCGTTCGCGTTTTTGCCTGTGGATGATCGATAAGATTTCGGCGCGCATTACCAAGAGTGGCTTGACAGCGGAAAGTGAAAAGGAGATAGGACTCCTGCAGCACCTTATTTCTATGTTTGCCGATAATGAACTCCTCATGGACACCTTGGCCCTGGCCTTGACCGAGCCCATCTGCGCGCATGGACGCATGCTCATGGATAAAGGGGAGTATGACGCCTTAGAAGCCCAATTGGATGCAATTCAGCGCTGCCGTCTGCGTGGCTTTGACATTCAGGCTGATGGCTTGCATCCCTTGCAGTGGTATGAGCCATTGGTCCAGCGCATTGCCGAATTACCGCGTAATCATCCGGAATATATCGCCCGCATTGATCGTTTGCTGGGTAATGCGCGCACTTTGCGTGACGTCTTGTATGTGCTGACCTGTGGTGGTCGTGATCCCATTTGGCGCTGGCTTGAATCGCTGGAGGATCCCAGTCCACCTCTGCGATTGTTACGGGGTGCCTTGGCTCGCCATCTCGGCCATGAAGATGCCGCTCAGCGGGACTTTATGACCTGTTTCCAAATGATGGATGTTCTTGAGACCGAGCGTACCAGCACCGCCACTACCGTCGCCGCCCGCCTGGCTTTCTACGCTTTGGAATATCTCCCTTGGCAGGTAGTATGGGAGCCCATCCAGCGTCTAGTGGGCGGAGAAAAGTACCGTGCCTTGGCCGCTATGGTGGCGGAGTGTCTAGCCAGGCCCGTAGAGGGGGCAGATGCCTACCAAAGCCTGACCAAGGTTGGTGGTGGCTATGTGGAATATGCCCAAGCAGGACTGGATCGCCTGGGCCTCAACAATATGCCTGATTAGCCATTCCGCCGCCTGGATGGTTGGAGCTGATCCCCATCCGCCGTGTGCAGTCTGCCCAGGCAACGCGCATTGTGCCAAGCGGTTTTGCGTTGAGTCCTAGCTTCCTCTTACACACTGCTGTGCCGAGATGGCCTGAAGAGCGCCGCTTGCTTGCTGATCCTCCTTTTGCGTAAGGGAAGCCCATGACTGTCCGTGTTCGCATTGCTCCATCTCCGACCGGCGATCCCCACGTTGGTACCGCCTATATCGCCATGCTTAATTGGTGCTTTGCCCGTTCGCAGGGCGGCTCCTTTGTCCTACGTCTGGAAGATACCGACCAAACACGCTGCAGTGATGCCTCAGCCCAGGCCATCCTTGACGCCTTGCGCTGGCTGGGCCTGGATTGGGATGAAGGCCCTGATATTGGTGGAAAACGCGGCCCCTATGTGCAGTCACAGCGCCAAGCCCAGGGTATATACGCACAATATGCTCAACAATTGGTTGACCAGGGGGATGCCTATCCTTGTTTTTGCACCAGTGCCGAACTGACAGCAATGCGTGAGCAGCAGATCGCCAGCAAGAGCTCGTTTATCGGCTATGATGGCCGGTACCGTGACTATGATCCAGAACAGGCTCGGCAGCGCATTGCCAATGGTGAACCCTACGTCATCCGCATGAAGGCACCGCAAGTTGGGGTCTTTTCCTACCGTGACCGTTTGCGTAAAGATTCGGTAGAGAAGCGCTGGGAAGAAATTGATGACCAGGTACTGCTCAAGGCAGACGGCTGGCCAACCTATCACCTGGCAGCGGTGGTTGATGATGCCTTAATGGGCATTACCCATGTGATTCGTGCTGAGGAATGGCTAGGATCCTTGCCCAAGCATATTTGGCTGGGAGAGCGCCTGGGATTTGCTCTTCCCGAATACATTCATGTGGGACTTTTGCGCAATCCCGACAAAAGTAAGATTTCCAAAAGAAAAAACCCCACCAATCTTCTGTGGTATAAGCAGCAAGGTTTTCTTCCCCAAGCGTTGCTGAATTTTCTCGCCCTACTGGGGCACTCTCATCCCCAAGAGCGCGAGTATTTTGACCGCGATGAGCTCTTGCGTATTTTTGATCTCGACCGCCTATCGGTAGGCGGTCCCGTATTCGATAGAGTCAAGCTGACGCATCTCCAAGGCCTCTGGCTGCGCGATTTCAGTGATGCCGATCTCAAGGCAGAGATGCATCGCTGCCTTGATGAGCGCCTGGACGAACTCCTGCCCTTACTGCGCCCACGTATGACCTTTGGCGGCGATGTCACCTGGCTCGCCGATTTTGTCTTTAGCGATAACGTCGAGCCACATTTGGAAACCCTCATTCCCAAAGGCTGGGATGCGGCGGCCACTGCCCAGGCCTTGGAACACATTCAAGCAGCCTTCAATAAGGGCATCAAAAAGGATGCCCTTGCCTGGGAAGCCGATAGTCTTGAGTCCTGTGTGCGTGGTCTTATGGAAACCCATGGATGGAAGCCCAAGCAATGCTTTAGTGCCCTGCGAGTGGCAGTTACGGGACGCAATCAATCGCCGCCCTTATTTGATACCATGGCGGTAGTGGGACAGCATCGCGTTCTGCCCCGACTGGCGCAGGCCATTGAGCGATTGAAGCGAGTGCGCTAATGCCCCAGCGCGCATATCAGCTTGAAGTGGCGGTGCCGGTCTCGCGTCTCTGGGCCTTCCATAATCTTCCCGATGCGGTTGAACGCCTGAGTCCTGCAGATGCTGGGATTCGGGTGCTGCGTCATGATAGTCCCCTGCGTGATGGCGGCGAAACCCTCCTCTCACTCCCCTTTCTCCCTGGTGCGCGTATGGGGTGGCTGGCCCGCCTGTCGCAGGTGGAAGCCGAACGAGGGTTTATTGATGAACAGGTCGAAGGCCCCATGGCCTATTGGCGGCACGAGCATGTCATGCAGCCCCTCGGAGATCATGCCAGTCTCCTCATCGATCGTATTCAATGGCGTTTGCGCTGGTGGCAGCTGCCGCCTCTGGGCAATCTGATTGTTGGGCGCAAGCTCGATACCATGTTTGCCCACCGCCATGCCGTAACCACAGCATGGTGCCTGCAGCCAGAAGATAGTGCCGAGGCAGAGTCCAGAAGTTACGAATAACTCATGGATGGGTGGGGTCATCCATAACAAGTCCCCCACTCATGGGCCTTGATCATTGCCCTGAGTCAGGCTGTGCGGCTTCTAAGATGCAGGCTGCTAAGTCAGCCATGGCGGCGGCGTTTTCCCTGGTCCAGTTAAAGCCCATTTCCACGCTACTGCGGCAACGCTGCTCGGCTGCGGGGTAGGACTCCTGGCTATAATCTATTCCAGCCCGTTTGAGGGTATCGTGCCAGAAGACAGGCGGCCCCTCGTAGCCGTTGGTTTGCATCCGCTTTAGGCGATGAATAGGAGTGGGAATGTAGAGGAAATTCTCTACCCCGCGTTGCAGAAGGCGCTGATGGAAGGTTTCACGGCTCCAGTGATCGCCCTGCCAGAGGAGGGAGAGCAGATGATAGACATGATGGGCATCATCAGGTTCGGGAGCGATGCTCACCCAGGGGCAGTCGCCAAGGTGCTGGCGCAGATGAGCGATATTGGCGCGTCGCGCGGCGTTTTCTTGATCGAGATAGGGGAGGGCATGGCGTAGAAGGGTCGCTGAAAAGGTGCAATTGCGCCATCCCAGTTGCAAGGCATCCAGTAAGCCCTGTTCCCCCAATCGTTGGGCCGTTTCATTGTCCAAGCCACGGGGATGCTTGCCATAGAGCCAGGCTGTTTCTGCTGCTTGGCGGTCACGGAAAATGGCATAGCCGCCTTCACTGCCAGCCAATGGTTTGAGTCCCATGCAGGAGAAGGCTGCGGCATCGCCCCAGTCCCCCACCCGCTGCCCCTGCCAGCGGGCCCCGTGGGCTTGGCTGGCATCTTCGAACAAGAGTACCTGATGGGCGTTACAGACCTCACGGATCCCAGCCATATCACAGGATTGGCCAAAAAGATGCACCACCAATACGGCCTTGCACTGCGGCGTGAGGGCAGCAGCAATGGTTTCGGCTGTCAGGAGGCCGCTGTGGAGATCAATGTCGGCAAAGCGCGGTATGGCACCAATGGCAAGAATGGCAGAAACCGTGGCCCCCCAGGTATAGGGCGTTGTGAGTACCTGATCGCCAGGCCCTATGCCGTGGCCCAGCATGATTGCTTCAAGGGCAGCCGTACCACTGGAGATAAACCAGGGCAATGGCGGGCGTCCTTGTGGGTCGTTGTGGTGAAAAGCGGCCAGATCCGCTTCTAGTTCGGGCGCGCCTTCCAAGCGAGTCCAGGCCTCATCGGCACAAAGCTTGGTAATGGCGTCAATGGTTTCTTGGCGCCGCACTGGATAGGGGGGAGGTTGATGATGGAAGTGGAGCATGGGCAAAATGTGAGTGAAAGGAAAAATACTCAATGCCTGTCAGGGGAACCTTGGTCTCTCGGTCTTGCCACGGTGGTGATATATCAGTCTGGCATGCTGCGGCAGGCTTGCTGGTGTAGGGCCTAGATTTTCAAGTATGCGTTGAGTGCTTCCATGCTGGGATCAATAAGGGAAATGAGATGGTCCAGGGCAGCAGCCGTATCGCCGCCTTCTTTATGGGCAGTGTCTGCTGTCAGTGCAGCGGCATGCAGATCCTCAGTGCCCAAATAGCTTGTGCTTCCCTTGAGCGAGTGGGCATGTCTGCCCATTTCCTCAGGCGTCATGTGAGCGCGTTCAGCGCGAAAAGTGTCCAAGGTTTGCTGTAGGGCTTGGGCGATATCATGGACTGCATCTTGGCCAATGGCATCTTGGAGTTCATCGATGGTTTGGGTGTTGAGTAGAACCATAAAACGTCCCTGTTATCATAGAGCGGTAAAGTGCATGAAGCTTTAGGTAGTGATTATCATCGTAACTGCGCGGCGACAAGCGCCCATTGCTTGCGGGTCCATAGCCTAGCACACTACACGTATCATGGCAATCTGGACACTGGTTATTACTGGTTGTGGCACTAGTCACGGCAATCCGCCTTGGGGCGTACCGGAACTGTGGTCGAGTGATCCTCGTGATCTGCGTCGTCGTAGTGGGGCCGCACTCCTTGGCCCCGCGGGGCAAGTCCTCTTGATCGACTGTGGCCCAGACCTTATGCAGCAATTGCGTGACCCCTTCGCCAACTGGGATGGAGTCGGCTACCCAGAACAATGCATTTGCCGTTGCGACGGGGTACTCCTGACCCACGCCCACGCCGACCATAGTCATGGGCTCAACGATTTGCGCCATATCAACCGTCTTATGGGTGGTGGGGGCATCACCCTTTATGGTTCCGCAGAGCATTTAGACGAAGTGCAGGCAATGTTTCCTTACTGTTTTGGCCGCACCAATGCCTACTACCATCAAGGAAATCCCGTATTGCAAACGCAAGCAGTCGACATCGGTCAGCAATATCACGTAGGAGACTTGCCAGTGACTCCGTGGCCGGTCGAGCATGGTCCTGCGGGCTTAGTATTGGCCTGGGGTTTGGGCGATAGAGCTGGCTATATTACTGATGCCAAAACAATAGGTGCGCAAACCCGTTCGGCCATGCGCGGCAAAGATCTTTTGGTGCTTAACATGTTGCAAGAAGATCCCCATGTAAGCCATTTGAATTGGCAGGAGTGTTATGAAGTGCTGGAAGATCTGCGACCACGGCGAGCGGTGCTGACCCACATGGGGTATTCCGTGCGCTGGCAGGAATGGCAGGATCGTCTCCCGCCGGGTGTAGAGTTGGCCTATGATGGTTGGCATGACACTTTTGAGGTGACGTTATGAGTCTGCTGTACTTTGCTGTTCGATCACTCCCGCGCCAGGTGGGCGGTTTATGGTGCATGGGACTTCTCCTGCTCTGCTCCCTGGGCCTACTTGTGTCGAGTTGTCAGCAACGTGGTTCAGCAGCAAGATCAGTGGCGCCCGCACCTGTAGTTCAACCCCAGGTGTTGCAAGCTCCCTCGCAAGCAGCTGTAGTAGCACCGCCAGTAGCACCCCAGCCACAGCCAGTGCCCGAAATACGCGGTGAACCCATATTGGATGTATTGCTGGCACGGGGGAGTCGGCAGTGGCTTACCCTTGAGCGCCGTGGCAGCATTGATGGGCGGCGCATTGGCCCTGGACGTGTCTTGGTGGAGGAGCGTAATGGCCAGATTGTTATCGCTGCCTTAGGTCTGCAGCGCGCCTATGAGATGCATATCCAATGGTCAGGAAGTGGTGCAACCTTCTCCATTGAAGGTGATAATCGGCGTACCGAATATGGTGGCGATCTGGTGATTAAACGTTTGGATGATGGCCTGGCGGTGATCGAGCGTATAGGCATAGAAGACTTCCTGCCTGGAGTGATAGAACGTGAAATGGGAGGAAGTTGGCCACTTGAAGCTCTCAAAGCGCAGGCAGTAGCGGCCCGATCCTATATTACCAGTCAGTATTTACGGCATCATCAACGACCCTGGCATGTGGCAGCCGCCGAACGCGTGGATGTGGCATATGCTGGATATCTGCCGCAAATGCATGTGCATTTACGTACCGCCCTGCGGCAAACGCGGGGGGATATCTTGCTCTATCAGGGCCTTCCCCTCACCGCCTGGTTTCACAGTTGCTCGGGCGGCCGCACTGCTGCCAAAGCAGAAGTCTTCGCCGATCGCATGGCGGCTGATGGAGTAACTGATCCAGGACCAGCCATGCCGTCGGTAGATGACCCCTGGGCACGTCGCGGTGCGCAGGGGCTCCGTCGTCCCACCGTCTATGAATGGCAATGGAGTATGGCGGGCGATGCTTTATCCTGGCGCCTGCGACAAAATGCCCAGGCCCAGGGGCAGCAGCTTTCCCTGGGAAACATTCAGCGCATTGAAGTGCGCCATCGTCATGCCAGTGGTCGGGTCGGAGAACTGGCTGTCCATCACACAGGTCCCGAGCGTATCTGGCGCGTGGATGCCGCCCGCTTTCGTCTTCTCTTGGGTAGTCATGATTTGCGCAGTACCCTATGGACCAGCCTGCAACATCAGGGCAATCAGATTACGATTCATGGCAAGGGCTTTGGCCATGGTGTTGGACTATCACAGATTAGTGCCTGGGCCATGGCCCAAGAGGGCATTCTGGCGGGAGACATATTGCGCCACTTCTATCCTGGTGCCCGTTTGGCGCGGCGCTGGTAGGCGGCAAGTTTTTTTTCACGGCGTGGGTATATGTTTACAAGGAGTATGAGTATTCTACCACAATCCGCCGTAAAGCGCATGGGAAAAAGGCGCCCCACTTCGCGGGGATTTTTTTTGGCGGATAAAGAGCCCTATTATGGGTGATTATGCTGGCCGACCTGGAGATCAATGGCATTAAGCATGTGGCAGATGCTCGACTGGATACGGGAGTATTTGTCCATCTCCAATGGGTAATGCCATCGATCTCCCGAGCGCACTAAATCTCAGCCCCACCAACCATCCCAGCTGGGATCGCCGAGTTGCACTCGGCCCCAATCCATGCGCGGCACAGCGCCTAAAACCGGCCAAACGGTAGTGCTCTCACTTTTATCTTATGTGCTTGCTCCCTTCTCCCCTCTGTGTGCTGGTATCTGTGGTATAAAACCAAAGCGCCAGCTATTTGGATCACCACAGAGAAAGGAGAGCACTGAAAAAAGCCAAGGACTTTGTATTATCTTTATGGCTGAGTGTCTTTCGTGAGAGGCCATTCATCGCTGGTGTACGGGGCAGAAGAAGGGTTCTCACCAAGCCACGAAGCTACCCCGTTGAATTCAAGTCATAATCGGGACCCTCCCGGTCTTGCGTTTTTGACGGCCCAAGACATGCTCACCAGCGACAGCAGGCGGTTCGGCATTGAGGCATTGACCTCGTACACTGTCGGCCGTCTGCTGTCTTTCCTGGGCCTTTCTCCGCTGTTTTTCTTTGCGTGAGATCGGGGCCAAGGAGTCCCGTACGGCATGGGTGACCTCTTTGCGTCCCAGTGGTTCCTTGGCTCGGTGGTCGTCCCCACAACGCTTAACATTCTTTTCGTGGATGGTCGGATCAAATGCTTTGCCGGTAATGACGCAGGCATACATGATGCGGACGAGCTTTGCCATACAGGCGGTCATGGCCAGATAGTAAGGCTTGCCGTTTGCCGTCAGTCGTTGATAGAACGATTTGATAATGGGGTTGTGTGCGACTGCTGTACGGGCGGCATTGAAGAGCATGCCTCGCAACTTCGCCGGTCCTTTATGGCTAATGCCTTTATTGACGACCCCATCACCTGACTGCTCAAAAATGGGGTCGAGTCCGCAATAGGCAATTAATGCGTCGGCACTGATAAAACGGGTGAGCGTCCCCGTTTCAGCGAGCATGGCGGCGCTGGTTTTGATTCCGACCCCTGGGATGGTTTGCATCAGGTGCGCTTCGGCCGAATCGTTGAAGGATTGCTCTAAACGTTTCCAGTGTCGGTCATTCCTTTGCTCAGCCTCTGCCAAGGAATCGACCAAGAACGTCATATGGATCGCGTTGGTGGGGCCCGTTGCCGCCATTTGATACCGTTTTGCTTCGTCAATCAATTGCCGGGCCTTTGCTTCGGTGATCATGCGGATCTTTGCCACGGTCTTTACGCGCGCGCGTGCCAAGCGTTCTGCTGTGGGATAGGCCTTGAGGAGTTCCATGGCCCAATTCGGCAAACCGTTATTGGTCAGGTGTGATACGAGCGCTGGATGCACCTGAGGAAGGAGTGATTTGATCTGATTGAGCAGTTCCGTGGCGTGTTGATCGGCAGCGCACAGGGCACGGAACCAACCGCGCATGGCTTCGGCCTCGGGATCATCGAAAACAGCTGTGGTTCCATGCTGCCGATGCAAGCATTCGGCAA